>NZ_JBFAOC010000007.1:114565-215517 GCF_040675055.1 Micromonospora sp. NPDC049662
CGTAGCAGGGGATCGTCCGGCCGCCCCACTGGCAGACGCCGCCACCCCCGCCGCCCCCCGACGCTCCCCCGCCCCGGGCCCCCCCCCCCCCCGGCCCGGTCAGATGAGTCGACCGGGCCGGCGCGGGCGTCCCGGTCAGGGGTAGTTCGTCAGGTACACCGTCTGGTTGGCGGCGTTCGCGGTGCCACCGGCGTTGTTGATCACCCGGTTGATGGTGCCGACGCCACCGAGCGAGACGGTGACCATGTTGGTGAAGCGCACGTTCGAGTTGACCGGCACCTCGAAGGAGTGCTCCTCGACCACGGCGGGGTTGACGTTGAAGTAGCTGTAGCTGCCCAGCCCGAACGCCTGGTGGCTGGTCACCGAGTCGGCCACCTTGTACGCGGCGTAGCCCCGGGTGGACCCGTTCATCCAGGCCGCCTGGTTCGGCACGTCGTACGGCAGTTCGTTCTGGTAGAAGTACGTCCGCCCACCGTTGCCGTTCCAGATGGTCTGGTACTTCTGGTAGTGCTCGACGAAGAGGCCGTACATGGTGACGTCGTCGCCGTTGACGGTGAGCCCGGTGTCGGCGGTGTTCAGCGTCCACCCGGTGGGCACGCCCTGGGCGGCGTGGTCGGCCCGCCACAGCCACATGTGGTCACCGATCACATTGTCGCTGTTGACGGTCAGCGTGTTGGTGGCCTTGCCGACGAGCGGACCGCCGATGCGGAAGAACACGTCGTGCAGCGAGGTCGGGTTGCCGGCGTGGCTCGCCGACGAGCCCGACGGGCCGACCTCCATCAGCACCGGCGAGTTGGTGGTGCCGGCCTCGAACATGATGCCGGCGACCTTGACGCCGTCCACGTCGGCGACGCGCATTCCGACGCTGCCGTTGTCGGCCTGGATGGTGGCCAGGCCGAGGCCGAGGATGACCGTGTCGGCCCGGTTGACCTGGATCGGCTCGGTGACGTGGTGCACGCCCGGGGTGAAGAGCAGGTGCTTGCCCTGGGCGAGGGCGGCGTTGATGGTGGCCGCGCTGGTGCCGGGCTGGACGACGAAGAACTGCGACAGCGAGATCGACGAGCCGGCCGGGGTCTTGTTGTACCAGCTCGTGCCGGTGGAGTTGGTGCGCACCGCGGGCACGAAGACCCGGTACTCGCCGCTGCCCGTCACGTAGAGGAACGGCTTCTCGCGGACCTGCGGGGTCTGCGCGATGACGGTGTGCGACGGGTTGGGGAAGCTCGGCGGCGGAGCGCCGTTGACGCCCTGGAAGACCATGTTCCACACCGAGCCGGTCCAGCCGTTGCCGAACTCGCTGTTACGCGAGTACCACTGCTGCTGCGATCCGGAGACGACCAGGCCGTCGATGCGGGTGTCGGCCAGCAGGCCGCCGCTGGACCAGCCGTCGCCGCCGTTCCAGAGCTGGATCTGGTTCTGCGCGCCGCGCAGGTGCATCCGCCGGTACGGCGCGGCCTGCGACACCGCCCACCGCTCCACGCTGACTCCGGACGGCAGGGTCACCGAGAGGTTCTCCGCGGACCGCCAGAAGTTCTGGGTGGCGTTGCCGCCGAACCAGGTCGCCTCGGCCCGGACGTGACCGTTGAGGTTGACGTCGTCGGGGCTCATGCCGAGGCCGGCGACCTGGGTGAAGAAGCCGAGGTTGACGTCGGCGGTGTAGGTGCCCGGCTTGAACAGCACGGCGTAGCGCTGCGCGCCGAACTGGTTGGTCTCCTGCTGGGTGAAGATGGTGTTCAGTCGACTCTGGATCGTCGACGTCGGGGTGCTCGGGTCGAAGACGTACGTGTTCGCGCCGAGGTTGGGGTTGTACGGGTCGGTCGTGCCGACCGGGGGTTCGGTGGTGCCGCCGCCGGTCGTGTTGACCGCCACCTCCCACAGCGAGTAGCCGTAGGCGGTGCCCCGGGCGGTGCCGTACACGCGCAGGTAGCGTCCGGTGCCGGTGACGGTGAGGCTCTGCGTGCCACCGGTTGCCGTGGTGGTGGAGTAGATCGTGGTCCAGGTGGACCCGTCCGCGGAGGTCTGGAGCTGGAAGGCCCGGGCGTACGCGGCCTCCCAGGTCAACGTGACCCGGCAGATGGTGCGGGTGCTGCCCAGGTCGACGCGCAGCCACTGCGGGTCGCTGGCGGCGCTGGCCCAGCGGGTGCCGGTGTTGCCGTCGACGGCGGCCGAGGCGGGGGTGCCGGCGTTCTCGGTGGACGGGGCGGTCACCGGGCTGCCCTGCGCCACGTTGGCGCTGCCGCAGGTGGACGTGTCGCCGCCGGTCTCGCCGTAGACCTGGAACTCCCACAGCGAGTAGCCGTAGGCGGTGCCCCGGGCGGTGCCGTACATCCGCACGTACCGGCCGGCGCCGGTCACGGTGAGGTTCTGCGTGCCGCCCGCGCCGGTGGTGGTCGAGTAGATCGTCGTCCAGGTGGCGGCGTCGTCGGAGGTCTGGATCTGGAAGGCGCGGCCGTAGGCGCCCTCCCAGAGCAGGTTGACCTGGCTGATGGTGGCCCGCGCGCCGAGGTCGACCTGGAGCCACTGCGGGTCGCTGAAGGCGCTGGCCCAGCGGGTGCCGGTGTTGCCGTCGACCGCGGCCGAGGCGGGGGTGCCGGCGTTCTCGGTGGACGAGGCGGTCACCGGGCGGCCCTGCGAGAGCAGGGTGGGGGCGGCCTGCGCGGGCGCCGTGGCCACCGCCGGGGTCAGGGCTGCCACCAGGGCCACCGCGACTCCGGTGAGGAGGTGCCGAACGGTCCGCCGCCGGGGACGCGGGCGTACGGATGTAGCACGAGATGTCATGACATCGCCTGTCGATAGGGCGTTACGGACGCCGTGCGGGTGGGGTCGGTCTTCGCCCGTGGTGCCGTGGGTGGTGCCGCCGATGCGACGCCGCGGGGAGAGGAGAGCGCTCTCGTAGGAGTGTTGCGGCGAGATTGCGGCGGCGTCAAGACATCGATCTATAACTTCGTTATTTATCCCGAGAATCAGATTTTGTGTAATTCCACCCCGCCCCACCCGTCCACCCCCGTCCCGCCGGCCCGAGCTGACTCCCGTTGATCAAGAGGTTGGCGTCAGAAACCGCGCCCGGGATGACGCGAACCTCTTGATCAACGGGCGAAGGGGGTCAGGTGGGAGGGACGCCGCCGGCGGTGAGGAAGCGGGCTATCGGGAGGGTGGCCGCGCCGAGGGCCACCGCGTCGACGCCGAGGCGGCACAGTTCGATGGACGCCTGCTCGTACGGCTGGCGCAGCGCCTGCCGGCCGGCGGCCTCGCGCACGGCCGGCAGCAGGTCGCCCAGCGCCATCGCCGCCCACCCGCCGAGGACCACCCGCTCCGGGTTGAACAGGTTGATCAGGTTGGCCACCCCCGCGCCCAGGTAGCCGGCGGTGTCGTCCAGCACCCGGCGGGCGGTGGCCGAGCTGTCGGCGGCGGCGACCAGCGCGGCGAGCTGGGACTCCTCGTCCTCGCCGGGAACGGCGCGTCCCCGACGGGCCTCCCGGTAACGGTCGATGATCGCCTCCGCGCCCACGTACGCCTCGAGGCAGCCGCGTGCGCCGCACCGGCAGGTCCGGCCGCCGTACACCAGGGTGGTGTGCCCCCACTCCCCCGCGCTGCTGGACGCGCCCCGATAGGTGGCGCCGTTGGTCACCACGGCGGCGCCCACGCCCGACCCGACCAGCGCGAAGACGGCGTGCCGGGCCCCACGCCCGGCGCCGAACCACATTTCGGCCTGCCCGAGGGTCTTCGCGCCGTTGTCGATGTGCAGCGGCAGGTCGGTGCCGGCGCCGATGAGGCGTTCCAGCGGCACCCGGTCCCAGCCGAGGGCCTGGGCGTGCACGACGGCCTCGTCGCCCTGCTCGACCACGCCGGAGACGCCGATGCCGACGCCGAGCACGTCGGCGGTGGCCACGCCGGCCCGGCCGGTCACCACCTCGATGCCGGCCAGCACGTGCCCGGCCACCAGGTCCGGCTCGGTACGCGCCGGGTCGAGCGGATACTCGACGCTGGCGAGCAGCGTCATCGCGAAGTCGAACAGCTCGACCCGGACCCGGGTCTCGCCGACGTCCACGCCGATCACGAAGGCGTACCGGGCGGCGACCCGCAGCAGCATGCTGGGTCGGCCGCCGTCGGACTCGGCGGCCCCGGCCTCGACGACGATGCCCTCGTCGATCAGGTCGGCCACCACGTTGCTCACCGCCGGCTGGCTCAGCCCGGTGCTGCGCACCAGGTCCTGCCGGGTGAGCGGGGCATCGAGGAAGAGCTTCGTCAGCAGAGCGGACCGGTTGCGCAGCCGGACGCTCCGGTTGGTGGCACGCGCCAGCTCCACTCGTCACCTCGTTCCCGTCGGCCGTAGGTGGCGACTGTAACCGCACCGTGCTTGACGACCCACCGGCCAACCACTTTAATGACGACATTCATTAAGCCGTGATGTAACTCCCGGGAAACGCCGAAGGACCTCCGACGGCGCGTCCGGAGAAACCCCGTCCGCAGCCGACCGCCGTCGCCTCACCCCTATCGACGACGACGGTCGGCGGACCCCCACCACGCACCGGAAGGGCTGACCGTGTCGAGACGACACCTCGGGATATTCGCTGCCGCCGTACTGGCCGCCGCATCGCTGACCGCCTGCGGCGGCTCCGGCGACGACTCCGCCTCCTCGCCCAAGACCCTCACCTATTGGGCCAGCAACCAGGGCGCCAGCCTGGAGGCCGACAAGACCACCCTCCAGCCCGAGCTGGACAAGTTCGAGAAGCAGACCGGCATCAAGGTCAACGTCGAGGTGGTCCCCTGGTCGGACCTGCTCAACCGGCTGCTCGCCGCCGCCACCTCGGGCAAGGGCCCGGACGTGGTGAACATCGGCAACACCTGGTCGGCGTCGCTGCAGGCCACCGGCGCGCTCGTCGAGTTCGACGACGCCGCGCTGCAGGCCGTCGGCGGCAAGGACCGGATCGTGCCCGCCGCGCTCGCCGCCGCCGGCGCGCCCGGCAAGCCGCCGGCCGCCGTCCCGCTCTACTCCATGGCGTACAGCCTGTACTACAACAAGAAGATGTTCGCCGACGCGGGCATCACCGCCCCGCCGACTACCTGGGAGCAGGTCGTCGAGTACGGCAAGAAGCTCAGCACCGGTGGCAAGTGGGGCCTCGCGATCGAGGGCGCCAACCCGTCGGAGAACGCCCACCACGCGTTCACCTTCAGCCAGCAGTACGGCGGCGAGTGGTTCGACTCGGCCGGCAAGCCGACCTTCGACACCCCGCAGAACGTCTCGGCCATCAAGCGCTACATCGACTTCATGGCCGCTGACAAGATCACCAACCCGAGCAACGCCGAGTACGCGCAGAACCAGTCGGTCTCGGACTTCGCCAACGGCAAGGCCGCCATGCTGCTGTGGCAGTCCGCCGGTTCGAACCTCAAGACGCAGAACATGGCCGCCGACGCGTACGGCGTGGCCCCGGTGCCGTTCCTGGCCAACCCGCCGGCCGGCGGCAAGAAGGTCAACAGCATGGTGGCCGGCATCAACATGGCCGTCTTCAAGCACACCAAGAACAAGGACGGCGCGCTGAGCTTCGTCAAGTTCATGACCAGCGACGAGGAGCAGACGATCCTCAACAAGACGTACGGCTCGCTGCCGGCCGTGAAGACCGCCGGCGCCGACCCGGCGTTCAGCGCTCCGGAGCAGAAGAGCATCCAGGAGACCCTGGTCACCACCGCGGCCCCGCTGCCGCAGGTGCCGGAGGAGAGCACCTTCGAGACCCTGGTCGGCACCGCGATGAAGGAGTTGTTCGCCGACGCGGCGAGCGGCAAGCCGGTCACCGAGGCATCGGTGAAGGCGAAGCTGACCGACGCGCAGCAGAAGATGCGCTGACCCACGCAGCGCCGGTGGCCGTGGTCGGGCTCGTCGCCTGACCACGGCCACCGCCTCCGAGAGGACCCCGATGGCAACCAGCACCACCGCGCCGGACGCCGACCGGTGCGCACCCCGGGCCGGGTCACCCGCCCGGGGGGCCGCCCGCCGGCCGCGCGGCCCCCGCCGTTCCCCCCTGCCGTACCTGCTGCTCGCGCCGGCCATCGTGCTGGAACTCGCCATCCACGTGATCCCCATGGTGGTCGGGGTCTGGATGAGCATGCTGGAGCTGACCCAGTTCCACATCCGCGACTGGTCCACCGCACCCTTCGTCGGCCTGGAGAACTACCGGGCCACCCTCGATTTCAACAGCGCCGCCGGCAAGGAACTGCTGCACTCGTTCTGGGTGACGCTGGCCTACAGCGTGCTCTCGGTCGGCTTCGCCTGGCTGCTCGGCATCGCGGCGGCCGTCGTGCTGCAGAAGCCGTTCCGTGGGCGGGCCATCCTGCGGGCGCTGTTCCTCACCCCGTACGCGCTGCCGGTCTACGCCGCCGTGATCACCTGGAGCTTCCTGCTGCAGCGCGACACCGGCCTGGTCAACCACGTGCTCGTCGACCAACTCGGGCTGCTGAACGAACGGCCGTTCTGGCTGATCGGCGACAACAGCTTCTGGTCGCTGCTGGTGGTGTCGGTCTGGCGCAACTGGCCGTTCGCCTTCCTCTGCCTGATGGCCGGTCTGCAGAACGTGCCCGGCGAGCTGTACGAGGCCGCCGCGATCGACGGCGCGGGGTTCTGGCGTCGGCTGCGCTCGGTCACCCTGCCCATGCTGCGGCCGGTGAACCTGGTGCTGCTGCTGGTGCTGTTCCTGTGGACGTTCAACGACTTCAACACGCCGTTCGTGCTCTTCGGCGGCTCCGCGCCCGCGCAGGCCGACCTGATCTCCATCCACATCTACCGCAGCTCCTTCAAGACCTGGGACTTCGGGTCGGGCTCGGCGATGTCGGTCGCGCTGCTGCTGTTCCTGCTGGTCGTCTCGGCCGCGTACCTGCTGATCACCAACCGCCGGAGGGACGATCATGCGTGAGACCGCCGGTGAGCGCTGGGGCCGGCGCATCGTGCTGACCCTGCTCACCCTCTTCGTCGTCATCCCGCTCTACGTGATGGTGACCTCCGCGGCGAAGCCGCTGCGGGACGTGCAGAACGGGTTCACCTGGTGGCCCAGCCGGCCCACCCTGCAACCGTTCGTCGACATGTGGAGCACCGTGCCGCTGGCGCGCTACCTGGTGAACAGCCTCGTGGTGTCGAGTCTCGCGGCGGTCTGCTCGGTCGCGATCGCCATCTTCGCCGCGTTCGCGGTCAGCCGGTACCGGTTCCGGGGCCGGGGCGTCTTCACCGTGACGGTGCTGTCCACGCAGATGTTCCCCGGCATCCTGTTCCTGCTGCCGCTGTTCCTCATCTACGTCAACCTGGGCAACGCCACCGGTATCGAGCTGTACGCCAGCCGGACCGGCCTGGTCATCACGTACCTGACCTTCTCGCTGCCGTTCTCGATCTGGATGCTGGTCGGCTACTTCGACTCGATCCCGCGCGGGCTGGACGAGGCGGCGCAGGTCGACGGGGCCGGGCCGTTGCGCACGCTGTTCCAGGTCATCCTGCCGGCCGCCGTGCCCGGCGTGGTCGCGGTGACCGTGTACGCGTTCATGACCGCCTGGGGTGAGGTGCTGTTCGCCTCGGTGATGACCGACGAGGGCAGCCGCACCCTGGCCGTCGGCCTGCAGGGCTACTCGACCCAGTTCAACGTCTACTGGAACCAGATCATGGCCGCGTCGCTGGTGGTCAGCATTCCGGTCGTCGCCGGGTTCCTGGCCCTGCAGCGGTACTTCGTCGCCGGCCTCACCGCCGGCGCCGTCAAGTGATCCACCCGAACCCAGAGGAGAGCCTTCCCGTGCCGGACCTGTCCAAGCTGCCACCCGACTTTCTCTGGGGCGTCGCCACGGCGGCGTACCAGATCGAGGGGGCCGTCGATGTCGACGGCCGGGAGCCGTCCATCTGGGACACCTTCTCGGCGACCCCGGGCAACGTCGACAACGGCGACACCGGGGCGGTGGCCTGCGACCACTACCACCGGTGGCCGGAGGACGTCGGGCTGCTGCGGCAGCTCGGCGTGGACGCGTACCGGTTCTCGGTGGCCTGGCCCCGGGTGATGCCCGCGGGTGTGGGCCGGGTCAACCCCGCCGGGCTGGACTTCTACGACCGGCTCGTCGACACGCTGCTCGCCGACGGGATCCGGCCGTTCGTCACGCTCTACCACTGGGATCTGCCGCAGGCCCTGCAGGACGCCGGCGGTTGGCCGGAGCGCGCCACGGCCGAGGCGTTCGCCGACTACGCGGCGGTTGTGGCCTCTCGC
Source organism: Micromonospora sp. NPDC049662 (assembly GCF_040675055.1). Classification (NCBI taxonomy): domain Bacteria; kingdom Bacillati; phylum Actinomycetota; class Actinomycetes; order Micromonosporales; family Micromonosporaceae; genus Micromonospora; species Micromonospora sp. NPDC049662. Next base: position 122,791 of record NZ_JBFAOC010000007.1, read on the forward strand.
CTGGGCGACCGGGTGGCCGACTGGTGCACGGTCAACGAGCCGCTCTGCGTGTGCTGGATCGGGCATCTGGACGGGAACATGGCCCCCGGCGAGCGGGACCTGACCCGCGCGGTGCGCGCCTCGCACCACGTGCTGCTCGGGCACGGCCTCGCCACCCAGGCGATCCGGGCGAACGCCGCCCGGCCCGCCTCGGTGGGCCTGGTCGTCAACCTCAGCCCGATCGAGCCGGCGACCGACCGGCCCGAGGACGTCGCGGCGGCGCGGCGGGCGGACGGGCACGTCAACCGCTGGTGGCTGGACCCGATCCACGGGCGGGGCTACCCCGCCGACATGGTCGAGACGTACGGGGTCGAGCCGCCGGTACGCGGTGACGACCTCGCGGTGATCGCGACGCCCACCGACTTCCTCGGGGTGAACTACTACTTCCGGCAGTTGGTGGTCGACGACCCGACCGGCCCGGCGCCGTACGCGAAGCAGGTGCCCGTCCCCGGCTCGGTGGAGACCGCGATGGGCTGGGAGATGTACCCGGCAGGGCTGGAGCGGCTGCTCGTCGACGTGCACGAGCAGTACGGACCGGCCCGGATCATCGTCACCGAGAGCGGCTCGGCGTGGCACGACGAGATCACCCCCGACGGCACGGTCGAGGACAAGGAGCGCACCGACCACCTGGAGCAGCACCTGGCGGCGTGCGCGTCGGCGGTGGCCCGGGGCGTGCCGCTGGACGGCTACTTCGTGTGGTCGCTGCTGGACAACTTCGAGTGGGCGTACGGCTACGACAAGCGCTTCGGGCTGGTGCACGTCGACTACGCCACCCAGCGGCGGACGGTGAAGGCGAGCGGTCTGCGCTACGCGGAGTTGATCCGCGCGCATCGGAATCTTGCCCGGGCCACTCCGGTGGCCTGAGACGGGGGCGGGCGGACGGCCGCCCGGGTGGCGCTGCGGCGCGTACCCGGGCGGCCGTCGCCGTTCGCGGGGCGGACGCCCCACGGCGAAGCGCTCTTCGCGTTATTCGCCCGCATTTGTACCCGGGATGGCTAATCTGGGGCGGTGTCCGCAGCAGCAGAGAGACAGACGGTCGTCGACGCGCAGCACGCGTCCCGGGTGGGGTTCGACGTCAACGGCGCCCCACGCGAGGTGACGCTGGACAATCGCACCACCCTGCTCGACACGCTGCGCGAGCATCTCGGCCTCACCGGGGCCAAGAAGGGCTGCGACCACGGCCAGTGCGGCTCCTGCACGGTGCTGCTCGACGGTCGCCGGGTGAAGAGTTGCCTGCTGCTCGCGGTCACCCTGGACGGCCGCTCGGTGGTCACCGTGGAGGGGTTGGCCGACGGGGAGGAACTGTCGCCGTTGCAGGCGGCCTTCATCGCGCACGACGCCTTCCAGTGCGGCTACTGCACCCCCGGGCAGCTCTGCTCGGCGCGCGGGATGCTCGACGAGGTCGAACGGGGCTGGCCCAGCGCGGTCACCGAGGACCTCGCCGCCGCGCCCGACCTCACCGACGCCGAGATCCGCGAGCGGATGGCCGGCAACCTGTGCCGCTGCGCCGCGTACCCGCACATCGTGACGGCCGTCCGCGAGACGGCGGCGGCGCGATGAGGCCGTTCCGCTACCACCGGCCCACCGACGTGGCCGACGCCGTCGCCGTGCTGGCCGCCGAGCCGCAGGCGGCGTACCTCGCCGGCGGCACCAACCTGGTGGACCTCATGAAACTCGGGGTACAGCGCCCCGACGTGCTGGTGGACGTGAACCGGCTGCCCCTGGACACCGTCGAGGAACTGCCCGACGGCGGACTGCGGATCGGCGCGACGGTGCGCAACAGCGACCTGGCCGCGCACCCGGCGGTCCGCCGCGACTACCCGGTGCTGACCCGCGCCCTGCTCGCCGCCGCCTCCGGGCAACTGCGCAACATGGCCACCACGGGCGGCAACCTGTTGCAGCGCACCCGTTGCCCGTACTTCCAGGACACCGGCAAGGCGTGCAACAAGCGCGAGCCGGGCAGCGGATGCGCCGCCCTGCACGGCGAGAACCGCGACCTCGCGGTGCTGGACTGGTCCGAGCAGTGCGTGGCCACCCACCCGTCGGACCTGGCCGTCGCCCTCGCCGCGCTGGACGCCGTGGTGGAGGTGCACGACACCGACGGTGTCCGGGACGTCCCCATGGTCGACCTGCACCGCTCGCCCGGCGCCCATCCGGAACGGGAGACCACCCTGGCCCGGGGCGCGCTGATCACGGCCGTACGGCTGCCGGCGCTGCCGGCCGCGCGCCACTCGACGTACCTCAAGGCACGAGACCGGGCGTCGTTCGCCTTCGCGGCCGGCTCGGTGGCCGCGGTGCTGGACCTCGACGGCGGCGTCGTCCGCGACGTGCGGCTGGCCTACGGGGCGTTGGCCCACCGGCCGTGGCGCGCGTACCGGGCCGAGCAGGAGCTGCGCGGCCAGCCGTTCAGCCCGGAACTGGCGGCGCGGGCCGCCGACGCGGAGCTGGCCGAGGCCCGCCCGCTGAGCGACAACGGCTTCAAGCTGCCGCTGACCCGGTCCATCACCGTACGGGTGCTCAGCGAACTGGCGGCGTCGTGAGCACCGGGGCGATCGGTCAGGCGCACCCCCGGCTGGAGGGCCGGGAGAAGGTCACCGGCGCGGCGCGGTACGCGGTGGAGTACCCGGTCGACGGCGTAGCCTACGGCTGGGTGGTGCCCGCGACGGTGGTGCGCGGTCGGATCACCCGGATCGACACCACCGAGGCGCTGGCCTCGCCCGGCGTGCTGGCCGTCGTGCATCACGGCAACGCGCCGCGGCTGGCGACCATGGTGGAGCCGGACCTGTGGCTGCTTCAGGACCCGGCCGTGCACTACCGGGGGCAGTACGTCGCGGTGGTGGTGGCCTTGAGCCTGGAGGCGGCCCGCGAGGGCGCCCGGCTGGTGCGCGTCGAGTACGACACGGGCCCGCACAGCACGGTGCTCACCGACGACCACCCCGGTCTGTACAAGCCGGACGAGGTCAATCCCCACTACCCGACCGACACGGCCGAGGGGGACTTCGACGCGGGGTACGCGGCCGCGCCGGTCCGGGTGGACGCTACCTACCGGACCCCGGCCTACCACAACAACCCGATGGAGCCGCACGCCACCACGGCGCAGTGGACCGGCGGGCGGCTGCTCGTGCACGACTCCAACCAGGGCGCGTCATCGGTGCGGGCCACCCTCAGCGAGCTGTTCGACCTGCCCCGCGAGTCGGTCCGGGTGATCGCCGAGCACGTCGGCGGAGGCTTCGGCAGCAAGGGGTACGCCAAGGCCGCCGTGGTGTTGACCGCCCTGGCCGCCCGCCACGTGGACCGGCCGGTGAAACTGGCGCTGACCCGCCAGCAGATCTTCGGGCCGATCGGCTACCGCACGCCCACCATCCAGCGGGTCCGCCTCGCCGCCGACACGGATGGGCGACTGACCGCGATCAGCCACGACGCGATCAGCCAGACCTCGATGATCCGCGAGTTCGCCGAGCAGACCGCCGTCTACACCCGCAGCATGTACGCCGCGCCGCACCGCCGTACGACACATCGACTGACCCGCCTCGACGTGCCCACCCCGTTCTGGATGCGGGCGCCGGGCGAGTGCCCCGGCGCGTACGCCCTGGAGTCGGCGATGGACGAGCTGGCCGTGGCCGTCGGCATCGACCCGGTGGAGCTGCGCGTCCGCAACGACCCCGAGGTCGACCCCGACCAGGGGAAACCGTTCACCAGTCGGAATCTGGTGGCCTGCCTGCGCGAGGGCGCGCGGCGGTTCGGCTGGGCCGACCGGAATCCGACGCCCCGGTCCCGGCGCGAGGGACGCTTCCTGGTCGGCTCCGGCATGGCCGGCTCGGCCTACCCGACCCGGTCCCGCCCGTCCTCGGCGCGGGTCACCGCCCGTCCGGACGGCGGCTTCCTGGTCCAGATCAACGCCACCGACATCGGCACCGGGGCGCGTACGGCGCTCTGGCTGGTCGCCGCCGACGCCCTGGGGGTGCCGCCCGAACGGATCGAGATCAGGATCGGTGACAGCGACCTGCCCACGGCCCCGTTGGCCGGTGGCTCGATGGGCACCTCCAGTTGGAGCTGGGCGGTGATCCGGGCGTGTGCGGCGCTGCGCGCCAAGGTGCCCGACGGCAGACCGCCGGACGCCGAGGTGACCGCCGAGGCGGACACCACCGACGAGATCGGCGAGCAGGCCGCACTCCCCCGGTACGCGTACGGGGCGCAGTTCGTCGAGGTCCGGGTGGACACCACCACCGGCGAGATCCGGCTCAACCGGATGCTCGGCGTGTTCGCGGCCGGCCGGATCGTCAACCCGACGACGGCGCGCAGCCAACTCATCGGGGGCATGACGATGGGCCTGTCGATGGCGCTGCACGAGGGGGGCCTGCTCGACGAGCGGTACGGCGACTGGGTCAACCACGACCTGGCCACCTACCACATCACGGCCTGCCCGGACGTGGAGTCCATCGAGGCGTACTGGGTGGACGAGCACGACGACGAGCTGAACCTCGCCGGGGTGAAGGGCATCGGGGAGATCGGCATCGTGGGCGCGGCGGCGGCGGTCGCCAACGCGGTGTACCACGCCACCGGGGTGCGCATTCGTGACCTGCCGATCCAACTCGACAAGCTCGTCGGAGTATCAGAGCTGGCTTAAATAAGTCAGGAGTGATACAACTGTCGCCGTGCACGCCTTCGACGTGCTGGGCGATCCGGTCCGGCGCCGCATCCTGGAACTGCTCGCCGACGGCGAGCAGAGCGCCGGCGCGGTGAACGCGGTCATCCGCGACGAGTTCGGCATCTCCCAGCCCGCCGTGTCCCAGCACCTCAAGGTGTTGCGGGACAACGGCTTCGCCACCGTGCGTCCGGACGGCGCCCGGCGGCTCTACGCGGTCGACCCGCGCCCGTTGCGCGAGGTGGACGGCTGGCTGGAGCACTTCCGCCGCTTCTGGGCGCCACCCCTGGCGGCGCTCGCCACCGAGCTGGCCCGGGGCCGACGCGAGCGGCGCCTACGCGGGCCCGCCGACCCACCCGACGAGAGGAACACCTGATGTTCGACGCCACCGAGCAGATCAACGCCGTCCAGCGACAGGTCGGCAGCCGCACGCTGGCCGCCGGCGAGGCCCGGGTGACCACGATCAGCCAGACCTACCAGGCGACGGCCGAGGACCTGTGGGACGCCTGCACCAACGCCGAGCGCATCCCCCGCTGGTTCCTGCCGATCAGCGGCGACCTGCGGCTGCACGGCACGTACCAGCTCGAGGGCAACGCGCACGGCACCGTCGAGACCTGCGAGCCCCCGCACCGCTTCACCGCTACCTGGGAGATGGGCGGCGAGGTGAGCTGGATCGAGGTGCGGGTCACGCCGGTGGGCGACGATCAGGCCCGCCTGGACCTGGACCACATCGCGCACGTCGACCAGGACCGGTGGGCCCAGTTCGGACCGGGCGCCGTCGGCGTCGGCTGGGACCTGGGCCTGCTCGGCCTCGCCACGTACCTCTCCGGCGGCGTCGGCGTGCGACCGGAGGACAGCGCCGAGTGGGTCGCCTCCGCCCAGGGTCGACGGGCCATGGAGCTGAGCAGCCACCTGTGGGGCGAGGCAAGCATCGCCGCCGGCACCGACCCCGACGAGGCCAAGGCCGCCGCCGAACGCACCACCGCCTTCTACACCGGCACGCCAATCGAATGAGCGCGGCCGGCGGGTAACGTGCTGCGGCATGACCGGTACGCCGTACTCGCACTGCTCCTACTGCGGCGCCGCCTACCCCGCGGCGGCCGGCTGGCCGCGGGTCTGCGCGGCCTGCGGCGAGACCGTCTGGCGCAACCCTTTGCCCGTCGCGGTGGCGGTGCTCCCGGTCCGCACGGCCGAGGGCCTCGGCGTGGTGGTCGTCCGCCGGGCCATCGAGCCGGCCCGCGGGCTGCTCGCGCTGCCCGGCGGTTTCATCGAGTACGGCGAGGAGTGGTCCGACGCGCTGGTGCGTGAACTGTGGGAGGAGACCGGGCTGGTCGCGGACGCCGCCGACGCCCGGCTCCTCGCCGTACGGGGCGCACCACAGGGCGGCACCATGATGATCTTCGGGATGCTGCCGGAGCGGGACGCCGAGGATCTGCCGCCGTCGCGGCCCACCGAGGAGGCGACCGAGTGGTTGGTCCTCACCGACCCGGTCCAGTTGGCGTTCTCCACCCACACCCGCGTCCTGGCCGACGTCCTCACCAACCAGGCCTGACCACGACCCCCGGGCCCGGCCCCCGCCGCGATGATCCACTCGGGTTCGGTGATGTCGGGCCGTACTCAGCGGCGAGACGCCCCGGGTTCCTTGAACCCGAGTGGATCAAGCCCGAGCCGAGGCTCACCCCGACCCCCGCCGCGCCGCGGCTCCCACAGAACCGCCAGCCCAGCCCACCCACCCCGCCGGCCGGCCGGCCGGCGATCTTGCACTTTATGCGGCGACATAGGGCGCATCCCCACCGAATTCAACAACCGAAAGTGCAAGATCGCGGGGGCGACGGGCGGGGCGGGGGCGACGGGCGGGGCGGGGGCGGCGGGCGGGGGTGGCGGGCGGGGATCAGGGGCGGTGGGCTTCGCTGGTGTGGGCGCGGTAGCCGCTGGCCTGTAGCTCGAACAGCTCGCGGTAGAGGCCCCCGGCCGCCATCAGCTCGTCGTGGTTGCCCTGCTGTACGAGACGGCCCTGATCCATGACGAAGATCCGGTCGGCGTGCCGGACGTTGGCCAGCCGGTGGGTGATCAGGACGACCGCCCGGTCGGGCCGGCGACGCAGGTGCTGGAACAGGGCGTGTTCGGCGCGGGCGTCCAGAGCCGCCGACGGCTCGTCGCAGATCAGCAGGGCGGCGTCCCGGTAGAGGCCACGCGCGGCGACCAGCCGCTGCCACTGTCCGCCGGACAGCTCGTGGCCGTTCTTGAACTCCCGGTCGAGCAGGGTGTCGTAGCCGTGCGGCAGGCCCTCGATCATGTCGTGGGCGGCGGCCGCGTCGGCCGCCTCCCGCACGGTGGGGCCGGGCCGCTCGGGCGTACGGTCGTGCCGGCCCACCCTGATGTTCTGACCGGCCGTGAACGGGAACTTCCAGTACTCCTGCGTCATCACCGCGACCTGTGCGCCGAGCGCGCGCGGATCCAGCTCGGCGGCGTCGACGCCGTCCCAGCGGATCGTCCCGCCGGTCGGCTGGTAGAGACCGGCGATCAGCTTGGCGAGGGTGGTCTTGCCGGAGCCGTTCTCACCGACCAGCGCGATCACCTCGCCGCGCCGGATCGTCAGACTGACCCGGTCGACCGCAGGGGCGTCGGTGTCGGGGTAACGCAGGCTCACCTCGTGCAGGTCGATCGCCTCGACGCCGTCGGCCGTCCGGCTGCCGCCGACGGGCACCCGGCCCTGCGCCCGGGTGAGGAAGTCCCGGTAGTCCTGGTAGTAGAGGGCGTCCTCGTACAGCGAGTTGGTGGCGACGACCGCGACGCCCAGGCTGGTCCGGGCGGACTGGAGGGCGAGCAGGGCGGTGGCCGCGGCGGCGAGGGCGACCATGCCGGCGAGCAGCAGGCCACCGAGCACCGCGTACACGCCGAAGGTGGCCAGGCCCGCCACGGTGGCGCCGGCGACCCGGGTGCCGGTCTGCGAGCGGACCAGCCGCAGTTGGGCGCGGGTCTCGACGGCCATCACACCCCGGTACTCGGCGAGCAGGAACTCGCGCATCTGATAGGCGCGCACCTCGGCGGCGGTGTGCCGGTTGGCCATCAGGTGGGCGAGCATCCACATCCGCCGCCGTCGGGTGATCCGGGCGAGCATCGCCAGGTACTCCCGGCGGGCCATCCGCACGGCCGTGATCGCCTGGGGCACCGCCGCGAGCAGCAGGCACGGCAGCAGCAGCGGCTGGATGACGGTCACCGCGACGGCGGTGGCGAGCATCCCGACGACGCCGGTGACCAGGTTGACGGTGTGGTCGACGATCCACGCCGCCTCGCCCATCCCCCGGTCGCGGACGCGGTCCATCTCCTCGGCGAACCCGGCGTCGTCGAACGCGGCCAGGTCCACCGCCGTGGTGGCCTCGAACAGCCGCAGCTCCACCTGGTAGTTGATCTGAGGGGTGAGCCGGGCCTGGGCCCAACCGGCGGCGATCGTCAGGCCGCCGCGCGCCGAGATCGCCGTCGCGGCCACGATCAGCGCCGGCAGGGCGGCGCGCACCCGGTCCGGGGTGGGACCGGCGGCGAAGAGTTCCCGCAGTACGCCGGTCGTGGCGAGCAGGCCGAAGGTGGTCATCACCCCGGCGGCGACGTTCAGGCCGATGGAGGCGACCGTGTCCGTGCGGTTGGTGGCCCAGGCCAGGGCCACCGCCTCACGGACCAGCCTCGGCAGCCGGCGGGCCACCGCCCAGAAGCTGGTGTGCGCGAAGGTGTGCGCGTGGTGCATCCAGACGGCGTCCTCCAGCTCCGGCAGCACGGAGCTGTCGTCGGGGGGATCGATCGGCTGGTCATCGTGGGTCGCGGTACGCGGGCGGGCCATCGAGTCCACGGAAGCTCCTCGGGGGGCGGGAAGCACGGACGCCGCCCGAGACTACTGCCCGCAACCGCTCGATGTCTCTAGGTAGTCGGCGTGTCAGGGCAACGCGGCCACGTCCTCGGTGATCGGCAGCAGGACCCGGAAGGTGGTGTGCCCCGGCTCTGTCTCCACCCGGATGTCGCCGTGGTGCTTGTTGACCACGATCCGGTACGAGATGTCCAGTCCCAGTCCGGTGCCCGCCCCGACCGGCTTCGTGGTGAAGAACGGCTCGAAGATGCGCGGGCGCACCTCCGGCGGGATACCGGGACCGGTGTCGGTGATCTCCACCGCCAACAGGTCGCCGACCCGTCCGGTGCGGACGGTCAGCACGCCCTTCTCCCCCATCGCGCCCAGCGCGTTGTCGACGAGGTTGGTCCACACCTGGTTCAGCTCCGCCGCGTACGCCGGGATCGGCGGCAGGCTCCGGTCGTACTCGCGGACGAGTTTGACCTCGGCCGGGATCTTGCCCTTGAACATGACGAGCGTCGCGTCCAGCAGGTCGTGCACGTCCACGACCCGGTGCGGCGCGCGATCGAGCTGGGAGTACTGCTTGGCCGCGCCCACCAGACCCGAGATCCGGGTCACCGCGTCGCCGATCTCGCGCATCAACAGTTCGGTGTCGACCGTGTACGACAGCCACCGCACCGCGGCCTCCAGGTCCGCCGGCCCGACGGCCGCCTTCACCTGGGCGAGCCACGCCGCGTCCAGGCCCCCGGCGACCAGGATCGGCGCCAGGTCCCACGCGCCACCCACACCGTGGTCCTCCAGCCAGTCGGTGAGGATGTCCTCGGCGTCGGCGGTGGCGACCGGGGTCAGCTTCGGCGCGGTCGCCACCCGGGCCACCGCCTCCTCCTGCAACGCGACCAGCCCGTGCAGCGCCCGCCCGTCGAGCCGCCCGTCGGCGATCATCGCGAGCTTGTGCCGCATCCCCGCGACCCGGTCCCGCAACACCGACGTGGCCCGCACCGCCGCGGCGGCCGGATTGTTCAGCTCGTGGGTCAGCCCCGCCGAGAGCGAGCCGAGCGCCAGCAGCCGCTCCCGCTCGCCCACGATGGTCTGGCTGTCCCGCATGCCGAAGAACAGCCCTTCCAACAGGTGCATCGGCATCGGGAACCAGGACCGCAGGGCGTGCGCGAAGTCCTCCGCCGGCAGCACGAAGAAGTCGGCGTCGACGAGCGCGCGCAGGCTGTTGCGGTACGTCTGCTCGACCTGGTCGCCCAGGTAGGCCTGGGTGGCCCCGCCGTACACGCCGCGCTGGTCGGTGCGGCTGACCTCGACGTCGTCGCCACGGACCTGCCGGCTCAGCGCCACCGCACCGCGCAGCAGCACGAAGAAGCAGGTGGCGGCCTCGCCCTCGCCGTACACGAGGGTGCCGCCGGCGCGCTGCTCCACGCGGCCGTGCTCGCTCAGCCAGTCGAGCTGCGCGTCGTCGAGGGCCTCGAACAGGAACAGCTCACGTAGCTGTGCCGGGGTCAGCCGATCGGACTGGCTGGTCATTGGGCCTCCAGGTAGCGGTGCACGAGCGACACGGCCATCGCGCCCTCGCCGACTGCCGAGGCGACCCGCTTGACCGACTCGGCGCGGACGTCACCGGCGGCGAAGACCCCCGGCAGGCTGGTCTCCAGGTGGTACGGGTCGCGGGACAACGACCAGCCGGCCGGGCGTCGCCCACCGGCCAGCAGATCCGGGCCGGTGACGATGAAGCCCCGACCGTCCCGCACGAGCACGCCGTCCAGCCAGTCGGTGCGGGGTTCGGCGCCGATGAAGATGAACAACCAGGAGGTGTCGACCGTGCGACTCTCCCCGGTGCGGGTGTCGCAGAGGGTGAGCCGTTCCAGGTGGTCGTCGCCGGCCGCGCCGACCACGGCGGTGTGCGGGTGCACGGTGATCCGGTCGATGCGCGCCAACTGGTCGATGAGGTAGCTCGACATCGACGCCGTCAGGTCCGCGCCGCGGATCAGCAGGTGGACGCGCGCGGCGTACCGGGAGAAGTGCACCGCCGCCTGGCCGGCCGAGTTGGCCCCGCCCACGATGTAGACGTCCTGGTCGACGCAGCTCGGCGCCTCGGTGGCGGCCGCGCCGTAGAACACCCCCCGACCGGTGAAGTCGGCCAGCCCGGGAGCGTCGAGCACCCGGTACGACACGCCGGTCGCCAACACCACCGTGTGCGCGGCGATCTCGCTGCCGTCGCCGAAGCGCAGCAGCCGCGCGCCGCCGGCCTCGCTCAGGCCGACCACCTCGCGGGCGCTGAGCAGCTCCGCGCCGAACTTCACCGCCTGCCGGCGGGCCCGGTCGGTCAACTGCGCGCCGGAGACGCCGTCCGGGAAGCCCAGGTAGTTCTCGATCCGGCTGCTCTGCCCGGCCTGCCCGCCGGTCGCCCGCCGCTCGACGAGCACGGTCCGCAGCCCCTCGGACGCGCCGTACACGGCCGAGCCCAGGCCCGCCGGGCCGCCGCCGATCACCACGAGGTCGTAGAAGTCGGACCCGGGCACCACGGTCAGCCCGGCCAACGCGGCCAGCTCGGCCTCGCTGGGGGCCACCAGCGCCTTGCCCTCGGCGGTCACCACCAGGGGTACGTCCGCCTCGGTGGCCCCGGCCGCGTCGAGCAGCCGGGCGCCCTCCGGGTCGTCCGAGAGCAACCAGCGGTACGGCACGAGGTTGCGGGCCAGGAAGTCACGGATCTTGAACGACGGCGCCGACCAGCGGTGCCCGACCACGCGGATCTCGGCGCTCGTGGCGTCCGGGGTCACCGACCAGGCCTCCAGGAGCCCGTCGACGACCGGGTACAGCTTCTCCTCCGGCGGGTGCCACGGCTTGAGCAGGTAGTGATCCAGGTCCACCACGTTGATCGCCTCGATCGCGGCGTCGGTGTCCGCGTACGCGGTGAGCAGCACCCGGCGGGCCGCCGGGAAGATGTCCATGGCGGCCTCGATGAACTCGACGCCGGTCATCTCCGGCATCCGGTGGTCGGCCAGCAGCAGCGCCACCTGCTCGCCGCGTAACTTGACCTCCCGCAGCGCGTCCAACGCCTCCGGTCCGGAGGCGGCGCGCAGCACCCGGTAGCGGTCGCCGTAGCGGCGCCGGATGTCCCGGGCCACCGCCCGGGACACCGCGGGATCGTCGTCGACGGTCAGGATCACCGGGTTTGCCATGGCGCCAATAGAACCACCTCGCCGGGCCGCTCCGCACCACCGGTGGGCAGCGCCGCGAGGCGTGATCCGGCGCGGGGCGGGTAAGCGGCACCGCCGCGGGCGGCCGGCGCCGCGTCCCGCCGGCTGTCACACACCTCGGGGGGCCCATGGCGGACGCGTCGCCGACCGGACCGGAGACGGGTCGGATCGTGGAGCTGCGGGTGCACGGCGTCTCGGGGGCGGGCGCTGACCGGGTGCTCAACCGGCCGTTCGTGCACCAGGTGGCCGGCGACCGCAGCGGCGGGTTCTACCGCCCCCGTCCGGGCTACCCGGACTCGACCGGCACGGACGGGGTGACGCTGGAGGCGTACCGCTGGAACGACCTGCCCTCCGGCACGGCCGTACGGACGCTGTCGCTGGTGTTCCTGTTGCCGTTCATGCTCTGCAACGTGGCGCTCTGGATGCGCCCCGCCAACGATTCGGCGAAGCACGCCCTCGTCGCGTTGGGTCGGGTGCTCGCACTCACCCTCACGATGCTCTACGTGCTCACCATCGTCGGGGTGGCGGTGGACCTCGTCGCCTGGCGGTGCATGGGCACGCCGAGCTGCCTGGACGGACGCAACTGGCTGTCCTGGCTCGGCGGGCGTTCGCCCGGCGTACGCCTGGGCGTGCTGGCCCTGGTGCCGGTCGCCGCCATCGGGATCGTGTGGCGGCTGTCCGCTCGGCCGAGCCACTCGTTCGACGCCTTCCGCACCGGGGCGGTCCAGGAGACGTCCGTGTCGCAGTTGAGCGCGGTCGGCCAGTGGGACGGCACGCCGGTGGTGGGACGGCTGCGCTCCGTGCACGTCGCGGCCGCGTTCGCCACGCTGGACGGCAGCCTGCTGGCCGCCTGGGACAGCGAGAACTCCTCGTGGGTGCGGGTGGCGCTGGCGGTGGCTACGGGCGTCGTGCTGCTCGCCTGCCTGGTCCTGCTGACCCAGGTGAGCGGCATGGACCGAACCAGCTTCGTGCCCGGGCTGGAGAGCGTCACGCGCGGGCTCCGTACGATCGCCTGCGGCCTGACGATCCTGGTGATCGCGTACACCCTGGCCAGTGGCGAGCCCTGGCCGCACAGCGAGATGCTGCCCGGGTACAGCGCCACCGTGGCCTGGTTGTTCGTCAGCCAGACCTTCCTGCTGGTCATCCTCGCGGCGACGGCGCTCTGGGCGCGCGGCGGCGGACGGCGTGCCGACGGACAACGGCTCCCGCGGCTGCGCGCGCTGGGCGCGCCGGTCTTCGTCACGGTCGCCGCCGGACTCGCGGTCGCGTTCTCCGCCGAGTTGGTCTACCGCGTGGCGGACGTGTTGGACCGCGACGGGCGGCACGTCAGCCGGTTCGCGTTCGGCCCGCCGCTGGCGTACAAATGGGCGATCTTCGGGTTTTTCCTGGCGGTGGCCGCGGCGGTGCTGGTGGGCGTGCTGGTCACCGTCGCGACCCGTGCCAGCCGGTGGCGGGCCGCGCGGGCGATCGTGGCCGCCGACTACCCGGACGCGCCGCCGGAGGCGGCGACGCGGCTGCGACGGGTCGAGCAGGCGGTCGCCCGGGCCCGGTTCACCGAACGCGTGGAACCCCTCGCCGTGGTCTACGCCGCATTCGCCGCGATTGGGCTGGCCACCAGCCTGCTCGGCCTGTTGCAGCTCTATCCCGGCGACCTGTTCCAGGCGTACCTCGGTGTGCCCGACAGCTTCGTCAACTTTTTCATCGGGGCGGGCAACTACGCGATCGCCGCGATCCTGATCGGGCTCGTGATCGGTGGGTTCTTCGCCTACCGGACGGCCGGGTTCCGCCGGTACGTGGGCGTCCTGTGGGACCTGGGCACCTTCTGGCCCCGGGGAGCGCATCCCTTCGCGCCACCCTGTTACGCGGAGCGGGCGGTGCCCGAGTTGGCCAAGCGGATCACCTACCTCGTGGACCAGGGCGAGGGCGTCCTGCTGGCGGGGCACAGTCACGGATCGGTGCTGCTCACGGCCACGCTGCTGCAACTGCCACGGCGGGTCACCGACCGGGTCGCCCTGCTGACCTACGGGTCACCGCTGAGTCGGCTGTACTCGCGGCTGTTCCCCGCCTACGTCAACCCGGGGTCGCTCCGGGACATCGGCGAGCGCATCGGCTGGCGCTGGGTCAACCTGTGGCGCGACACCGACCCGATCGGTGGGTGGATCTTCGCCCCGCACCGGTGCGGGGACACCGGGCCGTCGACCGGGCCGGAGGCGACGGTGGACCGCCGGTTGACCGACCCGCAGGGGCTCGTGCCCCCGCCCAGCGACAGCGTGCCGCCACCCATCCTCGCTCACCTGCCGTGCGAGTCGCAGGAGGAGTTCGGGCAGGCGGTACGGGACCTGACCGCGCGGCTGCGTGCCGAGCGCCGGACGGGAGACTGAGGCGGCGCCGGATATCGTCGCCGGGTGAGCCCGTCCCGCAAGCCCGAACGCCGACTCATCGCCTCGAACAAGAAGGCGCGACACGAGTACACCGTGCTGCGCACGTACGAGGCGGGCATCGTGCTGGTCGGCACCGAGGTGAAGTCGCTGCGCGAGGGGCGGGCATCGCTCGTGGACGCGTTCGCGCACGAGCGCGACGGCGAGATCATGCTGTACGGGCTGCACATCGCCGAGTACCGCTACGGCACCTGGACCAACCACGCGCCCCGCCGTAACCGCAAGCTGCTGCTGCACCGCTCCGAGATCGGCAAGATCCTGGAAAAGGTCCGCGAGGGCGGGGTGACGCTGGTGCCGCTGTCGATGTACTTCGACAACGGGTGGGCCAAGGTCGAACTGGCCCTGGCCAAGGGCAAGCGCACGTACGACAAGCGGCAGTCCCTCGCCGAGCGCGACGCCAACCGCGAGATCGCCCGGGAGCTGGGCAGACACCTCAAGGGCCATCCCCGCCCCAACTCCTGAGTCAGCGTCCGATCGTGTCCAGCTCGACGAGGTCGTCGTCGGACAGGACGAGGGCCGCGCCCGTGATGTTCTCGCGCAGGTGTGCCACGGACGACGTGCCGGGGATCAGCAGGATGTTCGGCGACCGCCGCAGCAGCCAGGCGAGGGCGACGGACATCGGTGTCGCCTTCAGCCGCGTGGCGACGGCCGAGAGGACGGCGGACTGCAACGGGCTGAAGCCGCCCAACGGAAAGAACGGCACGTAGGCGACGCCCTGGTCGGCGAGCGCGTCGATCATCTTGTCGTCCTGGCGGTGCGCGAGGTTGTACATGTTCTGCACGCACACGATCGGCGCGATCGACTGCGCCTCGGCGACCTGCTCCGGCGTCGCGTTGCTCACCCCGAGGTGCCGGATCAGGCCCTGCCGCTGAAGGTCCACGAGCGCGTCGAGCGCCTCCGCCACCGGCCCGGGTTCGGGGCCCTCGGCGTTGCCGAGCCGCAGGTTCACCAGGTCGAGCAGTTCGAGGCCGAGCGTCTGGAGGTTCTCGTGGACAGCCCGGCGCAGGCTCTGCGGGTCGCGGGCAGTGGGCCATCCGCCCTGTTCGTCGCGGATCGCGCCGACCTTGGTCACGATGTGCAGCGACTCGGGGTACGGGTGCAGCGCCTCCCGGATCAGCTCGTTGGTGACGTGCGGCCCGTACGCCTCGGCGGTGTCGATGTGGGTGACGCCCAGTTCGACGGCCTCGCGAAGCACGGCGAGCGCGCCGTCCCGGTCGGCCGGCGGTCCCATGACCCAGGGGCCGGCGAGCTGCATCGCGCCGTAGCCGAACCGGGTGACGTCCAGGTCGCCCAGCCGGAAGGTGCCGCCGGGGAGAGAGTGGGAAGCCATCTTCGCTACCTCTGACTTTCGCATCGCACCGCGCGGGGCGCCGGTGCCGCACTGTTACCGGAACCAACTATCAGGGGGTAACTTCCTGATGGAAAGTAGGCACCTCGAAGTGCGTAACTCACCCTCAGGAAGGAGCAGGGCGATGGCGACGGCGACAGCGGCCCAGAAGAGGGCGCAGGCCAAGTCGGAGTACGACGCGTTCCTGGCGCAGTGCCCGAGCCGCAAGCTGCTCGACCGGATCGCGGACAAGTGGGTCACGTTGGTGCTGGCCGCGCTCCGCGGCGCAGGCTCGCCGCAGTCCGGTGCCGACTGTGCCGGCGAACCCCGGCCGATGCGCTACTCGGAACTGTCGCGCCAGCTCGCCGGTGTCAGCCAGAAGATGCTCACGCAGACACTGCGCTCGCTGGAGCGGGACGGTCTGATCACGCGCACCGTGGAGCCGACCGTGCCCGTCACGGTCACCTACGAGCTCACCGACCTGGGCCTCTCCCTGCACGAGGTGGTGCGGGGCCTGAAGGCCTGGGCCGAGACCCACATGGACGACGTGTTCGCCAACCGCGCGACGTACGACACCCGGGCCAGCTGAGCCCTATCGCAACTGCGATCGAAAACCGCGCACGCGTACGCAGAATCGGCCCTGTTTGGCTCTTCTTCCTCGCAGATGCGGCGGCTATGGTTTTCCGGTGACGACCTTCCGGATCGGCGCGGCGGCCGACCTGCTCGGCGTCAGCGCCGACACGATCCGCCGATGGGTGGACGCCGGGCGGCTGCCCGCCGGGCGTGACGAGCACGGCCACCGGATCATCGACGGCGTCGACCTCGCGGCGTTCGCCCGGGCGCAGGCCGCCGACCCGGACGCGGGCGCCGAGCTCTCCTCGGCGCGCAACCGGCTGCGCGGCATCGTCGTCGACGTCCGCAAGGACACGGTGATGGCCCAGGTCGACATCCAGGCTGGCCCGTTCCGGGTGGTGTCGCTGATGAGCCGGGAGGCGGTCGACGAGCTCGACCTGCGGGTCGGCTCGGTCGCCGTGGCCGTCATCAAGTCGACCACCGTGGTGGTGGAGCGGGCCGCGCCCACCGCCCCGGCCGGAGCGAGGGGGAACGGATGAGGCCTCGGGCCAGATTCGTGGCGCTGGCGCTGGCGGTGGCCGTGCTGGCGACGGCCGGCTGCGACCGCGCCGGCGACCCGGCGACCGGGGGTGACACCCGGGACGGTCGGGTCAGCGGCACGGTGACCGTGTTCGCCGCCGCCTCGCTGACCGAGTCGTTCACCCGCATCGCGAAGGACTTCGAGGCCGCCAACCCGGGCGTCACCGTCACCCTCAACCTCGCCGGCAGCTCGGCCCTGGCCAACCAGATCACCCAGGGCGCTCCGGCGGACGTCTTCGCCTCGGCCGCGCCGAAGAACATGGCGACCGTGACGCAGGCCGGTGACGCCGACGGCACGCCGTTCGTCTTCGCCCGCAACCAACTGGTGGTCGCGGTGCCCAGCGGCAACCCGAAGGGCGTGACCGGTCTCGCCGACCTGGCCCGTCCGGGCGTGAAGGTCGCGCTCTGCGCCGAGCAGGTGCCCTGCGGCGCGGCGGCGCGTACCGCCCTGACCGCGGCCGGCGTCGCGCTGACGCCGGTCACCCTCGAACAGGACGTCAAGGGTGCGCTGGCCAAGGTCAAGCTCGGCGAGGTCGACGCGGCCCTCGTCTACCGCACGGACGCCCGTGCCGCGAGCGCCGACGTGACGGGTGTCGAGTTCCCCGAGTCCGCTCGGGCGATCAACGACTATCCGATCGTCGCGCTGAAGAACGCGCCCAATCGGGCGGGCGCGCGCGCCTTCGTCGCGTACGTCCGCTCGACGCCGGCACAGGCGGTCCTCGCCGAGGCGGGGTTCCAGGCGGCGTCGTGAGCCTGGTCCGCGAGCCCACCACCTCGCGACGTCGTTCGAGGGTGCCGGCGGCGTTGCTGATCCCGGCCGGGCTGGGCCTGCTCTTCCTGGTCCTGCCGCTGGCCGGGCTGGTGATCCGGGCGCCATGGGCGACGCTGCCGCAGCGGCTCACCGCGCCGGGGGCGCTGACGGCGCTGCGCCTGTCGGTGCAGACCGCGACCCTAGCCACGCTGCTCTGCCTGCTGCTCGGAGTGCCCCTGGCGTGGTTGCTGGCCCGGGTCGACTTCCCCGGCCGCCGGCTGGCCCGCGCCCTGGTCACCGTGCCGCTGGTGCTGCCGCCGGTGGTCGGCGGCGTGGCGCTGCTGCTGGTCTTCGGCCGACGCGGGCTGCTCGGCGGCTGGCTCGACGCCACATTCGGCGTCACCCTGCCGTTCACGACCGCCGGCGTGGTGCTGGCCGAGGCGTTCGTCGCCATGCCGTTCCTCGTCATCGCCGTCGAGGGCGCGCTCCGCGCGGCCGACCACCGCTACGAGGAGGCCGCCGCGACACTGGGGGCCAGCCGGTGGACGACCTTCACGCACGTCACGTTGCCGCTGGTAGCACCCGGGATCGCCGCCGGCGCGGTGCTGTGCTGGGCGCGGGCGCTCGGCGAGTTCGGCGCCACCATCACCTTCGCCGGCAACTATCCCGGGCGTACGCAGACCATGCCGTTGGCCGTCTACCTGGCGCTGGAGACCGACCTGGAGTCGGCCATCGTGCTCAGCCTGGTGCTGCTGATCGTCTCGGTGGGCATCCTGGCCGCGCTGCGCGACCGCTGGATGGCGGCCCCGTGACCACGCCGCCACCCAACCAGAGGCCCGTGACCGCGCCGCCGCCCAACCAGAGGCCCGTGACCGCGCCGCCGCCCAACGAGAGGCCCGTGACCGCGCCGCCGCCCAACGACCAGCCCGTGACCACGCCGCTGTTGGATGCCCGGCTGGTCGTCGACCGGGGCGCCTTCCGGTTGGACGTACCGCTGCGGGTCGCACCGGGTGAGGTCGTCGCGCTGCTCGGGCCCAACGGGGCCGGCAAGACCACCGCGCTGCGCGCCCTGGCCGGGCTGCACCCGCTCACCGCCGGGCACGTCACCCTCGACGGTGTCGACCTGGACCGGCCGGCGAGCCGGGGCTGGGTGCCCACCGAGCGCCGGCCGATCGGCGTGGTCTTCCAGGACTACCTGCTGTTTCCGCACCTCGACGCGTTGGACAACGTGGCGTTCGGGCCGCGCCGGCACGGCATTGACCGGCGGGCGGCACGGGCCACCGCGCGGAGCTGGCTCGACCGGGTGGGCCTCGCCGACCAGGCGCACCGCAAGCCCCGCCAGCTCTCCGGCGGGCAGGCGCAGCGGGTGGCGCTGGCCCGCGCGCTGGCCGTCGGACCGTCGCTGCTGCTGCTCGACGAGCCGCTGGCCGCCCTGGACGCCCGTACGCGCCTGGAGACCCGCGCGCAACTGCACCGCCACCTGGCCGCGCACCCGGGTGCGACGGTGCTGGTCACCCACGATCCGCTGGACGCGTTGGCGCTGGCCGACCGCCTGGTCATCGTCGAGGGCGGGCGCGTCGTCCAGGAGGGCGACGGCCCGAGCGTCACGGCCCGCCCGCGCACCGACTACGTGGCACGGCTGGTCGGGCTGAATCTCTACCGGGGTCGGGCCGAGGGCCACGGCGTACGTGTCGCGCCGGAGTTGACCCTGAGCGTGGCCGACCGGCTCGACGGCGACGCGTTCGTGGCGTTCCGCCCGGCGGCGGTGGCCCTGCACCCGTCGCGACCTGACGGCAGCCCCCGCAACACGTGGGCGGGCACGGTGAGCGGCGTCCAGCGCCACGGCGACAACGTGCGGGTGCAGGTGGACGGACCGGTCGGCGTGGCCGCCGACGTCACGCCGGCCGCGGCGGCCCAGCTCCGGCTGATCCCGGGCCAACGGATCTGGGTGGCGGTCAAGGCGACCGAGACCCACGCCTACCCGGCGACGAGCTGACCCCGCCGCACGACGAACGGACCGTGCCCGCTCTGCCGGCCTCGGTGCGCAGGGCGAGGCCGGACCGTGTGCGTCCACCGCCGCACGGCGCCCAGGCCCGACGCCGGACCGGGCGCGAGCCGCCGCCGGACCGGGCGTGAGCCGCCGCCGGACCGGGCGCGAGCCGCCGCCGCACGGTGCGCAGGGCCAGGCCGGACCGGGCGCGAGTCGCCACCGGCCCCGGTAAGCGGAGGTCAGTCGGCCAGCAGGTCGGCGTGCGCGGCGCGCAGCCGGGCCAGCGTCGGGTCGCTGCCCGGGACGACCCGGCGGTCCAGCTCGGCCCACACCTCCGCCAGCGCCGCGCGGACCGCGCCCAGCTCGGCGGCGTGCCGTTGGCTGCTGCGACGGTGCTGCTCGTCGAGGCGGCGGGCCCACCCGGCGGTGACCGCGGCGAGCCGGTCGGCGTCGGCGCGGGCCTGGGCGGCGCTGCGGGCCGCGGCGGCGGGAACGATCGCGGCGACCGGGCGGGGATCGCCGTCGCGGGTGACGACGGTGACCGCGTCGGTCAGCTCGGCCAACGCGACGAGCTGGCTGAACCGGGTGCGCGCCTCGCGCAGCGGCACGGAGCGCGGCGGGTCGGGATGCGGGGTGAGCGCGGGGATGGCCATGAATGCATGCTGCCGCCCGGGTACGACAGAAATCCGTCGTCGTCAGTGGACGGTGGGTGGTGGCACGGACGCGGCCCGCCACTCGTCGGCCAGCACCGACCAGATCTCCAGGTCGATGCGACCGTCCATGCCCGGGTAGACCTGACGCAGGGTGCCGTCGTGGCGCAGGCCCAGCCGGCGGGCCAGGGCGATGCTGCGGACGTTTGCGGCGTTCGTCCGCCACTCGACGCGGTGGATGCCGCGCTCCCGCACCGCCCAGTCGACGACCCGCCGAATCGCGGGGGCGACGAAGCCCTGGCCCTGCGCCGCCGGCTCCACCCAGCAGCCGACCTCGCACAGGCCCACCGTGACGTCGAACGACACGAACATCACCCCGCCGACCAGCGTGCCGCGCCACCACAGGCCCCAGATGCCGCCGGCGTCGGCCGCCCAGCGGTCGGCGTAGCGCTGCAACACGGCACGGGCCGACGGCAGGTCGGTGGCGACGAAGGACGGCGCCACCCAGGGACTTATGTGATCCCGCGCCCGGTCGAGATGGGCGAGGAACTCCTCGGCCCGCCAGGGGTCCAACGCGCGCAGCTCGACATCCTCGTTCAGCGCCAGGGCGAACACCGGGCCTCCCCCGAAGTTGGCGACGACGGGTACCAGGCTCGCACAGGGTCGCCGGTGCTAGACCGGCAGGTGCGTCCGCAGGGCGGCGAACTGGGCCACCGTCAGGTACGAGGGGTTGGCCGCCTGCGGCTGTCGGAGCACCTCCAGAGCGGCGAGCCGGTCGTCGGCGCGCAACACGCCTCGGGGCACCCGGTCCGGCTCGGCGAGGATGGGCAGCTCCACGGGCACCGACCAGGGTCGCCCCGGTGGCCCCGGCTCGGCCGGCCCGGTGACCCGGCCGACGCCCCACACCCCGTACGGCAGGCGGGCGCGGCTGCCACTGGCCCAGAACACCACGGGCTGCCCGGTCCGCATCAGCCGGGCGCGGTAGCCGGGGCGTACGCACCAGCTCGTCACCAGGGGTTCGCGGGCGAAGCGGGTGGCGAGGTCGACGGTGTCCGCGTTGCCCTTGATCAGCCAGGCGCCCAGGTCGTCGAGGCGTACCCGTGGCTCGGTCATCGCCTCATCCTGCCCCGACCGACGTCCGTCCAATCAGATGATCATGTGGGTCCAGTAGGTGAGCCAGAGCACGAACAGCGCGCCCTGCACGAGGGCGAGCGCCGCCGTCAGCCACCCGTCGACGCTCGCCCGGCGGGCCCAGCGGGCCAGCACGAGGGCCACCGGGAACGCGGCGAGCAGGTAGCGCAGCAGGCTCTTGTAGACGGCGGGGCCCAGCGACAGCGGCACCACCACCATCAGCACGCCGTAGACCAGGTAGGGCAGCTCCCGACGGCGGAACCCGGCGGCCAGGACGGCCAACACGACCAGGGCGAACAGGACCCGGGCGGCGTCGCGCGGCTCGCCGGTGAGCCCGCCCAGGACCACCGGAAGCGGGTTCTGCGTCTCGATCCCCCAGCCGGCCTTCTGGGCGTGCTGGTAGGCGAACCAGTCCCCGCCCCGCCATTTGCAGAACGCCATGAAGGTGAACCATCCGGCGGGCAGCAGCAGTAACGGCCAGCCGGTCCGCAGGTATCCGAGCAGGGCACGCGGACCGAGCCGCCAGTCGTGCTGGCGCAGCAGCACGAGCGCCAACGGCAGGACGACGAGCAGTCCGAGAGACCGGCTCATCGCCAGGAAGTAGCCGACCACGCCGACCACCAGCCACCGGCGACGCTCGGCGTAGTAGAAGGCGGCCAGCGCGAGGCAGACGAACAGCGACTCGGTCAGCGCGGCCTGGAACAGGAACGCCGTCGGCAGGAGCACCAGGTAGCGGGTGAATCGACGAGCCGCGTCGGCGTCGGCGAACAGCAGCTCGGCCAGCCGGTAGCCGTACCCGAGGACGCCCAGGAACGCGACATTGCTGATCAACAGCAGGGCCAGCGCGTTGTCGCCGCCCAGCAGCGCGCCGACCGGCCGGGCGAGGAAGGGGTAGAGCAGTGGAAAGCCGAAGTCCCCCCACGGTCGCCCGGTCAGCGGCAGCTCGCTCAGCCGCAGGTAGAGCAGCGCGTCCCAGGCGAACCAGAAGGAGATCCACCGGTGCCCGGAGATCTCCCGCTGCTGCGCCCACATCAGCGCCTCGTCCGGCGGTGGCGCCCCGGGGATGCCGTCCCAGGCGTGCAGGACCAGGAGGCCGAGCAGGGTCAGCAGCAGCTTCGCGCCGAGAAAGAGCCCGATCAGGTACGGCCAGGGAGGCGGCACCCGGCGGACCAGTCGCGCGCCCGTCCGGACCAGCGCCGTCGCGCGCCGCCGGCCGCCCCGCCACCGGTGCATCCGCCCCGCTCCCCCGGTCCGCCGAACCGCCTGCCGCCCTCCCCGTTGTACGCCCCGGCGGACCTCGCCGGAGGAGAAACCCACCAGGACCAGAGGTGACATCCCGGTCATAACGGGTACGCGGGCCGCCTCGACCAGCAACAGGGAGTTCGGCGGCATGAGCGAGCAACACGGCACGGTGGTCATCGGCGCGGGGCCGGCGGGGCTCACGGCGGCGTACGAGTTGCTCCGGCACGGGCGGCCGGTCCAGGTCTTCGAGGCCGATGAGGTGGTCGGCGGGATCAGCCGGACCGTGGAACGCGACGGGTGGCGCTTCGACATCGGCGGACACCGGTTCTTCACCAAGGTCCCCCGGGTGGAGGCGTTCTGGCACGAGATCCTGCCCGACGAGGACTTCCTGACCCGGCCCCGGATGAGTCGGATCTTCTACCGGGGCGCCCTGTTCAACTACCCGCTGAGCCCGTCGAACGCGCTGCGCAACCTGGGTCTGCCGGAGGCGGTGCGGTGCCTCGCCTCGTACGCCCGGGCGCGGGTTCGCCCACCTCGCGACCAGTCGCACTTCGAGGGCTGGGTGTCGGCCCGGTTCGGCTGGCGGCTGTACTCGATCTTCTTCAAGACGTACACCGAGAAGGTCTGGGGGATGCCCGCGGACCGGCTGCGGGCCGACTGGGCCGCCCAGCGGATCAAGAACCTGTCGCTGGCCACGGCGATCCGCAACGCGGTGCTGCCCGGACGCCGCCGCACCGACGTGACCAGCCTGATCGAGGAGTTCCAGTACCCGAAGTACGGGCCGGGGATGATGTGGGAACGCTGCGCCGACCAGGTACGCCAGCGCGGCGGGGAGGTGTCGACCGGTACCTGGGTGACCGCCGTGCACCGCGACCCGAAGCGACGCCGGGCGATCAGCGTGACGCTCAACGGCGCGGGCGGGCAGCGTACCGAGCCGGCCGACGACGTGATCTCGTCGATGCCGATCTCGGAGTTAGTCGCGGCGCTGCGCCCGCCGGCGCCCCCGCACGTGCTGGCCTGCGCCGCCGACCTGCGCTACCGCGACTTCCTGACCGTCGCCCTGGTGGTGCCGGCCGAGTTCTCGTTCCCCGACAACTGGATCTACGTGCACGATCCCGCGGTGCGGGTGGGCCGGATCCAGAACTTCGGCTCCTGGTCGCCGTACCTCGTCAAGGACGGGCGCACCTGCCTGGGCCTGGAGTACTTCGTCTTCGAGGACGACGAGATGTGGCGTACCGCCGATGCCGACCTGGTGGCCCTCGCGACCGCGGAGCTGCAGCGGTTGGGCCTGGTCCGCCCGGGGGTGGTCGAGGCCGGCTACGTCGTGCGCATGCCGAAGGCCTATCCGGTGTACGACGAGCGCTACCAGCACAACGTGGACGTGATCCGGGCGTGGCTGGCCGAGGCCGTGCCGAACGTGCACCCGGTGGGACGCAACGGCATGCACCGCTACAACAACCAGGACCACTCGATGCTCACCGCGATGTTGACCGTGGAGAACATCGTCACCGGCAGCGCCCACGACATCTGGTCGGTCAACGTGGAGCAGGACTACCACGAACAGTCGACCACCGGCGGCGCGCTCCGGGGCACGGGTCGGGACGCGCCGGTGCTGCCGAGCCGGATCATCACCGCCCCGATCACCGCTCCCGAGGGCGTCCGCGCGGCCGGCGACGGCGGCCGATCCGCGCAGGCGCCGCTGGTCTGACGGACCGGGGCTCGTTACGCGAACGCCGGCGTCAGATCGGGCCGCTGGTGTAGATCTCCGTGCTGCTCTCGTTGCCGATGAACGGGTTGTTGACCGCCCACAGCAGGCCCTCGTCGTACTCCGGCACGTCGAAGTTGCACATGACCCAGCCGGCGTCCGCGCCGCTGCTGTTGATGCACTGCCGGCTCCAGTCCGGTCCCTGGATCGCGCCGGCGGCGGGCGCGCCATTCGCCTTGGTGTCCTTCACCCAGACCCGGTCCCCGTACGCGGCGAAGCACGCCTTGGCGCCGGTCGTCGACACGCACCACACGTCGACACCGTTGGCCGCCGGCGGCGCACCGCTCGGCGTGCCCGTGGCCGCCGACGCCGCCGAGGCGGTGCCGACCAGAACGAGGGCCACTGTCGTCGGCACCATGACCAGGGCACCCGCCAACCGCGTGCTCGGCTTCCCACGCATCCCCGTCAACTCCCCACATCCACCATGATCGTCATTCCGGTGCTGGACGATAGCAGTCGGGCCCTCGTTGAAGCCGATGTGGACGGTGGCACATCATGAGGGCGGCCCACCCGCCGGCCGCGTCCCCAACCTCTCTGGACAGAACACCTAGGGCTCGAGTGTGGCGGGCATGCTGAAGGCGGCGACGTGACGGGCACCGATGAAGGCGTTGCTCTCTACGATCTTCCCGTTCTCGATCCGGAGTACGTCGACGACCAACGCCTCGTAGTGCGGGCTGCCGGGCCGGCGGAGATAGTTGATCAGCGCCGGGCGCCCGTTGGCCGAGGTGGGGAACGTACGCCAGTCGAGCGGTCGGCCGAGGAACTCGGCGGCCGCGTCGATCCCGACGACCGGCGGCTCGGGCGGCATCGTAATCCGTACGTCCTCGGCGAGCAGTGACCGGATCGTCTCCGGGTCCTTCGCGTTGGCGTAGCGGCGCAGGATCTCTTCGTCCTCGCTGGTGAGCTGCGGGCGGCGCCAGTCCTGTGGGTCCGACGGAGCGCGCCCGCGGAGGGTGTGGCGGGCCCGCTGGAGGAGGCTGTTGACGGCCGCCACGGCGGTGTCGAGCGCGGCGGCGATCTCCGGCGGCGTCCAGCCGTGGACGTCGCGCAGTACGAAGGCCGCCCGCTGCCGTGGCGGCAGGTACATGAGCGCGGCTATCAGGGCCAGCTCGACGGTCTCCCGGGCGGCGAGACCGGTCTGCGGATCGTCGGCCAGCAGGGCGTCCGGATAGGGACCGAGCTCGGTGGACCACTCCAGCGGA
Source organism: Micromonospora sp. NPDC049662 (assembly GCF_040675055.1). Lineage (NCBI taxonomy): Bacteria > Bacillati > Actinomycetota > Actinomycetes > Micromonosporales > Micromonosporaceae > Micromonospora > Micromonospora sp. NPDC049662. Next base: position 148,164 of record NZ_JBFAOC010000007.1, read on the forward strand.
TCCCCGGACGGTACCGTCCGGTGACCGGCCGCCTTGCGGCTGTCGAGGAAGACGTTCGTGGCGATCCGGTAGAACCAGGTGCGCGCCGACGCCCGACCCTCGAAGCGGTCGCGAGCCCGCCAGGCACGCAGGAATGTCTCCTGCACCAGGTCGTCCGCGTCGGTGACGTTCCCGGCGAGGCGGTAGCAGTGCACGTGTAGCTCGCGCCGGTGCTCGTCGAAGGCGCGCTGCAGCCAGACCGCCTGCTCGTCGGTCGAGTCGGACATCTGATTTCCCCGGGGCTGAATGATCCTCACCACTGTACTGACGACCGCAGACCCCATCCGTCATCGGTCGCCGATGACGATCGCCGACTCGGTCGTCTGTACCTGTAACCGATCCTCACCTACTAAGGAGAACGCCATGACGGCAACCCCCGCCTTCAGCGCCGCCGCGCCCCCGGTCGTCGACCGGGAGACCTGGCTGCGCGAGCGCGACGAACTGCTGGTCCGGGAGAAGGCCCATACCCGCGAAGGGGACGCGATCGCAGCCGCTCGCCGTCAGCTGCCGATGACCTTGATGCCGACGGTGACGGTCCAGGGCCCCGGCGGGGACACCCCGCTGGTGGAGGTCTTCGAGGGCCGCCGGATGCTCATCGCCTACTTCCACATGTGGCACGACGACAAGCCGTACGAGCACCAGTGTGAGGGGTGCACCTTCTCGACCTGTCACATGCAGACGCTGGACTACCTGCACGCTCGGGACGTCACCTACGCCGTGTTCTGCCAGGGCCCCTACGACGAAAGTGCCCCGTTCGCGGAGTTCATGGGCTACCCGTTTCCCTGGTATTCGGCGAGAGACTCCGACCCGGCTCTGGCCGACGGTCGTGACTTCGGGTTCATCGCCTGCTACCTGCGCGACGGCGACAACGTCTACGAGACCTACTGGACCACCGGGCGGGGCGTGGAGGCGTTGATGACCACCTACCACGCGCTGGACCTCACCGTGTACGGCCGGCAGGAGAACTGGGAGAACTCGCCGGAAGGCTGGCCGCGGGTCACCGGGCACCCGTGGCGTCTCAACGGCCGCCCCACCGCGCAATGGTCACGCCCCGGCGTTACGCCAGCGGTGACGACCTGATGATCGAGGTGATCATGCTCGGGTCGACCGCGGTGTCGACCTGCTGCTCGGGCATCCTGCCCATCGTGAGGAACACCTCGACGCCGCCGGGCGTCGTCCGGGCCCGCCGCAGGCCGACCAGTTCTTATGAAACAGGCCCTAGGCGTGATCCGGCCACCGCGCCGGCCCGATCAGCAAAGCGGTGGCTGTCATCTCAGGTAGGCAGCGAGTGGGATGTTCTGCGCCCGCAGGGCGGTGGCGACCAGGCCGGCGATCTGTCTGGCCCCGGCGGTCTCGAAGTGGGTGTGGTCGTTGCAGAAGAACGCGCCCACCGCGCCCGTCGAGTAGTCACCGTTGTTCGGGCACAACCGGAGCGAGTTGTAGAGCGCCACGCTGCTGGCGTGCAGGTCGATGACCGGTACACCGTTGGCGGCGGCCGCGGCCGTCGTCTCGGTGACGAAACCGCGATTGCCGACGGCGGTGTTGCCGCTGCAGGTGATCGCCGCGACCGGGGTGACGAAGATCGGCTTCACCCCTCTGGCCTTGGCGGCCGTCGCCATCACGCCGAGCAGTTCCTTGAAGCGGTTGGCGCCGACGTGTCGCGGGCAGGCCGAGTCACCGTCGTTGATGCCGAACTGGATGATCAGGTAGTCCCCGGCCTTGAAGCCACTGCCGCTGTCCAGCATCGCCGACCATCGCGCGCTGTAGGCGGTCGAGCTGAGCGCGCACTCGCCGGCCGAGTTCTTGGTGGAGGTCACATTGCCCTCGTACAGCCAGGTCTGGATGCTGCGACCGCCGACGGCGCTGTTCTGCACGGTGACGTTGGACGTGAGGTAGGACGCGAACTGGCTGCCCCAGCCGATCGGACAGGAACTGGCGTTCATCATCGTGGAGTCGCCCGCCATCCACACCTTGGTCGGCACGGGCGTCGGTGACGTGGAGGGGCTGGCCGGCGGCGTGCTCGGGCCGGTGCAGGGTGTCGGCGCCGGGGATGGCGTCGATGTCGGCGACGGCGCGGTGGGCGACGGCGTCGGCGCGGTGGGTGTTGGTGCCGGTGGACCGGCACAGGTGGTGCCGTTGAACGAGAACGACGACGGCACCGGGTTGCTGCCGCTCCACGAGCCGGTGAAGCCGAAGTTGACCGACGCGCCGGTGCCGACGGCACCGTTGTAGCTCACGTTGGTGGCGGTGGCCGCCGAGCCGGTGACCGTGAGGGTGGCGTTCCACGCCTGCGTCACGCCCTGCCCGGGAGCGAAGCTCCACGCCAGGCTCCAACTGGTCACCGCGTCACCGAGGTTGGTGACGACGACATCCGCGCCGAACCCGCCGGTCCACTGGCTGGTGACCCGGTAGTCGACAGCGCACGCCGGGGTGGCGGCCTGGGCGGTGGCGATGCCGAGCCCACCGGCCACGACGGTCAGGACCGTTGCCGCCAGAACCACGAGACGCGATCGGCGAACCGTCATCGGGTTACTCCTGCCTCGATCGGAGGCGCTCGCCATCACGTGACGGCGGCGCACGGGGAGCCGTTGAGGGCGAAGCCGGTCGCTCCGCCGAGCGGGCTGTCGGTGATGAATCCGAAGCTGGTCGAACCGGCGGCCGGGATCACCGTGTTCCAGGCGACGTTCACCGCCGTGGCCGCGGCGCCGGACTGGGTGACCGTGGCATTCCAGGACTGCGTGATCCGCTGACTGCCCGGCAGCGACCAGGTCAGTGTCCACCCGTTGATTCCGACGGTGGAGGTGTTGTTGAGCGTCACGTCGAACTGGGCGCCCGTACCCCAGTCACCGGTCTTGCGGTAGGTGACCGCGCAGGCCGCGCCCGCGGAAGGCGTCGGCGCGGGCGTCGTCGGCGGCGGCGTGGTCGGCGCGGGCGTCGTGGGGGGCGGCGTGGTCGGCGCGGGCGTCGTCGGCGGCGGCGTCGTCGGGGCCGGGGTCGTGTTCAGTCGTGCGCTGAGGATCGGGGCCAGCCGGTCGGTGATGGCCTGGTGGCCGGCGTCGTTCGGGTGCACCGAGTCGCTCAGGCCCCCCGACGGCAGCCAGCCGGTGGTGTCCAGGTAGAACACGTTGGCGTCGCCCGCGGCGTTGCGCGCCCGCACCGCCGCCTCCGTCTCCGTCGCGTACCGACCGATGAACGTCCGCATGGCGAAGAGCTTGGCGTTCGGGAACCTGGCCCGGATCCTTGTCAGGAAGGTGGTGTACGCCGTCTGGAAGGCGGCCGCGCTCACGCCGTGGCTCTTGTCGTTGGTCCCCAGGTTGATCACCACGCCGTCGGCGGTGTAGCGGGAGAAGTCCCACGGGTCGGTGCCGACCTGGCCACCGGAGGACATCCAGTAGCGCGTCTCCTGCGCCCAGCACCCATCGGTCGTCTCGGCCAGACACATGCCACCGATCGCGATCTGCGTGTGGTCGTAGCCGAGCCGCTCACCGACCTTGAAGCCGTAGTCCGTCACGGCGAGTTGACTGCTCGTGGCCCCGGCGGTGATCGAGTCGCCGACGAACTCGACCAGCTTGGGGCGGGTCGGTGGCGCGAAGGTGCGCGCGCCGGAGTCGAGGATCAACCCCTGGAAGACCGCGTCACCGGTGTAGGAGCCGGCCACCTGCCGGTAGCTGACGATCAGCGTGTGACTGCCGGCCGCCAGCGCGGTCGGCGTCAGGTTGATCGTGCCGGAGCCGGTGAAGGAGGTGAACGCCCCACCGTCGATGCTCGCCCAGAGTTGGATGGTGTTGCGCTGCCGGAGCTTCACCGTTCGGCCGGTGAACCCGACGCGCAGGTACGCGCCGGCCCAGTAGGGCACGTAGGCCGAGGCGTTCGTCCTGTTCCACCGGCCGACGAAGCTGATGTTCGAGTCGGCCGGCGTGCCGTCGCCGGCCGCGGCCTGGGCGCTGAGCACCGGCAGGCCGGCGGCGAGCACCCCGGCGGCGACCGCGATGAGGGCCGCGGTACGCAGGGAACGGATCGTCGTCATCGGATCGGGTTCCAGCCGTCGGTACCCGCCAGGTAGGCGGTGGGTGTGTACTGGGTGGCGGTGGAGGCGCTCATCTGCGGCCGGTTGGCGTTGATGACGGCCCCGGGCCCGGTGCTGCCGTACTCGGCGAACCGGGCGTTCCGCCACGAGAAGCCGGACATGTCGGTCCACGGGTCGGTGCGGATGTGCGCGCCCATCGTGACGCCCCGGTAGAGGACCTGACCGCGGGCGTTCACGTCGCCGCTGGGGTGCCAGGGCCGGCCCAGGTAGACGGTCCTGGCGGGAGCGTTGCTGGTCAGGGTGGTTCCCCAGAACAGGAAGCCGAACTTGTTGTTGATGTCGGTGGCCGCGGCGGTGAGGTAGCCGTTGTTCGACGACGAGCCCCGCGTCAGCGAGTGCACGGTGCCGTTCTGGAAGACCATGGTGCCCCGCCCGAAGATGAAGTCGACGTCACCCTCCACGTAGGAGTTTCGGACGTAGAGACGCCGGACCGAGCTGACACTGGGCGCGTTGACCAGCAGGGTGTCCTGGTTGCCGAGAACGCGGACGTTGTCGAACTGCACCCGGTCGCCCGAGGTGTTGACAGCGACGGCCTGCTCGGCGTCGAGAGTGTTGGCGGCCTCGTCGAAGTCGTTCGACATGGTCAGGTTCCTGATCGTAGTGTCGTTGGCGTTGACGAAGACCGAGGCGCTGCCGGACGTGCCGTACGTACCGCCACCGGGCTTGGTCTGGCCGGAGGCATGCCCTTCGACGATCACCACCTGGGCGGCGGAACTGCCGGCGCCGACCAGGGTGAGGTAGGGCTTGTTGGCGGGAATGGTGACCACGCCCCGGTAGGTGCCGGGTTTGATGGTGATGGTGACCGGCACGCCGTTGTTCGCCGCGACACTGTCGATCGCCGCCTGCACGGTCGTGTAGGTGCCGCTGCCGTCGGCGGCCACGGTGATGGTCGTCGCGGACGCGGACGCGGCCACCGGGACCGCGGTGGCGAGGGCGCACCCCGTCAGCACCGCCACCGTGCGCAGCCCAAGCACCCTGCCGGACGTGGTCATAAGCGTTCTCCGATCCCCGGGTCACTGCCGACGACCATGTCGACTGGCAGACGACGACGTTAAGTGAACGTTAACATCGACGTTCGGGAATATAAAGCGGATGTCCGCGGAAGGTCACCCGACCCGGACGTCGCGCCCGGACGTACTGGCCTCGGGGGCCACCGACGGTGTCCGGCTGGGCAGCAACAGCGGGGTGGCAAGCAGCAGGACTCCGGAGAGCGTGATCGCGGCGAGCGGGCTGGTGAGCGTGGCGAGAAGACCCCAGCCCACCATCAGGGCAGCCTGCAGGAGCTTGCCGACGGCACTCCACGTGCTGAGCACCCGCGCGGCGTGACCCGCGGGGACCCGGCGCAGGCGTTCGGTCGCGTAGATCGGATTGAAGACTCCCATGCACGTGATCAGCAGTCCCTCGACGACGATCACGGTGACGAGTCCGGGCACACCCGGCTGGACGAGGGCGAGACCGAGTGGGAAGACCGAACGCAGCCAGCCGAAGAGGATCATGACCCGGTGTCGGCCGTGGCGGCTCACGAGGCGCGCGGAGAGGCGGGCGCCCAGCAGCCCACCGAGCGCCGGGATGCCGAAGGCGAGGCCGTACTGCCACGCCGGCAGGTGGTACTGGCCCAGCAGGAGCACGGCCAGCAGCGGCGCGGTGGCCATGATGAGGCCACCGACCAGAATCGAGTTGAGGAACAGCCCGCGCAGGACGCCGTCGCCGAGGATGAGCCTGCCCCCGTGCAGCAGGTCGGCGGGCCGCAGCCCCGCAGCGCGGCCACGAGGTGTGGCGACGTCGCCGCCCCGCACACGCAGGATCGCGAACGCGGACAGCAGGTAGCTGACGGCGTCGGCCAGGACGGTCACGACTGGACCGAGCAGCCCGGCGAGCGCGCCACCCAGGGGCGGCCCGGCCGCGGTCGCCACCCAGGCCGTGCCCTCGAACCGCCCGTTGGCCGCCAGCAGGTCCGCGCCACGCACCAGATGTTTCAGGTACGCCCCGGACGCGGCGGAGAAGGCGATGCCCGCAGTCCCCGAGATGATCGACACAACCAGCAGTTGACCGTACGACAGCAGCCCGAGGCCGTACGCGGCCGGGACGCTGACCATCGCGACGAAGCGGACGAGGTCCATCGTGATCATCACCGGTCGCTTCGCGCGGTGCTCGACCCATGGCCCGAGGGCAAAGGCCACCACCGCCGCGACCGCGAGACCGGCCGCATCCAGCACCGCCACGGCGACCGCCGAAGAGTCCAGAACACGGACCGCTATCAGCGGAAACGCACCGAAGGCGAGCCAGGTGCCATACGTGCTGGCGGCGTACGCCGACCACAGCCAACCGAAATCGCGCCCCAACCGCCCCCGCATGCGACCCTCCCGAATCCACCGACATCCGGGGGCAGCACAACTCTCGCGCCCGCGCGGAAGCAAACAACTGGGATCCCGCGAGCCACAACCAGCAGTTGTGGATGGGCATAATGAGCCGGTGGATACCGAGGCGGTGCGGTCGTTCGTGCGGGCGGCCGAGTTCGGGCAGTTGCAGCACGCGGCCGACGAGCTGGGGGTGACGCAGCAGGCGATCTCCAAGCGGATCGCGGCGCTCGAACGCGCCCTGGCGGTCCGGTTGTTCACGCGTACCCCCCGAGGGGTCGAGCTGACACTCGACGGCCAGGCGTTCCTCCCGCACGCCCGGGGCATCGTCGCCGGGGTGGACCGCGCGGTCGCCGCGATCAGGCCCGGCTCGCGGGCCCTGCGGATCGACGTTCTCGGCCTGCGCTCCGCGCAGGCCGTGGTCCTGCACGACTACTGGCGCTCCCATCCGCAGACCGACCTCGACGTCGTGACACTGCGGGTCAACGACCCGCGCGAGGCGGTCGCCGCCATCCAGGCGGGCGACGTCGACGCCTCGTTCCGGTCCGTCACCGATCCGACGACGCTGCCGCGCGACGTGCGGATGGTCCACGCCTTCGACTCGGCGCTGGAACTGCTCGTCGGCCCACGGCACCCGCTCGCCGCCGCGCGCACGCTGACGCCGGCCCAGCTTCGGGGGCACCGGATCTGGGTGCCGGGCATCGCGCCGCACAGCGAGTGGGCGGACTTCTACGACCAGCTCACCGAGGCCTTCGACCTACGGATCGACGCCGCCGGGCCGAACTTCGGCAACGAGGTGCTCCTCGACGTCCTCGCCGAATCCCCCGACGTGGCGACCCTGGTCGGCGCGCGCGACAGGTACCTCTGGCCGGCGACGCACGACCTGCGCCGCATCCCGATCGCGCGCCCGACGCTCGCGTACCCGCTCTCGCTCCTCCTGCGCCGCGCGAACCCGCACCCGGGGCTACGCGCGGTGCTCGACCACTGCGCGGGGCTGACGCCGCTGCCCGCGCCGACCTGGCGTCCCTCCTGGGCGTTGGGTCCTGTTTCATAAGGGCGGTCGAGCCGAGCGGAGTCCGGGCGTCCATCCGGCGGCATTGCGGTGGCGTCCGGGGACGCCGCCGACGAGGTCGAGCAGGGTCGCCGTCCGCGTCGACCACCTGTGACGGCCCGCTTCGCGGCATCGGCGCGAGTCCGCGCCGCACCGTCGGAGAATTCTCTGCGACGGTGTCGATGCGCGGTCAGCTCGTTCGACGAAGAGGCGCGAGGGGCGAGCGGCGACCCCGCCGAAGGAGGAGAGGGCAATGGCGAAGTACATGCTGATCATGCGGGGCACCGACGAGTCGAACGCGGCCATGATGGCGTCGATCGACGAGGCGATGGCCGCGACCGGCCAGTTCATCGAGGAGATGCTGAAGGCCGGCGTCCTCCTCGCGGCCGAAGGACTGGACGATCCGGGCCAGGGCGTCGTGGTGGACTTCGGCGGCGACGCCCCGATGGTCACGGACGGCCCGTACGGCGAGACCAGGGAACTGTTCGGGGGCTACTTCCTGCTCGACGTCGACTCGAAGCGGGAGGCCGTCGAGTGGGCCACACGCGTCCCGGCGGTCCGCGGGTCCAAGATCGAGGTCCGGCGGGTGGCGGAGGCCGACGAGGTCCCGGCGGGCAGCGGGAACGACGGCGAGATTTGATGGGTACGGCCGACGTCGAGGCCGTCTGGCGGGTCGAGTCGGCGCGGATCGTCGCCGCGCTGACCCGGTTCACCGGCGATCTCGGGCTGGCCGAGGACGCCGCCCAGGAGGCGGTGGCCGAGGCGCTGGTGTCGTGGCCGCGCGCGTCCCCGGCCAATCCGGCCGGCTGGCTGATGGCCACGGCCCGTCGACGGGCCATCGACACGATCCGCCGCCGGAGCGCGCTGCGCGAGCGGTACGCCCTCCTGGCGACCGACACGGCGGTCGGCTCGGCGCTGGACGAGGAGGTGGACCCCGACCGGATCGACGACGACATCCTCGCCCTGATGTTCGTCAGCTGCCACCCGGTGCTCTCCCCCGAGGCCCGGGTGGCGCTGACCCTGCGCGTGGTCGGTGGGCTGTCCAGCGAGGAGATCGCCCGCGCGTTCCTCGTGCCCGTGCCGACCGTGCAGGCCCGCATCACCCGCGCCAAGAAGACCATCGCGGCGGCCGGGGTGCCCTTCGAGCTGCCGCCGTCCGGCGAGCGCCGGGCACGCCTGGGCGGCGTGCTGCACGTCCTGTACGCGATCTTCACCGAGGGGTCGACGGCCACGTCGGGCGACCACCTGCTGCGCCCGGACGTCGCGTACGAGGCGATCCGACTGGCCCGTGCGCTGGCGGCGCTCCAGCCCGACGAGGCGGAGGTGCACGGCCTGCTCGCGCTGTGCGAGCTGACGGCCGCGCGTTTCCCGGCCCGGGTCGGCCCGGACGGCACGCCGGTCCTGCTCGAGGATCAGGACCGACGGCGGTGGGACGCCGCCGCGATCGGCCGGGGGCTGGCCGCGCTGGCCAGGGCATCGACCGGTCGCCTCGGCCCCTACGGTCTACAGGCCGCTATCGCCGCCACCCACGCGTCGGCGCCGTCGGTGGAGGCGACCGACTGGACCCGGATCGTGCGGCTCTACGACGCGCTCAGCCGGGTCGCGCCGTCACCGGTCGTCGAGCTCAACCGGGCCGTCGCCGTGGCCATGGCCTCCGGTCCGGCGCGGGCGCTGGCCATCGTGGACGAGCTGGTCACCGCCGGCCGACTCCCCGGATCACATCTGGTCCCGACCGTACGCGGCGAGTTGCTGGCCCGGCTCGGTCGGCGGGCGGAGGCCCGCGCCGAGCTGGAGGCGGCGGCCGGGCTCTGCGCCAACCAGCGCGAACGATCGGTGCTGCTGCGCAGGGCGGCCGCGCTGACCTGACGGGCTGCACACCGCCCGGTGCGGCAATCTGGTGAGGTGAACGGTGATGACGTGCGAGCTCCCCGAGCGCAGACCGGGTCCAGCCCGCAGCACCTGCTGGCGACGGTACTCGGCGAGTATCTCGACTCGGCGGACGCCGACCTGCCGTCGGCGGCGGTCATCGCGATCCTCGCGGAGTTCGGGGTCAGCCAGTCCAGTGCCCGTGCCGCCCTGTCCCGACTGGTCAAGCGGGGCCTGATCGCGATGAGGGCGAGCCGACGGCCCCCGGTCTACCACCTGACGCCCGAGGCGATCGCCCGGCATCGCGTGCGGATGCGGCACTTCCTGACGTTCGGCGCTCGGCCACCACACTGGACGGGCGACTGGGTGCTGGCCTCCTTCTCGATCCCGACTTCCGGGCAGGCGTCGCGGCACGCCGTACGCAGAACACTGGGCGCGCTACGTTTCGCGGGCCTGTACGACAGCGTGTGGATCCGGCCGGGATCGGACGCCGCGCCGGCGCAGGGGGCGCTGAGCGAGCTGCTGGACCAGGTCGAGGGCGCCCGGTGGTCGGTGATGCACGTCCGGTTCGACGAGGAGTCCGGACCACACGGTCCGGCCGGCGCGTACGACCTGGCCGCTCTCGCGTCGGAGTACTCGCGCTTCATCCGGCGGTACGCGCCGCTGCGGGCGGCCGTACGTGACAACGAGGTGGACGCGGCGCGGGCGCTGGTGGCCCGGACCTCGGCCATGGACTCCTGGCGGCGGTTCGCCGACATCGACCCGGACCTGCCCGACCACCTGCTGCCGAAGCCGTGGCCCCGCCAGGAGGCCAGGGACACCTTCCTGGAGATCCACTCCGCGCTCGGCGCGCTCGCGCAGGCGCGGCTGGTCGAGGTGGCGACACCGCACTGGCCGGACGCCGCCGCGTGGATCACCCACTTCGAGGCCTCGGAGGACCTCCCGACGGCCGGGTCGGGTGGCATCGGGCCGGCACGCCGAAGCCGGCGTTGAGACCTCTCCAGACATTGACACTTTTCGTTGCGGCAGTGATAGTAACTGCACACCGCTCCCATCGGATCGCCTGTGGGGACCCCGCCGGGTGGTCGACACGTACCTATCGACCTGGCCCGTGGCCTGCGCTCGCCGCGCGAACGTACCGCCGCCACCGCCGCCGCGGGGAGCCCCACCGTGACATCCGTTGGAGGCGCGCATGAGAAGAAGATCGAAGATCTACGCGGGGTTGGCGGCCGCCGTGGTGCCGATCGCCTCGATGATCATTACGCTCGGCGCGACGCCGGCCGATGCCGCCGTGGGCGGTTCCGGCCCCTACCCCGCCGACTACGAGACCTCGGCCAGCCTGACCAACCACACCATCTTCCGGCCGCAGACGCTTCCGTCCGAGCGCCTGCCCATCTTCGTCTGGGGCAACGGCGGCTGCTCGGCCAACGGCCTCTCGCAGGGTAACTTCCTGCGCGAGATCGCCTCGCACGGCTTCCTCGCCATCGCCAACGGGGCCCCGAACGGCTCCGGCTCCACCAACTCCCAGATGCTCACCCAGTCCATCGACTGGGCCATCGCGGAGAACTCCCGGCAGGGCAGCAAATACTTCAACAAGATCGACACGACGAAGGTCGCGGTCGCGGGCTTCTCCTGCGGCGGGCTGGAGGCGTACGCCGTCTCCAACGACCCGCGCGTCACCACCACCGGGATCTTCAGCAGCGGCCTGCTCAACGACGCCGACGACTACCAGCTCAGGAGACTGACCAAGCCGATCGCCTACATCATCGGCGGGCCCAGCGACATCGCCTACCCGAACGCCATCGACGACTGGGGCAAGCTGCCGTCCACGCTGCCCGCCTTCATGGGCAACCTCAACGTCGGGCACGGCGGCACGTACGACCAGACCAACGGCGGCGAGTTCGGCCGCGTCGCGGTGCTCTACCTCAAGTGGCGGCTCAAGGGCGACACCACCGCCGGCGCCAACTTCGTCGGGCCCAACTGCGGCCTGTGCCGTACCCAGTGGACGGTCCAGCAGAAGAACCTGACGCTGGACGGCGACACGCCGCCGACCACGCCTCCACCGACCACGCCGCCGCCCACCACTCCGCCGCCCACGACTCCCCCGCCGACCACGCCCCCACCGACCACGCCGCCGCCGACGGGCGCCGCCTGCACCGCGACCTACGCCGTGCAGGACCAGTGGAACGGCGGCTTCGTCGCCAACGTCACCGTCACCGCCGGAAGCACCGCCCTCAGCGGTTGGCGGGTCACCCTCAACCTGCCCAGTGGCGCCTCAATCACCTCGCTGTGGAACGGTGTCGCGACCGGTAGCAGCGGGACCGTCACCGTCGCGAACCAGAGCTACAATGGACGACTCGCCGCAGGCCAGAGCACCAGTTTTGGTTTCCAGGGCACCGGAAACGGCAGCGGCACCACCGCCAGCTGCACCGGAAGCTGAACCCGAACCACCTCGGCGGTCGGCGCGTGACGCGCCGGCCGCCGAGCGCGTTCCGCCGACCCAAGGAGACGACAATCGCCGAGAGTACGCTGGCCGTCATCCTGCGCGCCGCGGCGGACGGGCACTTCCCGCCGGCCGACGGCGGGACCACCGTCGTACCGCAGCCGTGCCACCGCGACGCCGGCGTCATCGCGTTCACCGCGCACTCCGTGGTGTTCACCAACGAAGACCCCGAATGGGTACGCCACACGCTGGCGGCCATCGACTGCGACGGCCTGGCGGCCACGATGAATCCGCGTTTCCTCGTCGCGCTGCTCGACCGCACCGGGCGCCGCACCGACACCATCGACCTGCTGACCGTCGCGAGTCCGCTAACCGGCCCGCCCCCGCTGCGGCTGACCGAAGTCCCGGACGCCGGTCACGCCCGCGCGGGCCGGGCTCGTCGCCGTCGTGACGACGTCCGGGTCTGGGCCGCCGACGGCGGGGTGGTCGTGCTGGGCCGAGGCGTGGCGGGCCGCTGGGAGACGGCGATCGAGGTCGACGAGGACTGCCGCCACCGGGGCCTGGGGCGGGCGCTGGCCACGGCCGCCCGACATCTCGTACCCGATGGGCAACCGCTCTGGGCACAGCAGGCGGCCGGCAACGCCCGCAGCGTGCGCGCCTTCCAGGCGGCCGGGTTCCGCCCGGTCGGCGCGGAGGCGCTGCTGTTGGCGACGGCTGGGGCGTAGCTCAGGCCCAGAATGTGCTGGCGAGTTCAGGACGACCTCCACACCTGAAACGTCTGCTGGAGTCGCCACTCCCCGTCGGGCTGCCGCGCCTCGTTGCGCCAGCGGAACTCGTCGGCACCGATGTCGGAGAAGGTCCACCGCAGGTCACCGCCGTCGAGCACGATCTCGTCGCCGACCCGGGACGCCAGGAAGGTGTGTGTCCGCCGGCGGGCCGGGCCCACCCACGTCGAACGCCACACCCCCGCACCCGCCGACGGGTCGGGGAACCGCACGCTGACGCCGTGTTCGACGCCCGGCAGGATCCAGACGTCGGTGGTCGCCCGCCCGCCGAGCGCGTACCCGAAGTGCCACTCGCCACGACGGACGGTCGACGACCCGTCGGGTTCGTACTCGGTGCAGTCCAGCGTCCAGGAGCCCGCGAACTGCCCGAACAGGCTGAGGTCGACACCATCGGCCGGGCCGTCCGCGAGGAAGGCCGCGCCGACGACGCCGGAGAGATCGATCGCCATGCCGGAGACGATAGCCAAACGTCCGAGCTTCGCGTTCGCTCGGCGGTAGGTGGTGGTCACGCACGTGAGAAGGCATCGTGTTAGCCTCTTGATGCGCCCCAGATGGGCCTACCCCCGGAGGTTCTGGCTACTTCAGCCGCCATGCCGAGATCGACGCGTACGCGTCTCCCGCATGGGTCCGGGGCGTTCTCGCCTCCGGGGTCTGTCAAATCAGTACGGCTGCTGGACGCCGTGTGCTTCCGGTCGGGTCTTCGGATCGACCGAAAGACGGGTACTCGTGACGGTCACGTTCAACCACACCATCATCGCCTCGACGGACAAGCACGCGTCGGCGGCCTTCTACCGGGAACTGTTCGGACTCCCGGAGGCGCCCTCGTGGGGGCCGTTCGTCAATGTACTGCTGGACGAGGGGGTGCTGCTCCAGTTCGCCGAGCCGCCGGTGGACATCCAGATGCAGCACTACGCGTTCCTCGTCGACGACGAGCTCTTCGCGCGTGGCCTGGCGTACATCCAGGAACGAGGCGTCACGTACTGGGCCGACCCGCAGATGAAGCGGCCAGGTGAAACCAACACCGAGCACGGCGGCCGAGGGGTCTACTTCAAGGACCCGGCAGGACACGCGATCGAACTCATCACGCGCCCGTACCTCTAGCAGCCCTCCTGGTCGGACGCTGTGGCTCAGCGTCCGACCAGGGCGGGTGGGCGAGCCGCCCTACCGCGGCCGGACAGCGAGGTGGATGTGCACGACGTCGTCGAGGGCAATGCCCTCCTTGTTGCGCACCGAGTCCCGCAGCGGAAGGACGTAGCCCCCGTCCCTCGGGAACAGCGAGGTGCGCCACCGGCTTCGCCCAAGCCGGACCTCGACCGGGATCATCCCCCAGCCGTAGGTGACGGCGGATGCCACCTGACGCACCATGTCGACGCACTCGGCTGGAATCGTTACGAAGTGGTACGGCGATGGCCCGCGCCACTCCCACACGGCATCCTCGAACTCGTACTCCACCACGGCATCAGATCACGCCGAACCCGTTGCCGTAGGGGCACGGCAAGACGGCGTGCCCCTACTCCTCGCCAACGACGGACCGCCCTGTGCCGTCTTCCTGCTCTGGACCTTCCGCCTGGTCCAGTAGTGCGATCAGCGTCCGCACCGATTGTTCGTCGAGGGCAGCGATGACGGCGCCGCGAAAATCGTGCTCGCCGAGCATCCTGCGGAGCTCACGGAGCCGGGCGAAATTGAAGCCGGCTTGGGGAACGCCGATCCCGAGCCGTATCGCGAGGGCCTGGCAGTGGAAGGTCACCGCCTCGCCAAATTCCCCCATTTCGGTACGCAGAGTCCCGAGCTGGCTGATTGAGGTGGCCATATCGGCCTGGTTGCTCAGCCCTTCGTTGATCGCCCGAGACTGCTGGTAACGGCGTTCGGCCTCACGGTAGTCACCCCGAAGCTGAGCGAGTACGCCCATCTGGTGGTAACTGGCAGCCATACCAGACTGATTCCCCAGCTCCTCTTTGATCGCCAGGGACTGCTGGTAACGGTGTTCAGCCTCGCCGTAGTCACCCCGCTCCTGCGCGAGGATGCCCAGATGGTGGTAGTTGATAGCCATGCCGGACTGGTTGCCCAGCCCTTCGTTGATCGCCAGAGACTGCTGGTGACGGCGTTCGGCCTCCTCGTAGTCACCCCGAAGCTGGGCGAGGGTTCCGAGCTGACCGTAGCTGGCGGCCATGCCGGCCTGGTTTCCCAGCTCCTCCTCGATGGTCAGGGACTGCTGGTAACGACGCTCCGCCTCGGCATAGTCACCCCGATACTGAGCGAGGATGCCGAGCTGGTGGTAACCGGTAGCCATGCCAGACCGATTCCCCAGCTCCTCCTTGATCGCCAGGGACTGCTGGTAACGACGCTCCGCCTCGCCGTAGTCACCCCGCCCCTGCGCGAGGATACCCAGCTGGTGGTAATTGGCAGCCATGCCGGACCGGTTGCCCAGCCCCTCGCTGATCGCCAGAGACTGCTGGTAACGGCGTTCGGCCTCACCGTAGTCACCCCGAAGCTGGGCGAGGGTTCCGAGCTGACCGTAGCTGGCGGCCACGCCGGCCTGGTTTCCCAGCTCCTCCTCGATGGCCAGGGACTGCTGGTAACGACGCTCCGCCTCGGCATAGTCACCCCGATACTGAGCGAGGATGCCCATCTGGTGATAGCTGCTGGCCATGCCGGCCTGATTCCCCAGCGCCTCCTCAATGGCCAGGGACTGCTGGTAACGACGCTCCGCCTCGGCGTAGTCGCCGCGAAGCTGGGCGAGGATGCCGAGCTGCTGGTACCAGGCCGGCCGACGGGGTGAATTTTCAGGAAGCCAGCGCAGGGTGTCGTGGATGAGGCTGGCCTCTCGGTCCCAGGCCCCCCACTCGTCGAGTTGGCTGCAGATGTGCTCGGTGATGGTGCCGGCGGTTTCCAGATCGCCGGCGGCCAGCAGGTGGTGCCGGCTCTCGCCGAGATCGTGGAGGTCGTCGAGCCGATCTTGCGGCCATCTCCCCACGCGCCACTGCCAGTATGTCGCGGCGGCCCGGTGGGCGGCGGTGACCAGCCCGGGGCGGTGGTGCGGACCTTGGTCGCTGTTCCAGTGGCGATGCAGCTCGGCGGCGGTCCAGCGGTGCATCACGATCCGGCCGTCATCGACGATCGCTATCAGACTGGTAGTGGCGAGTTTCTGGGCCAGCCCGGCCATCCCCGGTGGTGCGGTGAACGGGGGCTGAGGCGGTCGGCGTGCCTGCTCAAGAAGCCGGACGAGACGTTCGGTGTCTACCGGGGTCAGCGGGCTGTCCTGCCCGATTGCCTCCGCCAGCCCGTTGAGATCGAGTGCATAACGCGACAGCAGGTCCGTGATCTCCGCGGCCGCCTCCGCCATGTCGCCGGGCTGCTGTTCGGCATCCGGCTTCGCGACACCGACCTGGAAGAGCAGCCCGTTGACGTCGACGGGTTCGCGGTAGACGCTGATCCCGGCCAGCAGCCGGACCGCGCCCTCGATGGCGTCGAGGCGGGTCAGGTGCTCGGTCAGCAGGACATCGTCGGCGGCCAGCGTGACCGTGTCAGCCAGCGCTGCGTCCAAAGTGCGCTGTTGGGCCAGCCAGGCGGCCGTGCCGGCAGTACCGAGCCGTGTTTCGACGGCGTGGTGGAGGCGTCGGGTGATGTCGGCGAAGCGGCCCCGTCCGGCCGGGTCGCCGCCATTGCCGGGCAGCAGCGCGTCGAGGTACTCCAAGGCCCGAGGATGCCCACCGACGGTCTGCCAGATGCGCTGCACCGCGTCGATATCGGCGGCGTGCCGGTCCAGTCGGGGCAGCGACCACAGCAGCTTTCGGGTCTCGGCCAGGCTCAACGGCGGCACCTGGTAGGGATGCAGCCGTTCGGCGGCCGGAACGGGTAGCCCGAACCGGTAACGGCTGGTGATCAGCAGCCGGCTCCGGCCAGGGCTGGTCAGCCATGCGGCCAGCAGTCCCGCCAGCCCGGAATCCCCGACTGACCAGCCGCCGTCGATGCCGCCGTCACGGATCAGGTTGTCCTCGAAGTTGTCCAAGACCACCAGGATCCTGACCCCGGCCAGAACCTGGTCGCGCAGCAGCGCGAACCGGTCCGACCAGGGCAGGTCGACCCGACCGGCCGTCTGCACCGCGACCATCGGCGGGCCGCTGAACTGTGTCCGCAGCACCAGTTCCCGGCGAGCCGCGTCGGCGAGCGCGGTCAACAGCCCGTCGACGGTGACCGGCCCGGTCACGGTGACCAGACGCCAGTCCGGCGAGGTGTCCAGCAGGCGGCGCACCACCTCGGCGGCCAGGGTGGTCTTCCCGACCCCACCGATGCCGTGCAGCAGCACAGCCGTACCGGTGCCGTCACTGAGGAGGCCGGGCAGAACGCGCTGGGCGGGTCGGCGACCGACGAACTGCCCGACGGGCCGGGCGAGGAGGCCGCCCAGGTCCGGCACGATCTCCGCGCGAGATTCGGCTGGTGCGGTGCCGTCCGCGACGGCCACCGAGGGTGTGGCGGCCAGCACGCTGACCACGCTCCACTCGTCCATGCCCCCGACCGCCTGGGTCAACGGGTCCGGACCGGTGGCCAGGTCTCGTTGCACGCGCCGACGGGCCTGCGCCACCGCCGCGACCACATCCGGCCGCGCCGATGCCGCCAGCTCGGCGTACACGGCGGCGAACAGCCTCGTGGCGTACACGTCGGTGACCGAGGTCTGCGTCGCGATCACCGCGCCCGCGCCCCGCCGGGCCAGCCTGGCGGCGAACGACCCCGCGCCGTCCTCGCCGTCGACATCGGTGTAGCAGGCCGCCAGTGAGATCACCCGCGGCATCCGGCCCTCCGGGATCGCCTCCGCTATCAGGGTTTCCGGGTCCACCGACCGCGGACGCCCCTGCTCGTCCTCCAGGTGCAGGACGCCCGGCGCACCGTGTGCGGACAGGTGCAGCACATGCGTGGTGTCCTCGGCGAGGACCGCACGGATGGCCGCCGTCGTGGCGAACGGCACGATCCGCACCACCGCCCGGCTGCGGTGCGCACCGTGCACCGCGTCCAGGACACTGCCCAACTCCCGCTCGTAATCCAGCAGCGGACCACTGCCGGCCTCCGGCGAGGCGATCGCCACCACGATCCGCAACGGCCCCGGCGCCGCAGCCGATCGGGAGCCGGCCACATCCACCCTCCGATACACCGACACCAGCTCGTGCAGCACCACCGGACGGCCGGTCACCGGCTCCGGCAATGCCTCCCACGGCAGCCACCACCAGTCCGGCGCCTGCACCCCCACCCGCACCGGCACGTGCTCCCGCTGGGCACGGCGGATCACCCGGGCAAGCGCCTGCGCCACCGCGACCGGCAGAAATGATTCCGCCATCAGCTCGCCGGCGCGCCGCAACGACACCACGCCGGCGGCCTGGCCACCGGTCGCAAGGTCACGTACCACCGCACGTAGCCGAGCGCGTTCCCGGCGTACGTCGTGCAAGGCGTTGGCCAGACCAGCCGAGACACCACGATGCTCCGCGGTCACGTCCTGGCCACACCCCGACAGGCGCACCTCTGACTGCGACACCGTCAGCACCAGGTCCAGCAGACCATTGGCCGGCGTCGTCTCCTCGACGACGACCGACGCCACCCCTTCCAGCAGCGCGGACAGGTCTTCCACCCGCGACACCCACACGGCGCCGGCCAGCCAGCCGTCCTGCGAGTTGTAGCGGCCGGAAACCACGCCGACCACCGCCCGGTCGGACGCCCGCAGCACCGGCGCACCACTCATGCCGGGCATCACCGCGTCCGCCTGTAGACGTGACCACAACACGCCGTCCCGCAGCGCCGGCCCGCGCCAGTGGCCTCCAGCGGTCAGCAGCTCGTACTCGTGCCCGTCGTCCTCGACCGTCGGGTAGCCGGCCGTCGTCACCGCCTCGTTGTCCCGCACCCCGTCCGAGACAACGAGGTGCGACGCCGACCCCGGAAGCGGCCGCTCGGCGCGCAGGACCGCCAGGTCGTGCACCTCGTCGAAGCGTTCGACCGTCGCGTCCCATCCCGCACCGACGCCGACGGGCCCGACCCGCACCATGGATCCCACCGCCGCCGCACCGATATCCACGAGAACGTGGTGGGCTGTGACCAGCACACCCCCCTCGACCTGGAAACAGGTGCCGGCAGGCGACGCGCCATCAGCAGCAACCCAGCCGAGAAAGTCGTAGCCGGCCACCCGCACCGTCATTACGCGCCGTCCTGCGGCGCCTCAGTTTCGGTGTCCGCGTCGTCCGGGGCCGCTTCGCCCGGCCCGAGATGCACAGGGTCGGCACTCGCGCCATAGGTGATCTTCACCTTCAGCGATGCCTCACCCGCGGCGCCCGCAACGATCACGTCACCCTTGGCCGACACCTTCAGCCCGAACTCGACCTCGACCGACTCCGGGCTACCGACCCGGCGCGTAACCCGGCCGACCGTGCGCGCCGTCGACACGGCGATCTCCTCCACCGCCGACTGCGCCCGCTCGAACGCGCCTGCCGCGTAGTCCACCGCCCGATCGACGCGTCCCGGTGTCGACGTCTGCTGAGAACCAGCCGCAGGCACGACCTCGACCAGCACCTCGACCGCACCCACCCGCACAGGAACCGTCTGCGCCACGGAAGACTCCTTCGCCGAGAAATGGTAGAAACCGTCCGACCATCAAGTGGAGACACCAGACAAGATCGAGCAAGGCCCGGCAGGGGTCAAAATAAAGCACAAACGAAGTGCCACCCGCCAGGGCCACAGCACCGAAATGCCCCAAACGAACGGGCGAAGTCAGGGATCCGACAACAGTTTCGGTACGCAACAAGATGGGCTGACAACAGTTCCGAAGAATTGGACAGATCACGCTCAGGAGAAGGCCTTACGCGCTCTCATCGCAATCCGCAGGAGGCCACAGTGGCATCGTCCGGAACCACGGCGTCGGGGTCGCCGCTCACCCGCGCCTCGAACGCACGGATACGCCGGATGACGCCGGACGGCCCGTCGGCGGCAAGTAGTTCCCGCACCCCCGGCCAGTCGGTCAGACCGTACGGGGTGACGATCCGGCTGGCACCGTTGCTGAGCACCGCGATGCCGTGCAACTCGTCGAGGGCGACGCTCCCGGTCACCGCCTCCCACGCCGCCCGCGGATCGTCCTTGGCGATCCAGTAACCGCCCGGCCGGTTCCGACGAGCGCGCAGTGCCAGGGCGCAGGAGGCGCGGATGCGGTCGTACTCCGGGGTTCCGGGTGTGATGCCGGCCAGGGGCGCCGAGCATTCCCGCCGGGCGACCACCTCGCGCTCGTCGGTGACCACCCGCACGCCGCCGCCGACCTCATCGAGCACGAGGTACGAGTCCGCGAGCAGAAGGTGCTCCAGCCGTCCCCGGTGGACGCGGGCCATCAGAGCGGTCGCCTGCGGGCTGCTGGGATCGGTGATGTCGCAGGTGGCGCGATGCGCGGCGGCCGTCTCAGCGATGGCGTCGGCGAGGATGGCCGCGAGGCCCCGCCCGTCGGCCCGCGACAGACCGCCGAGCAGCGTGCCGCCGAGACGATGGGTGTACCAGGCGACCCCGTGCGCGCAGAACGCCTCGGCCCCTGGAATGCCGGCGCCGTCCAGCAGGACGAGAGCGCCGGGCACCGCCCCCACGAAGTCCTCGTTCGGCCGGCCGGCCCTACCGGCGCTCGTCGCGAGACTGACGTGCATGGGCCGCTCCTTGCCACGAGAGATCAGCGTGCCGCGTTCAGATAGCGCAGTACGGCGAGAACTCGCCGGTGGTCGGTTCGCGCCTGGGGTAGGTCGAGTTTGGTGAAGATGGCCGTCACGTGCTTCTCCACGCTGCGCGGGGCGAGGTGGAGCGACTCGCAGATGGCGAGGTTGGACCGGCCCTCGGCCAGCATCCCCAGGACCTCGCGCTCCCGCTCGCTGAGCCGGGCGACGCCCGCGTCCACCGACGGCGCCGCCAACAACTGGCGCACCACCTCCGGATCCAGCGCCGTCCCGCCGGCGGCCACCCGGCGCAGCGCGTCGACGAAGTCCTCGGTGCTGACGATCCGGTCCTTCAGCAGGTAACCGACCCGACCCGGGTGCTCGGCGATCAGTTGCCGCGCGTACCGGGTCTCCACCCACTGCGAGAAGACCAGCACGCCGGTGTCCGGGTGGGCCGCCCGGATGGCCAACGCCACCCGCAGGCCTTCGTCGGTGAAGGTCGGTGGCATCCGTACGTCGACCACCGCGGCGTCCGGTCGGTGTTCGTCGACCGCCGCGCGCAGGTCGTCACCGTTGTCCACCGCCGACACGACGGTGATCCCGTGATCGGTCAGCAGCAACGTGATCCCGTCGCGCAGCAACGGGTTGTCCTCGGCGATCACTACGCGCACGGCAGCTCCACGGTGATGGTCGTCGGTCCCCCGGGCGGACTGTCCAGCCAGAGCGCGCCGTCCAGCGATTCAGCTCGTCGGATCAGCCCCGCCAGACCCGTACCCCTGCTCCCGGATCGCGCCCCGCCGCGCCCATCGTCGCTGACGGTCAGGCGCAGGACGCCATTCTGCGCGCGAAGGTCCAGCCGGATCCGGCTGGCCCCGGCGTGCTTCGCCACGTTGGTGAGGAGTTCGGCGGCGCTGAAGTACAGCGCCGATTCCAGGTCGGGTGTCGGGCGCTCGGGCAGGTCCACGTGTACCTCGACGGGCACCGCGCTGCGCGCGGCCAGGGTCTCGATCGCGGTGCTCAGGCCGGTGTCGAGCGCGGGCGGGTGGATGCCCCGCACGATGTCCCGCAGCTCGGTCAGCGTCTCCACCACCGAGCCCCGGGCCTGGGCCACCATCGCCTTCAGCTCCGGCTCACCGGCTCGCCCCTCGATACGCGACAGACCCACGCCGAGCGCGACCAGCCGGGCCTGCGTACCGTCGTGCAGATCCCGTTCCACCCGCCGCAGCAGCGCGGCCGCGTCCGCCCGCAGCGCGGCCCGGCTGGCCTCCAGAGCCGCTATCCGGACCCGCTCGGGTCCCGGCTCCAGCAGTGCCCGCACCAGCCACCGGTCCAGCGACACGATGAGTCGGAAGTACCACGGGAACACCAGCAGCGCGGTCAACCCCTGCGCGGCCAGTGCCCAGGAGCCGCCCCACGGCGGGTCTTGCGGAAAGCGGTGCACCCACACGGGGTAGGTGACGCCCACCAGACCTCCGACGACAAGGGCCCCGCCGAGGTACGCCCCCGCGGCCATCAGCGGCAGCCGGGCGAAGCAGTACGCGAGGGCCTTCCAGCCGCTGGCGTCCGTCAACACCGCGCGTGCCCAGCGCACCGGGCCCGTCCCCCGGCGGCCCACGGGCGGCGGGTTCGGCCAGCTCCAGCCGAGGAACAGCCGGGCCGGCCCCCGGAAGTACCGAACGGTCAGCCGCGCGAGCAGCAGCACACCGGTCAGCAGTGGTAGCCCGATCGTCAGCAGCGACAGCGCGGAGAACACCAGCCCCAGCAGCGCTATCGCGAACGTCGGCACGGCCAGCACGGTGCCGGTGACCGTGTATCCGACCTCACGCCAGGTACGGGCGGTCGTCGGAGCACGCAGGACCACGCCGACGACGGACCTCACGGGTCCACCGCCAGCGACTCCACCGCCGGGCGGCGCATCGCGACCAGCGCCGGCACGACGGTGCCCAGCAGCACCAGGCCAAGCACCACGGCCAGGCCGCCGGCCAGTTGCCCGGGTGGCAGGTAGGGCATCCACGTGCCCAGCATGCCGTGCAGCATCGGCACCATGGTGACCATCGCGACCACGGTACTGACCGCCAGGGCGGTCACCGTCACCAGCAGGGCTTCGCAGACGACCACGGCCAGCGCGCGCATCCTGCTCGCGCCGACCAGCCGGGTCACCGCAAGCTCCCGGCGTCGGGACAGGAGTACGGTCACCAGCGTGTTCACCGCGGCGACGGCGGCGAAGGCGACGTAGACGGCGGTGCCGGAATACTCCGTCCACACCTGCGCCGCCGGGTCGGGAGCGCCGTGCACACGCGCGGACGTGGTGTGCGTGACCACCTTCACCGTGGCGAACGCGATCGCCAGGACCAGTGGCACCAGCGCGCCGGACAGCGCCGTGGCGCGCACCGCGAGGTTGTCCGCCGCCAGCGCCCCGGTACCCCCGAACAGTCGCGTCAGCGGAGCGGCCAACCGCAGCAGGACCGGGCCGAGGAAGCCGGCTCCCACGCACATCGCCAGCATGGTGAAGAGACTCGACTCACCGGCCTTGGCCGGGTCGCCCTTCGCGATCAGGATCGACAGCACGACGCCGCCGGCCAGGAGGACCACCCCGATCGCGGTACGCAGCAGGCTGATCCGACGCCGCGGGACGGCCGTCTCGGTCAGCGCGGCGGCGGGGCGTACCCGTGCTGGTCGCATCGCGGCGGTCAGCGCGCCAACCACCGACGCCCCGACGGTGATGCCCAGCGCCGCGGGCAGTGCCGCAGGCGACGGGTGGAACGTCACGCCGGGCGGGATCGCCTGGTGTCCGGTGAGCCCCGCCAGCCAGGCGTGGGCGAGCAGGGCACCGAGCGGTACGCCGAGCACGGTCGCCGGCACCGCCACCACGGCGGCCTGGGCCGCCACCGCGCGGCGCACCCGGCCGGGAGTGGCACCCACCGCTCGCACCAGCGCGATGTCCCGCGCCTGCCGGGCGATCGACGACGTCATGGTCAGTCCGACGATCAACGCGGTCAGGTACACGGACACCACCACGAACAGCGTGGCTATCTCGGGGATCGAGCTCTCGGTCAGCACCTGCCGGGCGGGCGGGTCCAACCGCGCGCCGGACATCGAGGAGCTGGCGCCCAGCGCTCCGGACACCAGCGCGGCGGCCAGGCACTGCGTGACGAACGGACCGGCGAAGGCCCACGGCTGCTTGCGCAGCGCCTGCCGGGTCAGTCCCGCGCTCACCGGGCCACCGCCGGGTCACCCGTGGTGGCACGCAGCCGCTCCCCGATGTGTGCCGCATCGGGTGTCGGGCCGTCCGCCACCACCTCGCCGTCGCGCAGCAGGACGAGTCGGTCGCTCCAGGCCGCCGCCATCGGATCGTGGGTGACCATCACCACCGTCACCCCGGCCCGGTCCACCCCGTCACGCAGCAAGCGCAGCATCTGCTCACCGGTCGTCGGATCCAGCGCCCCGGTCGGCTCGTCCGCGAACACGACGGCGGGACGACTGGCCAGCGCGCGGGCGATGGCGACCCGTTGGCGTTGGCCGCCGGACAACTCGCCGACCGGCCGACCGGCCAACCCGGACAGACCCACCTCGGCCAGCACCTCGTCGAGTGGGCGCGGACGCGGTCCACCCAGCCGCCGGGGCAGCAGCACGTTCTGCCGCACCGTCAGCTCCGACAGCAGGTTGTACGACTGGAAGACGAAACCCACCCGGTCGCGACGCAGCCGGGTCAGCGCGCCTTCGCGCATTCGGGTGACGTCCCGGCCGACCAGGCGGACCCGCCCCGACGTCGGCCGGTCCAACCCCGCCGCGCACTGCAGCAGGGTGCTCTTGCCCGAGCCGGTGGCTCCCATCACCGCCACGAACGTGCCGGCCGGCACCACGAGCGAGATGCCGCGAAGGGCGGCGAGCGGCCGTCTGCGCGAGCCGTAGGTGCGGGTCACGCCGTCGAGTTCCACCACGTTGTCCATGTGTTCCACCCTCGACGCCGACGGCGATCCGGACATCCGGGCGACCCGAACGATCCTGGTGCGGTTATCCGTACCCGCGTCGCGCTGCGGCAGCCCGCCAGGAAACCGCTTACCTCGTGTCTATTGACGCTCATAACTGGCTGTCAGTACCGTGATGCGGGCATCGAGAAAGCGCTTTCCGACCCTCACCGTCCGACAGGGAGCGCCCCCATGCCCAAACACCTGCGCGCGATCTGCCTCGCCCTGCTCACCGTCGCCACCGTCCTGAGCACCACCACCGCCCTGCCCGCCGAGGCCGCCCCGCGCTTCCGGGTGCTGGTCTTCTCGAAGATCACCAACTTCTACCACGACTCGATCCCGGCCGGCGTGGCCGCGATCCAGCAGCTCGGCGCCACCCACAACTTCGAGGTCGTCGCCACCACCGACGCGGGCGCCTTCACCGACGCCAACCTCGCCACCTTCGACGCCCTGGTCTTCAACAACACCAACTCCACCCCCGCCTCGGGCGACCTGCTCAACGGCAGCCAGCGCGCGGCGTTGCAGACGTTCATCCGCAACGGCGGCGGCTGGGCCGGCCTGCACGCCGCGTCGGCCAGCGAACGCGACTGGTCCTGGTACGAGGGTCTGGTCGGCACCATCTTCGACTACCACCCGGACTTCTCGGCCACCGGCGGCACGTACCCCGGGCGGGTGAAGGTCCTCGACCGCGCCCACCCCTCCACCCGCAACCTGCCGGAGCTGTGGGAGCAGAGCGAGGAGTGGTACAACTGGCGGACCAACCCGACCGGCAACGTGCACACCCTCGCGCAGATCAAGGTGCGTGACGGGATCAGCGGCCTGGACGAGGGCGTCGACCACGCGTACTCCTGGTGTCAGCGCTACGACGGCGGCCGGTCCTGGTTCACCGCCGGTGGGCACGCCAGCTCCCAGTTCAGCAGCGCCACGTTCCTGGAGCACCTGCGCTACGGCATCGAGTGGGCCGCGGGCGCGGTCGCCGGCGACTGCTCGGCCAGCAGGACCGGCACGTTCGAACGCGTCGGGCTGGTCACCGAGAACCTGGCCGACCCGTTCGAGCTGGCCGTCGCTCCCGACCGCAGGGTCTACTACATCCAGCGCACCGGCGCGCTCAAGGTGGTCGACTCGGACACGCTCCAGGTCACCACGCTGCTCGACCTCGCGTACACCTCGGCGATGACCGACCAGTCCGACGGCCTGCTCGGGATGACCCTGGACCGCGACTTCGCCAGCAACGGCTGGGTCTACCTGCTCTGGTCGGACAAGACCCTCAAACAGCTCAACCTGTCCCGGTTCACGGTGGCGAACAACAGCGTCGCGCTCTCCTCGGAGAAGCGGCTGCTGACCGTCCCGACGTACCGGGGCGTGGGTCGGGCCAACTCGCACATGGGCGGATCGCTGGCCATGGACGCGGCCGGTCGCCTGTACGCCGCGATCGGCGACAACACCGACCCCTTCGCGTCCAGCGGTTACACCCCGATCGACGAGCAGTCCGGGCGAGCCGCCTGGGACGCCCAGGGCACCGCCGGCAACACCAACGACCTGCGCGGCAAGATCCTGCGGATCACCCCGCAGGCCGACGGTACGTACACCGTGCCCAGCGGCAACCTCTTCCCCGCCGGCACCGCGCGGACCCGACCGGAGATTTACGCGATGGGCATGCGCAACCCGTTCCGGATCACCATCGAGCCGGGAACGAACGCGGTGCTCGTCGGTGACTACGGCCCGGACGCCCGCGCCGCAGACGCGAACCGTGGACCGGAGGGGACCGTCGAGTTCAACCGCATCACCGCCGCCGGCAACTTCGGCTGGCCGTACTGCGTGGGCAACAACATCCCGTTCAACGACTACAACTTCGCCACCAGCACCTCCGGGGCGAAGTTCACCTGCGCCGCGCCGGTGAACAACTCCCCCAACAACACCGGCCTGACCACCCTGCCAGCGGCGAAGCCGGCGCTGGTCTGGTACGCGTACTCCGCCTCCGCCCAGTTCCCCGAGGTGGGCACCGGCGGTGGCGGCCCGATGAGCGGGCCGGTCTACGACTTCGACCCGGCGAACACCCGTACCACCAAGTTCCCGGAGTACTTCGACGGCAAGTGGATCACGTACGAGTTCACCCGCAGGTGGTTCAAGACGCTCTCGATCCACCGGACGGCGCAGACCTTCAGCAACTCACGTTTCGCCCCCACGGCCGTCGGTGACCTCCAGTCGATCAACGGGATCTTCGAGAACATGAGCTGGATCCAGCCCTTCGAGGCGGAGTTCGGCCCGGACGGCTCGCTCTACGTCATCGACTTCGGCGAGGGCACCGGCAGCGGTCGCGGCGGCAGCAACGCCGGCGCGGGCATCTACCGGATCGACTACGTGGCGAACGGCCGACCACCGACCGCGAAGATCACCGCCAGTCCGGACACCGGGCCTACGCCGCTCACGGTCAGCTTCTCCTCGGCCGGCGCGACGGCCGGCGACGGCACCGCCCTCAGCTACGCCTGGGACTTCACCAACGACGGCACCACCGACTCCACCGCCGCCAACCCGAGCTTCACCTACTCGGCTGCCGGGAAATTCACCGCCCGGCTGACCGTCCGCAACAGCGGCAACGGTCTGACCGCCACCGCCGTCACCGACGTGGTGGTCGGCAACACCCGGCCGACGGTCACCATCACCGTGCCCGACGGCGGCTTCTTCGACTTCGGCGACAAGATCCCGTACACGGTGACGGTCACCGACCCGGAGGACACCACCATCGACTGCGCGAAGGTGACCGTCCAGACGCAGCTCGGGCACGACACGCACGCCCACCCACTGGACGTCTACACCGGCTGCTCCGGGCTGCTGGCCACCGAGGCGGACGCCGGTGACGGGCACGGGCCGGGACAGAACCTCTACACCCTGATCACCGCGCAGTACACCGACGGTGGCGCGGCCGGCGTGCCGGCGCTGACCGGCTCGACCCGGATCCAGCTGCAGCCCAAGAGCAGGGAGGCCGAGCACTTCAGCGCCCAGTCCGGCCTGATCGTCAACGACCGGACCACCGCCCGCGCCGGCAAGCGGCTCGGCGACGTCGACCACAACGACTGGGCGGCGTACGGGCCGGTGGACCTGCGCAACATCGGCTCGGTCACGCTCGGGGTCACCAATGGCGGACTCGGCGGCACCATCGAGCTGCGAACCGGTTCACCCACCGGCACGCTGATCGGTACGGCCACCATCGGCTCCACCGGCGGATGGGACAACCTGGTGTCCCCCACGGTCACGCTCACCAACAAACCGGCCGGCACCACCACCCTGTACGCGAAGTTCGTCAACACCGCGCAGGTCGGCGGCACGCCGGACCTGATGTCGCTGGACTGGATGCGGTTCAACGGCGCCGGCGTCAAGCAGGAGCCGGGCGGAAGCCTGACGATCGCGGCCAACCCGACCGGCGGCGCCGCGCCGTTGACCACCACGTTGACCGCCACCGCGACCGCGCCGTCCGGGCAGAGCATCACCGACTACGCGTGGGACTTCGGCGACAACGGCGCGGTGGCGCACGGCGCGACGCTGCGGTCGACAAGTCACAGCTACCCGCGAAAGGGCACCTTCACCGCCCGCGTGACGATCACCTACACCGGCGGGGAGACCCGCTCACTCAACCTGACCGTCACGGTCACGGTCACCTGATGGGAATCGGTGGCGGGCGGATCAACCCGCCCGCCACCGGCCACGTCCCGGACCGCCAGAGACCGCACGTCTAGCGGTCCTGCCTGACCTTGGCGATGTCGAGATCCAGCAAGGGGCCGAAGAACCTGGCGAAGTCGTCCAGGGAGTCCGACCGGAAGATCTCCCGCGCACCATCCAGGATGGCGACCGCACCCGAGGGAAGGTCGAAGAGGTAGCCGACAACCTTCTCATCCTTGATGAGAACGAAGACCTGCGGCACTTCCGCCACGACAACCGTCGGGCTTTCCAGCATCGGTGGACTGCTCGCGGGCGACGCTTCTGGATCGCCACAATTTCTCGTCATGGACATCCTCCTCCTGAGGGCTCCCCGCGCGCCGGTCGCGACGGCCGACCCGACCTCGGCCTCATCGAGACCAATTGTCTTGGGACAATCCCTGGGGATAGTCTGGGGACAATCTGACCCAGAGTCAAGGCTTGTCTATGGACAACCGGGAAGGGCGTTGACGTGCCGGTGCACTCGCGCTACCTGAACATCGCGTCCACGATCCGCGAACGGATCGAAGCCGGAGAATGGGCACCGGGTGCCCGGCTTCCGACCCTCAACGATCTCGCGGCCGAGTACGACGCCAACCGCGACACAGTCGGGAGGGCCATCGCCCTGCTGGAGACCGAAGGCTACGTGTGGGCCGTCCAGGGGCGGGGCATCGCCGTTCGATACGGCACGATACGTCCACGTCGACCCCGCGGCGATCTGGTCAAGCGCAACGAGCAGGCAACCGGATACTCATTCCCTTCGGCAAGCAGCCAGGAGGTGTGGGTCAGCCACGGCAAGGCCGTCAACCTGCCGGCCCGACTGGACGACCCCCGCGTCGCCAAGCTTCTGGGAGTGGAGCCCGGCACCGAAGTGCTGCGCCGGTTCCGGGTTACCGGGCCAGCGTCCGAGGCCCCGTTCCAAATCAACATCTCGTGGATTCACCCACGCGTCGCCGACATCGTGGCCAACCTGGACGCGAGCCCGGCGGCGGGCGAGTGGCTGCACCACATCGAAAAGGCCGGCCACTGGCCGATCAGTTGGATGGAGATTCACCGCGCCCGGATGCCCAGCAGAGACGAGGCAGCTCTTCTGGAGATCCCCACCAACCTGCCCGTACTGGAGATCGTGCGGGTCGGCACCTCCGGGGGCGACCAGAAGCCGGTCGAGGTGACCGAGTACGTCGTGGCGAGCGACCGAGTCGAGACGGTCCACGTCCTGCACCGCGACGCGAACGCAAAGGAGCCGTGGCCTGACGGCGAGCCGAGGAGCGGGTCATGACCGTGGCCCTCACTCTCGCGGCGGCCAGCCGGACGCACCAGGGCCTCGTCCGCAGACGAAACGAGGACTCCCACAGCCAAGGACAGTGGCTGTACGTGGTTGCAGACGGCCTCGGCGGCCATGTCGCCGGTGACATCGCGAGTAGCACAGTCGTCGCTGCCGTGAAGGCGTACGACCGCCTGGTGGATCCTGAGGATCTTGCTCACTCCTTGGGACGGGCCATCAACGACGCGAGCGACGAGTTACGAAGGAAGGTCCGCGAGAACCCGAATCTGGCCGGGATGGGCACCACGTTCGTCGCTCTGCTGCATGCCGGCAGTGATGCGGTCGTGGCAAACGTTGGGGACTCTCGTGCCTACCTGATCCGACGCAAGCGCCCCCGCGACAACGCCCTGGTGCAGATCAGCGAGGATCACACCTACGAACACCTCGTCGCCGACGCCGAGGAGGTGCCCAACCTCCCCGGGAGGCTAGCCCGCTTCCTCGACGGACGGGCCGACGGCCGGTCGGCCGACCTGAGGCCTCTCCAGCTTCAGCCCGGCGACCGAGTCCTGTTGTGCTCTGATGGACTGAGTTCGTACGTGCCGTACGAACGGATACGGGCCGCGCTCGACTCCGACGCCGACCCCGGGGACATCGCCGAACAACTCGTGGCCCTGGCGATCGACGAGGGTGGACACGACAACATCACCGTGATCGTCATCGAAGCGATCCGGCCCTGACGAACCCGCGCGCTAGTTCGACAGGGACGCTGGCACGGGTAGCTCGAGATGTGCCAGGAGGGCGGCGACCTCGCGGTCGAGCTGCAGGCCGACCTCGTGGATCGCCTCCACGCCGAACGACCCGAACGTGCGACTGGGCTGCTCGATCACGAACCGCACCCCGCGGTCGGGCCCATCGCCGATCATCGTGCGCAACGGCGCGTACAGCATGGCGGTCGGGTCGTGCCGGTACATCTTCTCGGCGATGGTGTGGTTGCCCATCAGGTACTCGACAGCGTTGCCGGCGTCACCCGCGAGGCCCATCATCGGCCGCAGCTCGCCACTGCTCCAGTAGATGAGGAAGTCGTGGGGCGCACGCTCGCGCATCAGGGCGAGCACGTCGTCCCAGGGGGCGTCGCGGGCAACCAGGGCGTCGAACGCCGCGGCGTCGTAGCGCGGGACTGCCTGCTCGTACTGCCGCCGGAACTCCTCGAACGGTCGATCGACACCGACGTCCAGGCGTCGGGCCTGGTAAGTGCGTTCGGTGTAGCCCGGCTTCATCCCGCGTTCCCCGATCCCCGTCGAGCTATTTCACGAGCGTCACCACTTTAGTCCGAAATGCACCCTTAGGATCGGATCATTCTTGGTTCAGCCGTCGGTGAGGTGGTGGGTGTGAACGGCGCGGAAGCACTGCTGCGGACGCTGGCCGACGCCGGGGTGGAGGTGCTCTTCACGAACCCCGGCACCACCGAGCTGCACCTGGTCGGGGCGCTGGAGTCGGTCCCCGAACTGCGCGGAGTGCTCGCACTCTTCGAGGGCGTCGTCACCGGCGCGGCCGACGGCTACGCCCGTATCGCGGGCAAGCCGGCGGCGACCCTGCTGCATCTCGGGCCCGGACTCGCGTACGGGCTCACGAATCTGCACAACAGCCGACGCGCCAACTCGCCGGTGGTCAACATCGTCGGCGACCACGCGACGTTCCACACCGCCTTCGATCCTCCGTTGAACTCGGACATCGCCGCCCTGGGCGGATGGCTGCAAGGGCCGGTTCGCCGACCCGAGGACGCGGCCGGGGCCGGCCCCGACGGCGCGGCCACGCTCGCCGCCGTCCTGGAGCCACCCGGTCAGATCGCCACCGTCATCATGCCGGCGGACGTGTCGTGGTCGGACGGAGGCACGGCCGCACCGCCGATGCCGCCCCGCGCGACGCCGGCCGTCAGCCAGGACGTGCTCACGCGGATCGCGGAGGTCCTTCGCGCCGGGGAGTCCACCGCCCTGATCATCGGCGGGACCGTGCTGCGGGAGTCGGGTCTGTTGGCCGCCGGCCGTATCGCGGCGTCGACGGGCGCGCGGGTGTTCCAGGAGTTGTACTCCAACCGGGTCGAGCGTGGGGCCGGCCTGCCCATGTTTCCCCGGCTCGGCTTCTATCCGGATCAGGTGCTCGACCAACTGCACGGGATACGGCACGTCATCGTCGCGGGCACCAAGGCACCCGTCTCCTTCTTCGCCTACTCCGATCAACCGAGCCTGCTCGTACCCGAGGGAGCGCAGACGCACGTCCTGGCCGAGGTTGGCCAGGACGCCGTCGGCGCGCTCGACCGACTCGCCGACCTGGTGGCCCCGGACGCAACCACCCCGGTGACCGAACCGCGTCGACCGGCGCTGCCGACGGGCAACCTCACCCTGCGGAACTGGACGGACGTCGTCGCGGCGTTGCTGCCGGAACGCGCCATCGTCATCGACGAGAGTGTCAGCTCCGGCACCGCCCTGGCTGCCGCCACCGCTGGCGCTCCCCGCCACGACGTGCTGATGCAGACCGGCGGAGCGATGGGTGACGGCCTGCCCCTCGCCGTCGGCGCCGCCGTCGCGGCACCCGACCGGCCGGTACTGGCGCTGGTGGCGGACGGCTGCGTCATGTACACCGTCACCGCGCTGTGGACGCAGGTACGCGAGGGGTTGAACATCACCAACGTCGTCCTCAACAACCGCGCGTACGCGATTCTGCGCCAGGAGTGGGAGTACTTCAGCAATCGTCCGGGTCACACCAACCCGGACGGAAATCCGCTGTTCGACCTGGCCAACCCACAGATCGACTTCGTGGGTCTGGCGAACGCCTTCGGCATGCCGGCCAGTCGTGTCACCACCGCCGAGCAACTCGCGGAACAGCTTTCCCGAGCGCTGGCCGACGACGGACCGCACCTCATCGAGGCCGTCATCCCGGCCGCCGCGTAGACGCATCCGGTCCCGCGACGCGGCCGCTCGACCCCGGTCGCCACGGCGGCATTGATCGTTTCCGGTCGCCGCTGGCGGGGAACTGCTCAGGTCGAGGTGAGGGGGAACCATGAGCCGATCCGCACTGCCGCCGACCGTCCGAGCGCCCCGGATGCTCAGGCTGATCCTGCCGTTGGTGGGCACCGTCGCGCTGAGCACCGCCTGCACGGCTGCCGAGGAGGGATCCGACGCGACACCGTCGAGCGCGTCGACGACGTCGGCCCCGGCGAGTCCGACCGACCCGCCGTCCGGGAGCGCCAGCGCGCCGACGACCATCCCGACGTCGGCCTTCGTGGAGCTACCGTCCGAGCTGCGGAAGTCACCCCGACGTTCGACGCCGGTCGCCGAGGCGCTGCCCAAGCTGTGCGGCAACGAGTTCGGCACCGGGGGCCGGCAGGTCACCGCGAGCGCGGCCATGACGGTGACGTACAAGAAGGCCGGCGAGCCCGACAGCAACACGCCGCAGGGCATGATCCACCAGACCATCTTCACCTTCGCGGGCGACGGCGCCACGGACTACCTGCGCCGTCTGAGCGATGCGGTGAAGGCCTGCCCCTCCTTCGACCAGGGCGACGACCCGGTCACGGTCGAGAGCAGGGCAGTGCCCGGTGTCGGGGACGAGGCGTTGCTCGTGACCCGCGCCTGGGCCGCCACGAACCTGAACGGCGAGCGCACCGGCGGCGAGGGGTCCAGCCAGATCGCCGTGGCCCGGGTCGACGGGGTCGTGACGGTCTTCGACGACCAGGGCTGGGAGGGCAGCAGCGGCAATCCCGCCATCCTGGACCAGACCATGCGCAAGGGCGTGCGCACGATCGACGCCTGGCAGCGCTAGCGAGAACAGTGGGGCGGCGCACGACAGCGCCGCCCCACGATTCCGGTACGGCTACTCCTCCCAGGCGCTCTGCTGGGTGTAGACGAGGTTGCCGGGGACGACCGTGCCGTTGGTGCGGTACTCGGTGTACGCCCAGAAGTCGCCCTCGGGCAGCGGCCGGTTGGGCTTCAACGTGAAGTTGAGGCTCATGCCGCGCTCGGTCGTCGACGGCAACGTCAGCGTGGCCGGCGCGTAGATGGCGTTGCGACCGATGATGGCGTGGCTCAACTGGAAGTCCACGACCGGGCCACCGGGCACCTGCGCGAACACGTAGGCCGTGTAGCGCCCCGGCTCGGGCAGGAACTTGTACGCCTGCTCCGCGCTGGTCCAGTACCTGTCACTGCTGTAGACGAGCTTGTCGCCCTTGTACAGGTACAGGTCGAGGTTCGTGTTCGGATCCTCGGTGTTGGCCTCGACGATGATGCCGGCGGTGTTCGCCGGCACCGTGAAGTCGACCTTCTTCACGCCGGACGCGCTCGGGTCGAACACGCCGCCGTACACCCCGGCCGGCATCGAGTACGAGTCCCGGCGCATCGGCGTGTAGCCGGTGCTGCGACCGGTGAGCGGGCCGGTGAAGCCCGGCTGGGCGTAGCCGAACGAGCCGCTGGTCATCCGGCCGAACTCCTCGCCGTCGTCAGCGTACGGCCGGGGGGTGATGCCCCACGGGCGGGCGGCGACGGGGATGCGGGCACTGTGGACCTTGCCGCGCCAGGTGATCGACCCGGTGACGTACCGGTCCCAGGGGGCGCTGCCCCGGCGCAGCGTGATGGACACCGTCGCGGACTTGCCGGGCGCGAGCGTCACCGACGCGGGCGACACCGTTACCGTCATGCCGGGCAGGCCGGACACC
This sequence comes from Micromonospora sp. NPDC049662, assembly GCF_040675055.1. NCBI lineage: Bacteria > Bacillati > Actinomycetota > Actinomycetes > Micromonosporales > Micromonosporaceae > Micromonospora > Micromonospora sp. NPDC049662. Next base: position 182,086 of record NZ_JBFAOC010000007.1, read on the forward strand.
GACGACCGGTAGGTCTCCCGCGTCGTACCCACGTTGGTCAGGGTGCGCTTGATGGTCACCGGGTGGGTGCCGTCGTACTCGCGCAGCGAGATGGCCGGCAGGTTGAGTTCCTTGCCGTCGGGCTGGGCCGTCTCGCTGAACTCGACCAGGTCGGCCGCGGTCGGCTCGATGACCAGGCCCGGGTCCTTGGCTCCGGTCAGGTTGATGAAACCGCTGCCCTGGTCCAGCGGGTTGCTGGTGCCCCGGGTGTCGGTGGCGGTGGTCCGCAGGGCCGAGGCGACGGTCCCCGGCGACCAGGTCGGGTGCGTGGCGCGCAGGATCGCCGCCGCGCCGGCCACGTACGGCGAGGCCATCGAGGTTCCGGAGTACGCGTCGTAGTCCCGACCGAAGTTACCCGCCGGTGAGACCGCGGCGATGATGTCCGTCCCCGGCGCGACCAGGTCCGGCTTGAAGACGCCGAGGGTCACCTTGTCCGGGCCGGTGGAGGAGAAGTCCGCCACGCTCGGGATCCCCGGGACGCTGGAGCCGTCGCCACCGTTGCGCAGCGACACCCTGGCGTCGGTGGGGTGGCGCATCAGGTAGTTGAACAGCGTGCCGGCCTGCTTCTCGGTGTTCAGGTAGACCACCGGGAAGTTGTAGACGGAGTTGACCCGGTAGTTGCCTTCCGGAACGAACACGACCATCCCGACCCCGCCCTTCTCCTTCACCTCCAGCGCGGAGTAGAAGGGGGACGACAGCGCGCAGGCGACCACCTTGCCCTTGATCTTGGCCGCGTCCAGGCTGCCGGGTTCGCAGTACGCCGAACCCTGCTCCAGTGAGCCGGCCTGGTCGCCGAAGACCATCGGCCGCGAGGCATCGCCGGGCAGGGCGTCCAGTGAGCCGCCGACCAGCTTGGTGCCGTCGCCCAGCTTGACCGTCGCCTCGTTGGCGTTGGTCACCGCCGCGCCCACCGTGGTGACCCAGGGCGCCGCGTTGCTGATGGCCCCGCTCACGATGCCGGTGTTGCCCGCCGACGCCGCCACGAAGACGCCGGACAGCGTGGCGTTGAGGAAGGCGACACCGATGGGGGTGTTGGCCTCCCAGTCGCCGAGGTCGCTGCCGATGGAGAAGTTCAGGACCTGCACACCGTCGGAGACGGCCGCGTCGATGCCGGCGATGATGTCGGCGTCGTAGCCCATCCCGCCCCAGAGCACCTTGTAGACAGCGATCTGGGCGTCCGGCGCGACACCGGAGACGGCGCCGAAGGAGCGGCCGTCGATGGTGACGTCCCGCACCGGCAGACCGGCGGCCGTGGACGCGGTGTGGGTGCCGTGCCCGGCCGCGTCGCGGGGCGACAGGAACTCACCCTCGGGTACGGAGCCACCGCCGGCGAGCCAGGTGTCGGCGAAGTACCGGGCACCGACGATCTTGCCGTTGCAGTGCTCGGCCACGAAGGCCACGCCGGTCTGGCAGGTGCCGTGCCAGGTCTTGGGCGCCGGCATCTTCTTGGCGAACGACGCGCTCTCCGGCCAGATGCCGGTGTCCAGGACGCCGACGACCATGCCCGCTCCGGTGGCCGGGCCGGGCTTGACCGGCTTGGCCGGCTTGACCGGCTTCGCGGCGGCGTCCGTCGTGGACGCGGCGGCCGCGGAGGAGGTCGGCGTACCGGCGGCGGGGGCGCTCGGGGCGGCCGCGAGCGGCATCGCCGATCGGGTGCCCAGCGCCCGCGCGGCGGTGACGGCGCGGACGCGCTTGTCGGCCCGCAGCGCGGTCGCCTGCTTGGCGGTCAGCGTCGCCGAGAACCCGTTGAAGGCGGCGGTGTAGGCGGCCTTGACCTGGACGCCGGCCGCGCCCGCGACGGCGGATCGCTGCGCGTCGAGGTGCCGGCGGTACGCCTGCGACGGCGCCGACGTCACGTCCAGTCGGGCGCCCGGCGTGGGGCGGGTCCGCGCGAGCCCGGACGTCCCACCGACGTACGTGGTCAGCGGCGCCTCGGCCAGCTCGACGACGTAGACACCCGAGCCGTTGGCGTCCACGGCGGTCTTCGGGCTGGTCCCGTCGGCGTCGGCGCGACGATCGGCGCCGTCGGTCAGCGTGGTGCGCCGGTCCGATCCCTTGGTGAAGTAGCCGGCGCCGCCGCTGGCCGACCGGTCGCCCGGCGCTGCCGACGCTGATCCCGCGACGCCGGTTGTGCCGGCGAGCATCGCTGCGACCAGCGTCGGTATCGCCAGTCTTCGCAGATTTTTCCCGCTCGTGCGTGTGGACACGAGACTCCCTTCGATTGCTCCTGTGTGGAGCTTCTTCAGTGACCGCGACCCGCATGGGAGCGCTCCCCCACCTAAGCCCTCGACGGTTAATCGAGGATTCGAGCGGTGTTACGGATCATGATGCAGATAAGATCATGATGTTTCACCCGTGCCTAGATCATGTTTTTTCGGCGCGGCTGCGGGACAATCACCGGCTACGGCCAGAGCCGCACCACGGCGAAGACGGCGGCTATGACGATCGCGGGAAGCACCACGTAGATCACCAGGAGCACCCAGGGCAGCAACCGGAACGCCCTGCCCAGAGTGCTCTCCGGCGGGGTGTAGCGGACCGGCGACCCCAGACCCGTTCGCTGCCACACCAGCCCGGCCGCGTCGGTGAAGCGGATCCTCGCCTGCCCCAGGTACGCGGCAGTGCCGGTCAACTCGAAGCGCACCGCCTCGGACTTCTCCACCACGGCGAAGCGTCTGCCCCCGTTCGCGATCACGGTGCCCTGCATCTCTCGGCGACGTCCGGGCCAGCGGAACGACTCCTGCCAGGCGACGTCGACATGGACATCGAAGATGGGCGCGGCGCTGTGGTTGACGAGGGTCACCGTCGCCTCGGTCGGGTCGCGCCGGACCACGACGCCGTCGCTCTCATCGTCATCGCGGGTCAGTACCGGGATGACCAGGCGCGCCTGCGCCGCCTCGCGGCTCTCCTGCTCGTCCCGACGGACCCGGGTCTCGTGACGGAACAGCAGACCGGTGAAGACGACGGCGAAGGTCGACATGACCAACCCGGCCAGGCTCCCCCACGCCTGCATCCAGTCCGTGATCTTCGGGGCTTCGGCGGCTAGCACCGGATCAGGGTAGGTACGGCCGATGCGTCGCGTCGATCGGGAAGCGGCCCTGACGCCACTGCCAGTGCCGGCCAGCCGACAGGTGGTCGACGATCGCCCGTTGCAGGGCGGTGCGGCGCGGCAACTCGTCCAGCGGTGTGGTCAGCGTCCGGAAGACGAATCGCAGCACCTCGACGTCCGCGTCCAAGCCCTCCGGCTCCTCGTAGGACTCCAGCTCGAACCGTCGCTGGAACCGGATGATGTTCGAGTCGTCGGGCAGGTACTCCCGCAACTGGGGGTCGAGCAGCCACGAGCCGCAGGAGAACGCCGTGTAGTGCTCGTCGGGGAAGTGACGCGGGAAGAAGACCCGGGCCTCGTCGAGCGACGCCGAGACCGCCTCCGGGGTCAGCGGCCCCGCGTCGGGGATGTGCAGGCCGATGGCGCCGTCGCCGCGATGGTGCTGCAACCGGCCCAACTCGTAGACGGCGCCGCGCACGTGCAGCGTCAACCAGCTCTGCATGACCGGCCAGCCCTCGCCGCGCATCCGCCGGTCGACGGCGAGGTTACGACCCAGGTCGGCGAGCGTCGCCCAGGAGACGGCGTCGGGAACGCCGTGGTCGCGGTGGTAGCCCCGCACGATCTCGACCAGCGCGAGGTACGCGTACACGTAGAGATGCCGCCAGGCGGGGCCACGGTCGAGCGGCAGCTCCGGCCCGGGTGGCAGCCAGCCGTACCCGCCGAGATCCGCGCGGACCAGCGCGATCGAACGGTCGAGCAGCCAGCGCAGCTCCGGCGTCCACAGTGGTGAGTCGCGTTCCGGCCACCCCGCCATGATCTCGACGGCGTCGTCCGGCGGCACCGCGAGCCGGTCGAGGATCGCCGGCGCGTCGGCCTTGGCGGGCAGCGGGGCCGAGGGCCGGTCGCCGGCCAGCCGGTGCACCCGCTCGACAGCCTCGACGGGCACCCCGAGCAGGGCTGCGGTCTTCTCCAGATCCACGCCGACGACCCTACCGCCGGTCGGCGTACCCCTGCGCCCCGCGCCGGTCAGACGACGTGGCGCAGATAGCCGGCGATCGCCGCGTCCAGCACCTGCGCGCCCGGCCGCGCCCAGACCTCGGCGGAGAAGACCTCCACCTCGATCGGACCGCGGTAGCCGGCCGCGTCCACCGCCTCGCGCAGCCGCCGCAGCTCGATGCACCCGTCGCCGGGCAACGCCCGGCCGAGCAGCACCCCCTCCGGCAGCGGTGTCACCCAGTCGCAGACCTGGAACGCGGCGATCCGCGCGCCGGCCCGGACGATCTGCGCGTACACGGTGTCGTCCCACCACACGTGGTACGCGTCGATCACCACCCCGACCACCTCCGCATCGAACCGCTCGGCGATGTCGAGCGCCTGACCGAGGGTGGCGATCACGCAGCGGTCGGCGGCGAACATCGGGTGCAGCGGTTCGATCGCCAGCCGTACGCCGGCCGCCGCCGCGTGCGGCGCCAGCTCGCCGATCGCGTCGGCGACCCGACGGCGGGCACCGTCGACGTCGCGACTGCCCGCCGGCAGTCCGCCGGAGACGAGCACCAGCTCGGGTGCGCCCAACGCGGCGGCCTCCTCGATGGCCCGCAGGTTCTGCGCACGCCAGTCGTCGGCGGTGAAGAATCCGCCCCGGCACAGCGACGTGACGGTGAGGCCCGCGTCGCGGACCAGCTTCGCCGCGCGGGCCAACCCGTACTCGGCCACCGGCTCCCGCCACAGTCCGATGCCCGGCACACCGGCCGCCACACAGCCGGCGACCACGTCGGGCAGCGCCCAGCGCTGCGCGGTGGCCTGGTTGAACGAGAACCGCGCGAGACTCACTGGACAACCCCCGCGACGGTGAAGAACGCCCGCGCGCGGGCGGCGGCCAGCTCCGCGTCGGGCAGCAACCCGGCGGCGTCGGCGAGGGTGAGCAGGGTCGCCAGGTGCGCCGGGGACCGGCCGGACTGCGCGCCGCCGACCATCGTGAGGTGGTCCTGGTGCCCGGCCAGCCACGCCAGGAACACGATGCCCGTCTTGTAGTGCCAGGTCGGCGCCGCGAACAGGTGCCGGGCCAGCGGCACGGTCGGAGCGAAGATCTCGTCGTACGACGTCAGGTCGCCCCGGTCGAGAGCATCCAGCGCGGCGGCGGCGGCCGGCGCGATGGCCGCGAACACGCCGAGCAGCGCGTCGGAGTGGCCCACCTCGTCGCCCCGGATCAGCTCCGGGTAGTGGAAGTCGTCGCCGGTGTAGAGGCGCACCCCAGCCGGCAGTCGACGCCGTAACGCCACCTCCCGGTCGGCGTCGAGCAGCGACACCTTGATGCCGTCCACCGTCGACTGGTGGGCCTTGACCAGCTCGACCACCGTGTCGGCGGCCAGGTCCAGGTCGACGGACCCCCAGTAGCCGGTCAGCGCCGGGTCGAACATCGGGCCCAGCCAGTGCAGCACCACCGGCTCGCCGGCGGCGGTCAGCAGCTCGTCGTACACCCGGAGGTAGTCCTCGGCGTCGCGGGCGGTGGCGGCCAGGTGCCGGCTGCACATCAGCACCGGCCGCGCGCCGGCGGCGCGGACGTCGTCGAGCTGCTCGCGGTACGCGGCGGTGACCCCGGCCAGGCTGGCCGGGCCGGCCGGGAGCTGGTCGGTGCCGACACCGGCGACGATCCGCCCGCCCACGGCACGGGCCTCGGCGGCACTGCGTCGGACCAGCTCCCGGGTCGCCGGATAGTCCAGCCCCATTCCCCGCTGGGCGGTGTCCATCGCCTCGGCGACACCCAGCCCGTACGACCACAGGTGCCGCCGGAATGCGAGGGTGGCGTCCCAGTCCACCGTCGCCGGGGCGCCCGGTACGTTCTCCGCGCCCGGATCGGCGACCACGTGCGCGGCGGCGTACGCGATCCGGCTGGTCGCCGGTGCGGCCGGGCGGGTGAATCCGTCGGCCCCGGTGAGCCGGTGTCGCCGCCCGCCCGGCAGCGCCACTTCGACGGCGCTCACGGGTGCAGCTCCGGAACCTCGACGCGGACGCCCTCGCGGGCCGCGCGGAGCCCCAGCTCGGCAAGCTGCACGCCGCGCGCGCCGGCCAGGAAGTCCCACGGGAACGGCTCGCCGGCCACGACGTGCCGCAGGAATGCCTCCCACTGCATCTTGAAGCCGTTGTCGAACTCCTCGTTGTCGGGCACCTCGGTCCACTGCGCGCGGAAGTCCTCGGTGACCGGCAGGTCCGGGTTCCACACCGGTTTCGGGGTGACCGCTCGGTGCTGCGCCCGGCAGCGGCGCAGCCCGGCGACGGCGCTGCCCTCGGTGCCGTCGACCTGGAACTCCACCAGCTCGTCGCGGTACACCCGCACACCCCACGACGAGTTGATCTGCGCGATCACGCCGCCGTCGAGTTCGAAGATGGCGTACGCGGCGTCGTCAGCGGTGGCGGCGTAGGCGCGGCCCTCCTCGTCGAACCGCTCGGGCACGTGGGTGGCGGTCACACAGGTGACCGCGGTGACCCGGCCGAACAGCTCCTGGAGCACGTAGTGCCAGTGCGGGAACATGTCCGAGGTGATGCCGCCGCCGGCCTCGGCGCGGTAGTTCCACGAGGGACGCTGGGCCGGCTGCCAGTCGCCCTCGAAGACCCAGTAGCCGAACTCGCCGCGCACCGAGAGGATCCGACCGAAGAAGCCGCCGTCGACGAGCCGCTTGAGTTTGCGCAGGCCGGGCAGGAACAGCTTGTCCTGCACGACGCCGGTGCGGACACCGGCCGCGTCGGCGGCGCGGGCCAGGTCGAGTGCGGCGGCGGTGTCCTCGGCGAGCGGCTTCTCCGTGTAGATGTGCATGCCGGCCTCGATCGCCTGGCGGATCGCCTTCTCCCGCTGCTGGGTGACCAGGGCGTCGAAGTAGATCTCGACGTCGTCGCGGGCCAGCGCGGCGGTCAGGTCGGTGGTCCAGTCGGTGAGGCCGTGCCGCCCGGCGAGCTCGCGGAGCTTGGTCTCGTTGCGCCCCACCAGGACCGGTTCCGGCCAGATGGTCGTGCCGTCGGCCAACGTCACGCCGCCGGACTCGCGGATGGCCAGCAGGGACCGGACGAGGTGCTGGCGGTAGCCCATCCGTCCGGTCACGCCGTTGACGATGATGCCGATCGACCTGCGGGTCATGGTGGTCCCCTTCGTCGTGCTGGTCGTTCAGTGGTTGGCGGCCGCGCTGCCGAGCAGTCCGCGCAGTTCGGTGGCGAGCCGGTCGAAGCGGGAGTCCGACATCACCTGCGCGTAGTCGCGGTGCGCGGGCAGCTCGACGTCGAAGGCGCGGATGATCCGGCCGGGCCGGGCGCTCATCACCACGACCCGGGTGCCGAGGAAGACCGCCTCGGCGATGGAGTGGGTGACCAGCACCACCGTGCTGCCGGTCTCCCGCCAGATGCGGTGCAGCTCGGCGTTCATCTGCTCGCGGGTCAGCGCGTCCAGGGCGCCGAACGGCTCGTCCATGAGCAGCACCGGTGGGGCGTGCAGCAGCGCCCGGCAGAGCGCCACCCGCTGCTGCATACCGCCGGACAGCTCGTGCGGCAGCGCCTTCTCGAAGCCGGTCAGCCCGGTCATCTCGATCAGCTCGTCCGCCCGACGGGCCGCCCGCGCCCGGTCCATCCCGCGCATCTCGGCCTGCAGCAGGATGTTGGCCCGCGCGCCACGCCACTGGAGCAGCGCGGCCTTCTGGAAGACGAAGCCGATCTCCTGCTGCGGGCCGCGCACCGGTTGTCGCAACAGCGAGACCTCGCCGCTGGTGGGCTTCACCAGTCCGGCGACGATCTTCAGCAGGGTGGACTTGCCGCAGCCGGACGGGCCGACGATGGTGACGAACTCGCCCGGCTCGATGTGCAGGGACACGTCGTCGAGCGCGGTGGTCCGCGAACGTCGGGTGGTGAACCGGACGGTCACCCCGGACATCCCGATGGCGGTGCCGGTGGTCGCCGGCGCGGCGCTCACCTCGTCAGCCCTTGGCCGCGTACGACGAGTCCCAGTACGCGTCCGGCGCGCCCGGATCCTTCAGCTCCGCGTAGCGGGCCATCAGGTCGATGGTCTCGGACCACTGGGCTTCGGTGTTCACCCCGGCCGGACCGTCGCCGCCGAGCAGCGGCAGGTTGAGGGTGAGCTGCTTGGTGAGCACCTCGGGGGCCGGCTCGTTCTCGGCGAGCGCGACCATGGCGCTCACCGCGCCGGCCGGGTCGCGCGCCGCGTCGGCCCAGGACTTCTGGGTGGCCCGGACGAACCTGCGGGCCAGCTCCGGGTCCTTCTGCAGGGTCTGGGTGTTGGCGATCAGTCCGGTGCCGAGCAGGTTCATCCCGTAGTCGGCGAAGAGCAGCACGTCGACCTTCTTGCCGGTCTTGCTCTCGATGGTGGGCGCCTGGTCGTGGAAGAAGCCCATGATGGCGTCGACCCTGCCCTCGGCCAGGGCGGCGATCTTGCCGGCGGCGTCCACGTTGACGACCTTGACGTCGTCCTTCTTCAGGCCGTTCTTCTCCAACCAGGCCGGGAAGGTCGCGTAGAGGGCGTCGCCGGGTGTGCCGCCGACGGTCTTGCCCTTGAGGTCGGCCGGTGTCCTGATGTTCTTCTCGGTGAAGAACTCCACCGAGGACGGGCCCTTCTCCAGGTATGCGCCGAGGCTGCGCACCGGCATCCCGCTGGCCACCGACTTGAGCAGGACGGGACTGTCGGCCCAGCCGAAGTCGGTCTGTTTCTGGGCGACCTGCTTGACGGTGTTGCCGGAGCCGTTGCCGGGCAGGACCTTCAGGTCGATGCCCTCGGCGGAGTAGTAGCCCTGCTGCAGACCGTAGTAGAAGGGCGCGTGCTCGCCGTACGGCACCCAGTTGAGGGTGAGGGTGACCTGTTTCCTGCCGTCGGCGCCGGTCCTGCCGGCGGAGTCCGAGCCGCCGCAGCCGGCGGCGGCGAGCAACAGGGCGGCGGTGGCCAGGATGGTGGTGGCGGTGCGCTTCATCGGTGCCTCCGTGATGGGGTCGGTCAGGAGGTGGTGAGGGACACGCCGGCGCGACGGCTGGCGTGCCACGGGATGAGCAACGCCTCGGCGATCTCGACCAGAACGAACAGGACGATGCCGATGGCGGACATCAGGATCAGGTCGGCGAACAGCAGCGGGGCGTCGAGGTTGCCGTTGGCCAGCAACAGGACGTAGCCGAGCCCCTCGCTGGCGCCGACGAACTCGCCGACCACGGCGCCGACCACCGCGAGGGTGACCGCCACCTTCAGGCCGGCCATGAGGTGCGGCAACGCGTTCGGGAAGCGGATCTTGCGGAAGGTCCGCCAGGGCCCGGCGCCCATCGTGGCGGAGAGGTCGAGCAGTTCCGGGTCGGTCGAGCGCAGGCCGGCGACGCCGGAGATGACCACCGGGAAGAACGCGATGAGCACCGCCAGGATGATCTTCGGAGTGAGGCCGAGACCGAACCAGACGACCAGCAGCGGCGCGATGGCGATCTTCGGGATGACCTGTGCGAACAGGACGATCGGATAGAGCGCCTTGTCCAGGGTGCGCGAGTAGGCGATGGCGACCGCGGTGGCCAGCCCCAGCGCGGCGGCCAGGACGAAGCCGAGCACGGTCTCGTAGAGGGTGACCAGGGTGTGCCGGGCCAACTCGGACCACTGGTCGGTCATCGTGGTCCAGACCTGACCGGGGGTGGGCACGAGGTAGTTCGGCACGTACTCCCGGGCGGCGACGAACCACCAGGCGAGGACAAAGGCCGCCAGCACGAGCGCCGGCCGCCAGAGCGAGTCGGCGACCGCCGCCGCGCGACGGCCGAGCGTGCGTCGGGGTGACCGGTCATCATCGTCCGGCGACGGACCGGCCGCTCCGGATCCGAGCCCGCTCCCGACGCGAGCGTCGGCCGATCCGGGCGAGGAGTCCGCCGGGGCGGCTGAATCCGTTTCCCGCCCACCAGTCGCCTGGTCGGCGGCGGCGCGCCGGCCTGCCGTGTCCAAAGAGTTCTCGGTCACGCGAACCTCCTCGGGGCCCGGCGCGGCACCCGGGGGCCGGGTCGGTCGGCGGGTCAGGCAAACGCTTTCCTGGGAGCGTAGGCGGCGTCCAGACCGCAGGCAAGGCCTTTCCTCGATCTATTCGACGCCCGTCGGGCCGCCCGGTGAAGGCGTCGCCCACGGTCGACTCGGCTTGCTGGAAACCGGGCCTTCCCTCCCTCTCGGACACCGCGACTGCCCTGAAACCGAGTGGATCATCGCCCTCGCGGTCCGAACTGGACCGCGCGGCACCGGCGGCGTCAGCCGGCAGCCGGATAGGTGTCGAGCAGGCCGCACATCCCCAACCGGCCACGCTCGACGGGCGCGTCCACCGCGTACACGCCGGCCCCGCCCAGATAACGCCACTCGCCCCGCTCCAGGGCGTCCAACTGGGCGCCGGTGCCGGCGGCGGCCGCACCCGCGCCGTCCGCCCACCGCTGCCGCCAGGCCGCCAGCAGCGGCCGGCGCAGCGCCGCCGCCGCCGCGTAAAAGGCGGCCAGCGCCGTCGGCCCACCGGACCGCAGCGCCGCGAAGCCGGCCACCGCCAGATCCCGCCGACGGTACGCGCCCCGCACGTCCGCCTCCGGCGCTCCCCCGTCCGGCAGCGCCGCGGCCTCGGCGTACGCCTCGGGGTCGGCCAGCACCTCGGGCGGGAAGGTCAGGACCGCGTCGCCGGCCTCGGGCAGGCCGCTGTTCTGCATGAGCACCACGATGGACAGATCACCGCCGTTCACCAGGCGGTGCACGGTGCCCGGTTCGAACCACACCACCGTGCCCGCCCGCAGCGGGGTCTCCCGGAAGCCCTCGCCGCCGAGGGTCTGCACCGCGCCCTCGCCGCCGGTCACCACGTACCCCTCGGTGCAGCACAGGTGCACGTGCGGGGTGCCGCCGACCACGCCGTCCGGCGCCGCCGTGTCGTAGACGCGCAGCCGGGACACTCCGATGCCGCCGGGCAGTGCCGCGAAGCGTTCCGACATGGCCGGGCCTCCCTGCGGGAAAGGGCTTTCTCTGCGGTACGGTGACGCTAGCCGGCGCGGCGAAACGCCGTCAACAGACCGAGGGGGCGGGCCATGGCGACCTTGTCCGACGTGGCGCGGCGCGCGGGCGTCTCACCCGCCACGGCCTCGCGCGTCATCAACGGCAGCAGCAAACCGGTCACCGACGAGCTGCGCGAACGGGTGCTCGCGGCCGTCGCCGAGTTGCAGTACGTGCCGAACGCGCACGCCCAACTGCTGGCCCGCTCGCACCGCAGCGCGGTCGGCGTGATCGTGCACGACGTCTCCGACCCGTACTTCGCCGAGATCACCCGCGGCCTGCAACGCGTCGCCACCGACCAGGGCCGGCTGCTGATGATCTGCAACAGCTACCGCGACCCGGACCGCGAGCTGGAGTACGTGGAGCTGCTGCGCGGCCACCAGGTGGCTGCGCTGATCCTGGCCGGGTCCGGCTACCACGACGAGGCCTTCACCCGACAGCTCAACGAGAAGCTCGCCGCGTACGAGGCGACCGGCGGGCGGGTCGCGGTCATCGGCCGCCACGAGCACTCCGGCGACGCCGTCATGCCGGACAACCAGGCCGGCGGTCACCTCGCCGGCCGCGAACTCTGCGCGCTGGGCCACCGGGCGATCGGCGTGGTCGCCGGCCCGCGCATCCTCACCACCACCACCGACCGGCTGGCCGGGCTCCGGCAGGCCCTGGCCGAGCACGGCCTCGACCTGCCCGAGCGGCGCATCCGGTACGCCGAGTTTGACCGGGACGGCGGCGCGGAGGCCACCGCCCGGCTGCTCGACTCCGATCCGGAGCTGACCGCCATCGTGGCGCTCAACGACTCGATGGCCATCGGCGCCCTCGCCACCCTGCGGGCCCGCTCGCTCGCCGTACCGGGACGGATCTCCGTCGTCGGCTTCGACGACATGCCGATCGCCCGCGACGTCACACCCGCGTTGACCACGGTGCGGCTCCCCCTCGTCGACATGGGGGTCCGGGCCATGTCGCTGGTGCTCGGCGCGGCGGCGCCGACCCCCCGGGTCGAGGTGCTGCCCGCCGAACTGGTCCGCCGGGACACCGCCGGGCCGACGCCGGGTCGAGCACGCGCCACGACGATGCCGCGCGCCCGGCGCGCCGACGCCGCCTCCTGACGGGCCCGCAAAACCCGTTGTCCCCGCCGGCGCGTCCTGCGTAGCCTGCGCCCGTGTTGATCCGTACGTTCACCGACCAGGACTGGTCGCAGGTGTGGCCGATCATCGAGGACGTGATCCGGGCACAGGAGACCTTCGCCTACGACCCGGGGATGACCGCGCAGGAGGCGTACGCCCTCTGGGTGGAGGCCGCGCCCGGACGGACCGTCGTCGCGACCGACGGTGATCGGGTGCTGGGCAGCGCGAAGATGGGGGCCAACCGTCCCGGACCGGGCGCGCACGTCAGCACCGCCAGCTTCCTGGTGGCCGCCGACGCCCGGGGCCGGGGCGTGGGCACCGCGCTGTGCCGCGACGCTCTGACCTGGGCCCGCCTCGCGGGGTACGCCGGGATGCAGTTCAACGCCGTGGTGGAGACGAACCGGACGGCGGTCGAGCTGTACCTGCGGGAGGGCTTCGAGGTGGTCGGCACGGTGCCGGGCGCGTTCCGCCACCGAACCCTCGGGCGGGTCGGCCTGCACGTCATGTACCGGGAGTTCTGAGTCCCCCGCCGTGCGGTGCCTCAGCCGCCGGTCGTGCCGACGGCCGGCGCCGGCCCGAGTCCCGGTGCGGTGGACGCCGGTTCGGCGCCCGCGCGGCGGACCGGGGTGAACAGCCCGCCGACCGCCACCAGCAGGCAACCCGCTCCGGCGACGAGCGCCACCGCCGGTACGCCGTACCGGCTGGCCGTCCACGTCAGAATCACCGCGCCGGCCGGGCCGAGGGCGTAGTGCGTGCTCCAGAACGCCGAGGTGACCCGACCGAGCAGATGGTCGGGAGTGATCTCCTGGCGCAGTGACATCGAGCAGATTCCGCCGACGCTGAGACAGCACAGGTAGACGGCGGTCAGGGCGGTGACCGTCGGCACGGTCGTCGCGACGCCGACGCCCGCCACCGCGAACCCGCAGATCGCGTGCGCGCCGATCCAGGTGGCGCCGAATCCGCGTCGCCGGCGCAGCGGAGCCACCAGCAGCGCCCCGGCGACCGTGCCCAGGGCCGCCAGGCCGAGTACGGTGCCGACCGTCCCCTCGGTGCCGCCGAGGTCGTGGGTCACGTGGTAGATCAGCACGTCGGTGAAGCCGTAGGTGAGGAAGATGAACACCGACAGCAGGACGGTCAGCGCGCGGAGCACGGGCTGGCGCCACAGGAACCGCGCGCCGGCCAGGAACTCGACCAGCGGGCGTTCCCGGGCCATCGGCGCGGTGTCGGCGGGCTGGGCGGTGCGCAACCGGATCAGCCGCAGGCCAACGGCCGAGAGGGCGAAGCTGGCGGCGTTGACGGCGATGGCGACCGCCGGGCCGAAGCGGGCCGACACCACACCGGCGAGCAGCGGCCCGAGGACGGCGGTCGCCGCGAACGTCGCCTGGAGCCGGCCGTTGGCCTCGGTGATCCGGTCGGCGTCGACGAGGTTGCGGACGGCGGTCACCGCGGCGACCTGGAACAGCATGCCGGCCGCCTCGCAGACCGGCAGCACGACGAAGAGCAGCCAGACGCGCGGGCCAGCGAGCCAGACCAGCGGCACGAGACCGTAGAGGACCAGCCGGACCAGGTCCGCGACGATCATCAGCCGACGCCGGTCGTACCGGTCGACCAGCACCCCGCCGAAGATGCCGGCGGCCACGGACGCCGCGCCCGCGACGGCGGTGAGCAGGCCCATCTGGGCCACCGATCCGGTCGCCTGCAACACCAGCAGCGGTACCGCGAGGTAGGCGAACGCGTCGCCGGCCGCGGAGAGCGACTGCGCGATCCAGTACGTGCCGAAGGCACGGTCCCGCCACAGCGGAGCCCGCGCGGGGCTGGCGGCTCGGCTCATCACGCCGAGGGTAGCGGCCCGCCTCGCGCCGCGCCGACCGTCACACCGGGCCGATGTTCACGAACCCGCCGGGACACCCATGCACCGAGACGGCCGTGGGAGGGACTCCCGCGGCCGTCTCGAGGCGTACCGATAAAGGTCAGCCCTGGCGCAGCGGCGCGAGCGCGGTGCTCCAGGCCACGACCTGGTCGAGGGTGGTGGTCAGCGCCGGCAGGTGCTGGTCGCCGGGCTTGAAGGTGCTGAAGTTCTCGAAGTCGGTGTAGAGCGAGAGCGCGACCTGCGAGCGCACGTCGGCCATCTGCAGCTCACCGGCGATCAGGCGCAGGTGCTCCACGGCCCGGGCGCCACCGAGGGAGCCGTAGCTGACGAACCCGACGGCCTTGTTGTTCCACTCGTTGTAGAGGAAGTCGATGGCGTTCTTCAGGGCGCCGGAGGTCGAGTGGTTGTACTCGGGCGTCACCATCACGAAGCCGTCGAACGACGCGATGGTCTCGGCCCAGCGCAGCGTGTGGGGCTGGCTGTACTGGCCCATCGCCGGCGGCATCGCCTCGTCGAGGTGCGGCAGCTTGTAGTCGAGCAGGTCGATCAGCTCGAACTGCGCGTCGGTGCGCTGCTGGGCGATCTCGTGGACCCAGCGGGCGACGGCTTCGCCGTTGCGCCCCGGGCGGGTGCTTCCGAGGATGATCCCGATCCTGGTCATGGCTGCGCCTTTCAGTAGTCCGAACCTGACCGCCGGAACGCTAGCCGCTCCTTGCTTCGTCAAGCAAATGACCGTGGTATGAGCACCCTCACACCCACAGTAAGCAATTGCTCAATCAAGCAACTATGCTTGCGGGATGGCCGATCCCCACCCCGAGGCGCCGCGACCCCTCGAACCCGACGAGGAGGCGCTGGTTCGCGCCCTGGGCCAGGTGATGTACGTGGTGCCACGCGCGATCGACGCCGACATGGTGGGCGACCGGCAGCTACCGCTGACCGAGTACACCGCCCTGATGAACCTCTCCGAGGCGCCGGAGCGGCGAATGCGGATGCACGAACTCGCTACGGCCTGTTACCTCTCGTTGAGCGGCATGACCCGGACGATCATCCGACTGGAGAGCCAGGGACTGGTCAAGCGGGAACGGTGCGAGGAGGACGCCCGCGGCTGGAACGCGGTGCTCACCGACGCGGGCTTCGCCCGCCTCCAGGAGTCCTGGCCCAGCCATCTCGCTGCCGTACGGCAGCGGTTCCTGCGCCACTTCGAAGGGCTCGACCTGGCCGAGCTGGCCCGCGCGTTCCGGCGCGCGGGAACGGCCGACTGAGGTTCAGGTCACCGGGTCACCGGTCGGCGGCGGCCCGGTCTGCTCGACCTGCTGGATGAGTTGCTTGAGGTGGGCGATCTCGTCGCGCAGGGCGGCCTGACCGGCAGCGGTGAGAGTCACCCAGGTACGCGGGCGCTTGCCCTCGTAGCCCTTCTCGATCTGGATCAGCTCGGCCTTCTCCAGGACGGTCAGGTGCTGCCCGAGATTGCCCGCGGTCAGCTGCAGGGTGGTGCGTAGGAAGCCGAACTCGACCTGGCGAGCCTGGTGCGCGATGGCCAGGATGCCCAGTCGGACGCGCTGGTGGACCACGTCGTCGAGGCCGTTGGTGGGATGGTCGGTCATCGCCTCGGAACCTCGGTGCTCGGCCGGAACAGGGCGAAGGCCGCGCTGCCGAGCAGCAGCAGCGCCGCAGCGAGGAGCAGGTGCGGCAGGAAGAACCACGGCGAGGTCGAGTGGATGACCTGGCCGCCCTGCACCATCACGATCACCAGGTAGACGAGGCTGTACGCCAGCAGCGCCCAGTTGCGTTCGACCCACGCGAGCACCATCAGCGCCAGCGCGATGACCGCGACGGGACTGGCCAGTCCGTTGACGAGCCACGTCGCCGGCCCGACCTCGATCTTGACCGGGTCGGTGGAGAAGGGGTCGGCGGGGACGGGGAGGAGCGGGTGGAACGTCAGCCAGATCGACACGGCGGCCATCAGCACGGCCAACGCGACGCCGACGACGACGTAGGGGCGGATCGGGGTGCCCACGCCACGGCGTCGGGACTGCCGTACGTAGAAGCCGGCGATCGCCACGTACGCGAGCACCAGCGCGACGGTCCAGTACCCGAGCTCCGCCGGATTGGGCGCCATGCAGACCGTGTGCCCCGGGCGGGATCGGCAGGTGTCGAACACATCGAGGTAGGGGGCGTACCGGTAGACGGGGATCGCGGCCAGGGTGACCACCGCGAGGACCAGCAGCGGAAACCAGGTGCCGCGCTGGGCGACCTGGACCTGGCGGGTCAGGTCGCGCACAGCGGCCAACAGCTCCCGAGGGCCGTCCGCCTGCGGAGCGGATTCGTGTGTCATGAAGTTAGCTTTGCATTACAGACCTATCCGCGCAAGAGAGTTCGGCAAGATCTCGCGGGCCGGGCCGAGACAGCACGAGGGGCGTGTGTCGAAGCCCCCGATTCGGGGTTTCGACACACGCCCCGGCCAGGCCGAGCCTCGACGGTCTAGGCGTTGGCCACCAGCCGCCAGCGGTTGTCCGCGCTGCCGTTGTCCGAATCCTGCACCGCCTGCGCGCCCCGGGCGGTGGAGTTGTTCAGGATGCCGAGCAGCTTGCCGCTGTTGACGTTGCGGATCTTGTAGGTGCCGTCGCCGTTGTCGACGAGCGTCCACCGGTGGTCGGCGGTGCCGTTGTCCGACCACTGCAGGACGCGGGCGTTGTCGGCGGTGGACATGTTCTCCACACCGAGGACCTTGCCGCTGTTGACGTTGCGGAACCGGACGGCGTTGCCATCGGTGATCATGACCCAGTTGTGGTCGGCCGTGCCGCTGTCGTCCCACTGCAGGGCCAGCCCGCCGTCGGCGGTGGACATGTTCTGGATGCCGAGGACCATCCCGCTGCCCACGTTGACCAGCCGGTAACTGCCTCCGCCGCTGCTGCCGCTGGTGTTCCAGTACACCGTGTAGTTGAACCCGTGGGCGTCCTGGAACGGCCCGAGGTTGACGGTGGACCCGTTCGCGGTGGCCGTGAACGCGAGCGAGCTGGTGCTGGTCCGGGCGACCGACGAGACCACGAGCGACGGCAGCGAGTTGAGCGTGGTGTTGCCGTAGTTGCCGCAGAGCACGCTCGGGCCGTACGTGACGGCGGCGACGCTGGGATTGTCGTTGGCCGCCCGCATGACGACCCGCATGGGCAGTCGTACGGTGATGGTGTCGCCGGCGGCCCAGGTGCGGGTGACGGTGGCGTAGCTGCCCGGCGTCGTGGTGACCGACTCGGCCACACCGTTGACGCTGATGGTCGCGCCGCTCGTCCACGCCGGGATGCGCACCCGGATGCTCCACGAGCCACTCATCGTGCCGGAGAGCGTGAGCGTGCTGGTGTCGCTCACCGGGTACGTGGTGCTCTGGGTGACCGTGATCCCCCGCTGCGACCAGTTCAGCTCGGACGGCACGAAGAGGTTCACCGTGAGCGTCGTGCCGCTGTAGAAGTAGACGGAGTCCATCAACTTCGTGTTGATCTCCAGGCCGGTGCCCTGGCAGCACCAGAATGAGTTGTAGTCGGTGCTCCAGGTGCCGCCACCCCACGCCGGGCCGACGCCCCGCCGCCCACCGGGCTTGAGCGGGGTGAAGTAGGTGATGTGGCCACGGCTGTCGGCCGGGTTCTGCGCGCCGAGCAGGTGGTTGATCATCGCGCGCTCGTAGAAGTCGAAGTAGTCGGTCCGGTTCGGATCGAGCAGCCACAGCTCCCGCGTCAGCTTGAGCATGTTGTAGGTGTTGCACTGCTCGCAGGTGTCGTTGCTCAGGTAACCGGCGATGGCGTTCGGCGCGCGGAAGTGCTCGGCCTGGCTGTTGCCGCCGATGACGTAGGAGTGCGCGCCCACGGTGATGTTCCACGCGTTGCTGGCGATGTCCCGGTAGCGGGTGGTCCCGGTGGCCTTGAACTCGCGGGCCGCGCCGATCCACTTGGGCACCTGCGTGTTGGCGTGCAGACCGTTGAGCTGGTCCTGGTTGCTGGCCAGGGGGTTGAACACCGAGGCGTGGTCGAACCGCTGGGCCGTGGTGAGCCACCGGCTGTCACCGGTCATCTGGTAGATGTCCGTCAGCACGTCGTTCATGCCACCGAACTCGGTGCCGAGCATCGACTGCATCTGGCTGGAGCTGAGCCGGGACGTGCGGGTGTCGACCCAGCCGGCGAGGGCCAGCAGCACCGTACGGGCCTGGGTGTTGCCGGTGTAGCGCCAGACGTCGAGCAGGCCGGCGAGCGTCTTGTGGATGCAGTAGTACGGGACGTTTCCGTTGGACAGGGTCCGCGCCTCGAGCGCGGAGAAGTCCGACTCCGGGAAGCCGGAGAGGTAGCCCGCGCCGAACCCGGCCGCGCCGTTGTTCGCCTGGCACTTGGCCATCTCGGCGACCATGTAGTTCGCCTTGTCCCGGCAGGTGGTGTCGCCCAGCACCGCGTAGGCATAGGACCACGCGGTCAGGAAGTGCCCCTGCATGTGCGTACGGAACGGGAAGTTCGGCGCGTCCCACCCACCGTTGGTGGCGGCGCCGTTGGTGGACAGCCGGTGGTTGGCGCGGAAGTTGTAGAGCATCCGGTCAACGTCGACGAAGCGCAGATAGTTCAGGGTGCGGTTCTGGTTGTCCAGCCAACGGCCGCTGGTCAGTCGTACCTGACCGGGGTCGAAGGCGTAGGCCGCGACGCCGATGTCCGCGCGCGCTGGCGGGACCACCGCGGCGGCGGCGGGGCCGGCGCCCAGCGTCGCGGCGCCGGTCGCGGAGACCACGGCGGTGGCGCCGGCGGCCTGCAGAACGCGGCGTCGGCTGAGGGGCAGGGACGACATGGGACCTCCAAATGAGCGCTACCGGCGATGGGACGGCAACCGGGCGGGACGGGCTCGGCGGGATGCAGGGGTCCGAACGTTAGCGTTCACATCCGTGTTCGGCATGTTACGGCCGGACTACGCACAAATTCAAGGTTCTAACTATTACGGCTCCCTGTGCACCACGCCTGAGCTGGCAGATCAGGAGCGGCGACACGGGTGCGGTGGGGGTCTTCACCTCGTGTTATCGATAACACCAGTGGATCTCTGCTCGGTGCGGCCACCGTCGGCGCGCACCGAAACGGGGTGCGCGGCGACCGGTGCCGCTGGTGGAATCTCGGAATGAAGCACGATCTTGTACGTCCACCGAAGGCACGCCCGGGTGACCGGATCGCGGTCCTGTCGCCGTCCTTCGCCGCCGCCGGCGCCTTTCCCGAGATCCACGAGCAGGCCATGCGCCGGCTCGCCGACGTGACCGGCCTCGTCCCGGTCGAGTACCCCACCACCCGCACGGTCGGCGCGAGCGCACAGGCCCGCGCGGCGGACGTCAACGCCGCCTTCGCCGATCCTCGGGTACGCGCGATCCTGGCCGTCGTCGGCGGCGACGACCAGATCACCGTCGTCCCCCACCTGGACGCCGACCTGGCCCGCGCCGACCCGAAGCCGTTCCTGGGCACCAGCGACAACACCAACCTGCACCAGTGGCTCTGGGGGCTCGGCATCGCGAGCTTCTACGGCGGGTCGTCCCAGGTGCACCTCGGCCCCGGTCCCGCCGTGGACGACATCCACGCCCGCTCGCTGCGCGCCGCGCTGCTCACCGGCGAGCGGTTGGAGATCACCGACCCGGGCGAGTCCGAGGATGTCGGGGTTCCCTGGGACGATCCGCGGGCGTTGCAGTCGTTCGGGGAACGCGAGCCGGCCGAGCCGTGGACCTGGCACGGGCCGCGCCGCACCGTCACCGGCCCCACCTGGGGTGGCTGCCTGGAGGTCCTGCAGTGGCTCCTCACGGCGGGGCGTTTCCCGTTCGGACCGGAGGTGCTGCGCGGCGGCGTGCTGATCATCGAGACGTCGGAGGAGCTGCTCCCCGCGCGCGAGGTCGGTTGGATCGTCCGCTCGCTGGGGGAACGCGGTCTCCTGGCCGCCGCCGACGCGGTCCTGGTCGCCCGTCCCCCGGTCTCCGACCTGGACCGCCGGCCCGACGCGCAGGAGCGGGCACGGCTACGCGAGCAGCAGCGCGACACGGTCGTGGACCAGATACACCGCTACAACCCCGAGGCGGTGGTCTGCGTCGGCGTGCCGTTCGGCCACACCAGACCGCAGTGGATCCTCCCGCACGGCGGCCCGGTGACCGTCGACGGTGCGCAACGCCGGATCTACGCCGACTACCGGTAGGCGAAGGGTCAGCCGATCCGGAGACCGTCACGTACGGGTACGACGCGTGGTTGCCGTGCCCGGCGGGGAATGATCACTTGATGCTGACCAGTTCCAGGAGGGGCCGGACAACTGGTCAGCATCAAGTGATCGCGATGAAGACGGAGTGGCGTCAGCGGGCCGGGGCGTGGGCGGCCAGTGGATTGGTGAGGGTGCCGACGAACTGCAGGGCGGCCGACGGATCGGCCAGGTCGATCATCTGCTGGTTGTCGCGGAGCTGAAGGCGGTTGAGGCAGGACAGCGCGAACTCGGGAGCGAACAGGTCGTAGTGGCGGACCCGCTCGGCCAGGTGCGGCACCCGCGCGAAGTAGTCGGCGGCGCAGGCCGCGACCGTGCCCCAGAAGGCGTCCTCGGTGAGCACCCCTGCCTCGACGAGGACGGCGTTGAGGTGGCGCAGGAAGCAGTCGACCACGTCGGTGAAGATGGTCAGCAACTTGGTGTCGTCGGGCACCTCGACGCGGATGCGCTCCACCTCGGCCGGCAGCTCGACGTCGGCGCTCAACACCGCGATCTCCTCGGCGATGTCCTTGAAGATCACCCGCTGGACGGTGTGCCGCTCGTCGAGGACCAGGATCACGTTCTCGCCGTGCGGCATGAAGGCCAGGTCGTGGGCGTAGAAGCTGTGCAGCAGCGGGGTCAGGTAGGCGTCCAGGTAGCGGCGTAGCCACACCTCGGGCGCCAGGCCGGACCGGTCGATCAGCGCCGCCGCCAGCGAGCCGCCGCCGTCGTCGACGTGCAGCAGCGCGGCCATCGTGGACAGTCGCTCCCCCGGGGCCAGACCCGGCACCGGGCTCTCCCGCCACAGGGCGGCGAGCATCTTGCGGTACGGGGAGGTCCGTTCGGTGGCCGCCTCGTACTGCCGGTGGCGGTAGCCGACCGCCGCCCGTTCCCGGATGACCGTCAGGCCCGTGCCGGCCAACACCTCGTCGGCGGCGATCAGATCGGCCAGCCAGTCGTTGATGGCCGGCGTGGCGGCCATGTACGCAGCCGACAGCCCGCGCATGAAGCCCATGTTCAGCACCGACAGCGCCGTCTTGACGTAGTGCCGGCCCGGATCGGTGACGTTGAAGAAGGTACGGATGGACTGCTGCGCGAGGTACGAGTCGGGGCCGGGGCCGAGGTGCACGAGCCGGCGTTCGGCCAACTCCCCCGCGAACGTCACCGCCAGCTTGTTCCACCATTGCCAGGGGTGCGCCGGAATGAGGTGGTAGTCGGCGAGGTCGAGCCCGAGGTCAGCCATCGTGGCGGCGAACCGCGCCCGGGTCGCAGCGTCCAACTCGCCGGAGATGAGCGCGTCGTAGTCGAGGTCGGCGGCGCTGCTGAACGTCGAGTGGTCCCGGTGCGCGGCCAGCCACTCCAGGCGTACCGGCGTGCCGGCTTCCGGGGCGTAGCGGTGGTACTCGTCGACGCCGAAGCCGAGCCGGCCGTTGTTGGCCACGAAGCAGGGGTGACCCTCGGTCATGGACGTCTCGATGGTCTGGAAGTCCGCGCCGGCCAGCTCGGCGGCGCTCGGCGCACCCTGGGCCAGCTTGTACGCCGTACCGGCCAGGGTGGAGGTGATCTCTTCCAGGTAGACGGGCAGCACCCGAGCGGAGAGCCCGAGAGTGCCGCGCAGCTCGACGATCAGGTCCACCGCGTCGGGTGGCAGCGACGTGCCGTCGCGGTGCCGGGTGATGCTGTCCGCGTCGATCTGCCAGTGGGCCAGGGCGAGCACCCGGGCGGCGAACCGGTAGGTGACGGACTCGTCGTCGCTGCGGACCTCGTACCACTGCCGGTCGTCGGGGCCCGGCACGGGCGTCGGGGTGAGCAGCCGCTCGTGGGTGAACTCGGCGAGCGCCTTGCGGACCAGCATCCGATTGGCCCGCGCCCAGCGCTGCGGGGTGAGGTGCGCGACCGGGTCACCCGGGGTGGCCGGGCCGGTGACGGTCGGCGAGGTGGGGACGGCGGTGGTGGTCACGCCGGGGCTCCTTCTGCTGCGGTGGCGGCGGCCGGCTCGGTGGCGGCCTGGAACTGGGCGCGGGTGCAGACGCTGAGCAGCGCCTCTTTCTCCGGCTTGGTGATCGGGCCGACGACCTCGAACCCGACGGCGGCGTTCAGCGCGTGCACGGCCGTGTTGCGCACGTCCGGCTCGACCACCACGCGCACGGTCGCCGGGTCGGCGAAGAGCCAGGCCAGGACGGTACGGATCACCGCGCGGGTGAAGCCGTGCACCGGCGTGCCGGCGGGTGCGCACAGGAAGTGCATGCCCACGTCGCCGGGTTGGTGGTCGTACCGGCCGACCAGCTCCACGTGCGCCGGGTCGTAGCGTTCGGCCAGGAACGCCGGACTCCCTCGCCACAGGCCCAGGTACGCGTCGTGGTGCGGGTGGGCGGCGATGCGCCGGTACTCCTCGACGACCTGGGCCTCGTCGGTGTCCTGCATCAACCAGAACGCCGACTTCGGGTGGGTCACCCAGCCGTGCAGGACCCCGGCGTCGCTCCCTGGGTCGAGGCGACGCAGGGCGAAGTTCCCGAGCCGCTCGTCGGCGCGGCTGAAGACCACGCTCACGACACCACCCCGAACTCCTGGAAGGTGATGCTCTTCTCGATCGGGTAGTGCTCGCGGCCGAGCAGCTCGCGGATGATCCAGGAGTTGCGGTACGCGCCCATGCCCAGGTCGGGTGAGGTGATGCTGTGCGTGTGGGTGCCCGCGTTCTGCAGGAAGATGCCCCGCGCGTCGTGGTCGATGCTGTAGTTGCGGGCCACGTCGAAGCGGCCGTGCGCGTCCCAGCGGATGCGCTCGCGCACCGGTTCGAGGAACGTCGGGACCCGGTAGTGGTAGCCGGTGGCCAGGACCAGACCCTCGGTGCGCAGGGTGAAGTCCCGCTCCTGCTCCACCTGCCGCAGCCCGAGCGTGTACTCCCCGTCGTGGTGGGTGGCGTCGACCAGCTCGGTGTTGGTGATCAGCCGGGTGTTCACCGGACCGGCGACGCTGTGCGCGTAGAGCAGGTCGAAGATGTCGTTGATCAGGTCGGCGTTGATTCCCTTGAACAGCCCCTTCTGCGCCGATTCCAGCCGGTAGCGGGTCTCCTCGGGCAGCGCGTGGAAGTAGTCCACGTAGTCCGGTGAGGTCATCTCCAACGTCAGCTTGGTGTATTCGAGGGGGAAGAACCGCGGCGAGCGGGTGACCCAGTTGAGCTGGTAGCCGTACCGGCCGATGTCGCCGAGGAGGTCGTGGTAGATCTCGGCGGCGCTCTGCCCGCTGCCCACCACGGTGATGCTGCGCCTGGTCCGCAGCGCGTCCCGATGCTCCAGGTAGCGCGAGTTGTGCACGGAGTCCCCGGGCAGCCCGGCGACGGCCGCCGGCAGGTGCGGCGGCGTGCCGGTGCCGAGCACCAGGTGCCGCGCCCGGTACTCGACGCTCTCGGACCCGCCGGTGGTGGCCCGCACCACGTACCGCCCGTCGGCGCTGTCGTACTCCACGGTGGTCACCGTCTGACCGAAGCGCAGGTTCGGCAGTTTCGCGGCCGCCCACCGGCAGTACGCGTCGTACTCGCTGCGCAGCGGGTAGAAGCTCTCCCGGATGTAGAACGGGTAGAGCCGGCCGATCTCCTTGAGGTAGTTGAGGAACGAGTACGGGGAGGTCGGATCGGCGAGGCTGACCAGGTCGGCGATGAACGGGGTCTGCAACCGGGCCGACTCCAGCAGCATGCCGGGGTGCCAGGCGAGGCTCGGTCGAGCCTCCAGGAACACCCCGTCCAGCTCGTCGATCGGCGCGGTGAGACAGGCCAGGCCCAGGTTGTACGGGCCCAGCCCGATGGCGACGAAGTCGTGGGTGGACATCTTCTTCTCCAGGCGGGGTTCGGGGTCAGCCGACGGGGCAGGTCAGGACGGCGGCGACGGTGTCGCGCACGTACCGCCCGGCGTGGCCGGCGATCAGTTCGAGCACCTGGCCGACGTCGTCGACGGTCGTGGCCGGGTTCAGCAGCGTGAACTTGAGAAAGTGCCGGCCGTCCACCCGGGTGCCGGCGACCACGGCGAGGCCGGAGGCGGCCAGCGCCTCCCGGGCGTACAGGTTGGCGGCGTCGGCCAGCTCCCGGCCCGGACCGGTGGGCAGGTAACGGAAGACCACGGTGCTCAACTGCGAGCGGGTCACCACCTCGAAGCGGGGGTCCTCGCTGACGAGCTGCCAGGCGTCGGCCGCGGCGTCGACCACCTCGTCGAAGAGTTCGCCGAGCGCGTCCGGGCCCATCACCCGCAGGGTCAGCCACAGCTTCAGCGCGTCGAAGCGGCGGGTGGTCTGCAGGCTCTTGTCGACCTGGTTCGGAATCCGCTGCTCCACCATGCGCGCCGGGTTGAGGTAGTCGGCGTGGTAGGTGGCGTGCCCCAGCGCCCGCCGGTCCCGGACCAGCAGCGCGCTGGAGCTGACCGGCTGGAAGAACGACTTGTGGTAGTCGACGGTCACCGAGTCGGCGCGTTCGATGCCGTCGAGCAGGTGCCGGCGCGTCGGCGAGACGAGCAGACCGCAGCCGTACGCGGCGTCGACGTGCAGCCAGACGCCGGTCTCCGCGCAGACCTCCGCCAGGTCCGCGAGCGGGTCGATGGAGCCGAAGTCGGTGGTGCCGGCGGTCCCGACGACGGCCATCGGGACCAGTCCGGCCGCCCGACACCGGGCGATCTCCTCGCGGACGGCGGCGGGCCGGACGCGTCGCCGCGCGTCGGTGGGCACCGCGATCACCGCGTCCGGGGCGAGGCCGAGGAGCTTGGCGGACTTCTGGACGCTGAAGTGCCCGGCGACCGAGGTGAGCACGCGCAGGCGGGGCAGCAGGTCCAGGCGTGCCGCCGGGGTGGTCGCGGCGAGGCACGCCTCCTCCCGGGCCAGCAGCAGCGCCTGGAGGTTCGACTGGCTGCCTCCGCTGGTGAACACTCCGTCGGCGTCCGGACCGAGACCGATCCGGGCGGCGGTCCAGTCGATCAACCGTCGCTCGATGAGCGTCGCGCCGGCGCTCTGGTCCCAGGTGTCCAGGGAGGAGTTGACGGCGCTGAGCACCGCCTCGCCGAGCAGCGCCGGGATGACCACCGGGCAGTTGAGGTGGGCCAGGTAGCGCGGGTGGTGGAACCAGACGGCGTCGCGCAGGTAGACGTCCTCCAGCTCGTCCAGCGCCGCGCCGGCGTCGCCCAGGGGCCGGTCCAGGTCGACGCTGTCGACGAGGGGCGCCAGCTCGCCCGGAGCGATTCCGGTGGTGGGCCGGTCCACCGTGGCGACCCGCCGGGCGACCCGGTCGACGCCGTCGGCGATCGCGCGCCGGTACTGCTCGACCGACCCGTCGTGCAACAGGTGGGCGCGGGCCCCGGCGGGCGCTGTGGCCGGTGGTAGAGCGGCCGGTGCGCTGCGCGGGTCGGTCTCGCCGGGGTACGTCGGCACGGTCACGGGATGTCCTTCCACGTTCTGACGATGGGCAGCCGGAACCCTCCCCCGGCGCGTGCGCGCGCCGGGGGCCGTGCTGCGTTCTGGTGGGATCGCCGGTCAGGCGGTGGCGCCGGCCAGCGCCTCGGCGCGCAGGTCCTCCTCGGAGAGGCCGCGCCGCCAGTAGCCGGCGAAGGTCACCCGTCGACGGTCGAAACCGCGCTCGCCGACCAGGTGCCGCCGCAGCGCCCGTACCACGCCGGACTCGCCGGCGATCCAGGCGTACGGCGCGACGGCCGGAAGTCGGGTGACGCGCAGCGCGCTGACCAGCAGATCGCTGCCGGGTGCGGTGCTGCCGCGCACGATCCAGCGGATCTCGGCGTCGGCGTCGGTGGGCAGCTCGGTGATGTCCGCCGCGTCCGGGACCTCGATCCAGGCGCGGACCCGGGTGCCGGCGGGCAGCCACGCCAGGATCCCGGCGGTGGCCGGCAGCGCGGTCTCGTCGGCGGCCAGCACCACGAGGTCGGTGTCGTCCGGTGGCCGGAAGCAGACGCTGCGGTTGTCGTACACCGCCGGGCCGAGCAGCAGCACCCGGTCACCGGCCACCGCCAGGCTGGCCCACCGCGAGGCGGGACCGGTGCCGCCGTGGCCGACGAAGTCGATGTCCACCTCGCCGACCGCCGGGCGGTGCTCCCGGATGGTGTACGAACGCATGACCGCGCGGACGTCCGGCGGGAGGGCCCGCCAGGCGCCGAACCAGTCCTCGCCGCGCTCGACCGGGACGACCGGGGCGTCCTGACCCGGGTGCGGCAGGAACAGCGAGACGCTCTGGTCCCGGCCGCCGCCGGCGAAGTCGACCAGCTCCGCGCCGCCGAAGGTGACCCGGATCAGCGAGGCCCCCACCTGACGGGCCCGCACGACGTGCGCGGCGAAGAAGCGGTACTGCAGGGTGACGGGTGCGACGGTGCTCGTACTCATGGCGTCAGCCGACCTTCTTCGCGTTCCGGATGGCGGTGGCGAGGTTCTCCAGCAGCGGCGCTGAGCCGGCGTACGAGAAGCGGGGGACCGCGTCCCACGGCGTCACCTGGTTGGCCCGCACGGCGGGCAGCTGTGTCCAGGTCGGCTTGGCGGCGAGGTCCTTGGGCTGCAACGCGGTGCTGCGGTTGTCGAGCAGAATCAGGTCGGCGGGGAACTTGCCGGCGTTCTCCCAGCTCAGCGCCTCGAAGTAGTCGCCGGCTTCGAGCTTGGTCGGCACCACGATGTCGACGCCCAGCTCGGCGAAGTACATGAGGTCGGTGCTGACCTTGGGGTTGGAGACGTAGAACAGGTCGGGGCTGCCCGAGCAGGCCATCACCCGGATGCCCGGGTTGGCCTTGACCGCCTGGCGGACGGCGTCGGCGGCGGCGTCGAAGCGGGCCTTCGCGTCGGTGACCTTCTTGGCGGACAGGTCGGCGCCGAGCGACTCTGCCAACGCGGCGTACCGCTCGATCGGCTTGGTCATCGGCACCCGCGCGGTGGTGATCGCCACGCTCGGCGCGAGCGGGAGGATCTTGTCCTTGCTCTCGTCCGGCACGTACCAGAGGGCGTCGGGGTCGTACATGTGCGTGACCAGCAGCTCGGGGCGCAGGGCCGCGTACTTCTCCAGGCTGAACTCGCCCCAGGTGTTGCCCAGGATCTCCACGGCCTCGACGTTCAGGTCACCGGCCTGGGGGTCCTTCGTGCCGTCGGCGCGCTTGGTCTCGCCGAACACGCCGACGACCTGCTTGTCGAGACCGAAATCGACCAGGGCCGCCGCCACGCCGGTAAAGGCCACCACACGCGCCGGACGGGCCGCCACCTCGACCTTCTTGGCGCGGTCGTCGGTGAACGACCAGGGGCCGGCGGTGTTGTCGCTGCCCGCAGGCTTGGCGGAATCGTCCTTGCCGCAGCCGGCGAGCAGCGCGGCCAGCGTGGCGGCGCCGCCAGCGGCCAGCAGGCCACGACGGGAGAGGCGACGGGCGGACAGTGCATCGGGCATGGTGTCGTCTTTCGATCAAAGGATGGCCGGGGTCGACCGGGACAGCGGGGTTAGGTTAGCCTAACCTCGCTTGTTGTCAACAGCGGTTCGCCGTGTCGCCACACCCCGGAGCCCACACTGGACGCCACACCCACCGTCACCAGCCCGACACCATCAGTGCCGGACGTGTCGACGGCCCCCGCACCGAAGCGACGCCGGGCGACCCGCGCCGCCGGCCTGCTCGCCGCCGTGGCACTGCTCGGCGTGATCCTGGTGCTCAGCATCGCGGTCGGCGCGAAGTCGCTGCCGCTCGCCGACGTCTGGTCCGGGCTGCTGCACCGCGACGCCACCGAGTACGCCGTGGTGCACCGGATGCGCCTGCCCCGCACCCTGCTCGGACTGCTCGCCGGCACGGCGCTCGGCGTGGCCGGCGCCGTGATGCAGGCGCTCACCCGCAACCCCCTCGCCGACCCAGGGCTGCTCGGCATCAACGCCGGAGCGTCCGCCGCCGTGGCCACCGCCGCCGCTTTCCTGGGCGTCACGGCGATCGGCGGGTACGTCTGGTTCGCGCTGCTCGGCGCGGCCCTGGTCACCGCGCTGGTCTACGCCGTCGGCGGCGGGCGGGGCGCCACCCCGGCCCGGCTCGCGCTGGCCGGCGCGGCGCTCAACGCCACCCTCTACTCGTTCGTGAGCGCGGTCATGCTGCTGGACACCGCCTCGCTGGACCGGCTGCGGTTCTGGACGGTCGGCTCGCTGGCCAGCGCCGATGCCGCGACGGTGGCCCGGGTGACGCCGTTCATCCTGGTCGGCCTGCTGGTCGCCCTCGGGGCTGCCCGTCCGCTGAACGCCCTCGCGCTCGGCGACGACGCGGCCCGGGCGCTGGGCGCCCGACCGGCCGTGATCCGGGCCGCCGTGATCGTCGCGGTCACCCTGCTCTGCGGCGCGGCGACCGCCGCCTGCGGTCCCATCGTCTTCGTCGGCCTGCTCGTGCCGCACCTGGTACGCGCGCTGACCGGGCCCGACCTGCGCTGGCTGCTGCCGTACTGCGCGGTGCTCGCGCCGGTCCTGCTGCTCGGCGCCGACGTGCTGGGCCGGGTGCTCGGCCGCCCCGGTGAACTCCAGGTCGGCATGGTCACCGCCGTGCTGGGCGGCCCGCTGTTCCTCTGGCTGGTCAGCCGCTCACGGCTGGTAGCCCCGTGAGCGCGGTCATTCGTACCCCCGGTGGGTTGTCGGTGCGGTTCCGCCCCCGCGCCCTGGCGGTCGGTCTCGGCGCGACGCTGCTCGCCGCCGGGCTCTCGCTGGTCGCGATGGGCAGCGGCGACTACCCGATGGGCCCGAGCGACGTGCTGCGCGCCCTGACCGGCGGCGGCAGCGTGGCGGAGCAGTTCATCGTGACCGAGCTGCGCCTGCCCCGGTTGGTCACGGCCCTGCTGGTCGGCGCCGCGCTGGCGCTGGGCGGCACGCTGTTCCAGTCGCTGGTCCGCAACCCGCTGGGCAGCCCGGACATCCTGGGCTTCACCCAGGGCGCGTCGACCGGCGCGCTGGTGGTGGTCGTCCTGGGCGGCGGCAGCCTGGCGCTGGCCGGGGCGGCGGTCGGCGGCGGGCTCGCCACCGGCCTGCTGATCTACGCGCTCGCGTGGCGGCGGGGCGTGCACGGCTACCGCCTCGTCCTGGTCGGCATCGGCGTCGCGGCGATCCTCACCGGCGTGAACGGCTACCTGCTGACCCGGGCCCCGCTGATGGACGCCGCCCGCGCGGTGCTGTGGCTCACCGGCAGCCTGGACGGGCGGGGTTGGGCCAACGCCGGGCCGCTGTTGGCCGTCACCGCCGTGCTCACGCCGCTGGTGCTCATCGGTTGCGCGCCGGCGCTGCGGATGATGGAACTGGGCGACGACACGGCCAGCGCGCTCGGCGTGCCGGTACGCCGGACGCGCCTGATGCTGCTCACCGCGGCGGTGCTGCTCGTGTCGTTCGCGGCGGCGGCGGCCGGCCCGGTGTCGTTCGTGGCGCTCGTCGCGCCGCACGTCGCCAAGCGGCTGACCCGCGCGCCCGGGCCGAACCTGCTGCCCTCGATGGCGGTCGGCGCGGCCCTGCTGGTCGGCGCCGACCTGGTGGCCCAGCGGGCGTTCGCCGGGCATCAGCTTCCGGTCGGCGTGGTGACCGGCGTGCTCGGCGGCGGCTACCTGGTCTGGCTGCTGGCCGTCGAACGCCGGGCGGGCCGGCTGTGACCAACTGTGAACAAGGAGCACCCATGACCTCCCGTCTTGGCGGCAGCGCGCTGACCCTCGCCTACGACCGGCGCACCATCTCCGAGAACCTCACCGTGGCGGTGCCCGACGGGTCGTTCACGGTGATCATCGGGCCGAACGCGTGCGGCAAGTCGACGCTGCTGCGCGCGCTGTCGCGGATGCTGCGCCCGAGCGCGGGCACGGTGCTGCTGGACGGTCGGGACATCCACGACCAGCCCGCCCGCAAGGTCGCCCGGACCCTCGGCCTGCTGCCACAGACGTCGATCGCGCCGGACGGGATCGGCGTCGCCGAACTGGTCGCCCGGGGGCGCTACCCGCACCAGGGGCTGCTGCGGCAGTGGTCGCGTGAGGACGAGCGGATCGTCGACGAGTCGATGGCCGCGACCGGGGTCGCCGACCTCGCCGACCGGCCGGTGGACGAGCTGTCCGGCGGCCAACGGCAGCGCGTCTGGATCGCGATGGCGCTGGCGCAGCAGACGCCGCTGCTGCTGCTCGACGAGCCGACGACCTACCTCGACATCGCCCACCAGATCGACATCCTGGACCTGTGCGCCCGGCTGCATGAGGAGCAGGGCCGTACGCTGGTCGCGGTGCTACACGACCTCAACCACGCCGCCCGGTACGCCACCCACCTCATCGCCATGCGCGACGGTCGGGTGGTGGCCGCCGGAGACCCGCGCGAGGTGGTGACCGCCGACCTGGTGGCCGAGGTGTTCGGGCTGCCCTGCCGGGTGATCGACGACCCGGAGACCGGCACCCCGCTGGTCGTACCGGCCGCCCGCCGACGCACGGCCGAACCGGCATGACGGCACGACGGTTCCGCGACCCGTGGGGCGTGCCGCACGTCCGCGCCGACGACCCGCTCGCTCTCGCGGCGGCGCAGGGTCGGGTGACCGCGTACGACCGGGCGTGGCAGATCGAGGTCGAGCGGCACCGGTCGCAGGGCACCAGCGCCGCCTTCCTCGGCGTCGACGCGCTCGGCTGGGACCGGTTCGCCCGGCAGGTCCGGCTGGACGACACCGCCCGCCGCGCTCACGCCAACCTGGACGCGTCGACCGCCGAGTGGGTGGGCGCGTACGTGACCGGGGTGAACGCCGGCCTCGCCGCCGGGGCGGCCCGCGCGCCGGAGTTCGCCGCCGTCGGGCTCGCCCCGGGCCGGTGGGAGCCGTGGACGCCGCTCGCGGTGTGGCTGGGGCATCACATCCTGTTCGCCGGGTTCCCGGGCAAGCTCTGGCGCGAGCACGTCGCGCGGTGTCTCGGCCCGGCGGCGGCCGAGGCGTTCGCCACCGACGGGCCGGCCGTCGCCGGCAGCAACGGATGGTTGCTCGCCGGTTCCCGCACGGCCAGCGGCGCGCCGCTGCTGGCCGGCGACCCGCACCGGATCCTCGAGGACCCGGGCGTCTACCAGCAGATCCGGCTGGCCTGCCCGGAGTACGACGTGGTCGGCCTGGCCGTGCCCGGCGTGCCGGGCATCGCACACTTCGGCCACGCCGGCCCGGTGGCGTGGGCGATCACCAACGCGATGGCCGACTACCAGGACGTCTACGTCGAACGGCTGCGCCGGCACGACACTGGTGTACGGGCGCTCGGCCCGGACGGCTGGCGGGAGGCGTCCGTCCACGTGGAGACGATCGAGGTGGCCGGAGCGGACCCGGTCGAGGTGGAGCTGGTGGAGACCGACCGGGGCCCGGTGATCGCCGGCGGGCCGGACGACGAGACGGCGCTGAGCCTGCGCTATCCGCCCCGGGTCACCGGCGAGCTGGGCTTCGCGGCGATACCGGAGCTGCTGCGGGCCCGTAGCGTGTCCGACGTGGACACCGCCCTGCGGCACTGGGTGGAGCCGGTCAACGTGGTGCAGGCGGCCGACACCGCCGGTGGCCTGCTGCACCGGGTCGCCGGTGCGGTACCCGTGCGGCACCCGGACAACGGCCGCCGGCCGGTCCCGGCGTGGGAGGCGGCGTACGCCTGGCAGGGCTGGTACGCGCCGATGCCTCGGGCCGAGGTGGCCGACCGGGCGGTGATGGCCAACGAACGCGGGCTGTCCGCGCCGCTCGGCGTCGAGTTCGCCGCACCGCACCGCGCGCGCCGGATCGCCGACCTGCTCGACGCCGGCCGAGACGTCACCGCCGCAGACATGACGGCGATCCACACCGACACGTACCTCGGTTCCGCCGGGGCGCTGCTGGGGGTGCTCGACGCTCTGACCGGGCTCGGTCCGGCCGCCGCCGCCCTGCGCGATCGGCTGCTGCGCTGGGACCGGCGGATGCACGCCGACAGCGTCGACGCGGCCGACTTCGCTCTCCTGCGCGCCGCCGTCGTACGCCGGATCGCCGACCACCCGGCGCTGGCCGCGCTGGCCGAGCCGCCCGCGTACCCCGAGGTGTTCGCGCCCTGGTTGGCGCTGAGGGCGCGGGTCGGTTACGCGCTGGAGCACCTGCTCGGCGCGGCCCCGCTGCCCGGCCTCGACGTCGCGGCGGTGGTGCGCGCGGCGGCTGAGGAGGTCGCGGCCGCGACGGACGGTACGGTGCGCTGGGGTGACCTGCACCGGCTGACGGCCTGGCGGGCGCTGCCCGACCCGGACGCCGCGCCCGGCCCCCGCCTCGACGGCGACCACGACTGCGTGCT
The DNA here is from genome assembly GCF_040675055.1 of Micromonospora sp. NPDC049662. Classification (NCBI taxonomy): domain Bacteria; kingdom Bacillati; phylum Actinomycetota; class Actinomycetes; order Micromonosporales; family Micromonosporaceae; genus Micromonospora; species Micromonospora sp. NPDC049662. The sequence continues at coordinate 214,662 of NZ_JBFAOC010000007.1, forward strand.
GGCCACGTCGAGCGTGCCCGGGGTCACCCACGGATGCTTCCGGGGGCCGGCCGCGCGGTACGTCTGGGACCTGGCCCGGCGCCAGGACAGCCGGTGGGTGGTCCCGTCCGGCGTCAGCGGAGTGCCGGGCGACGAGCACCACCACGACCAGCGGTCCGCGTGGCTGGCCGGTGAGCTGCTGCCGGTGACGACCGACTGGGACCGCCTCACCGAGGAGCCGGATGAGCAGTGACCGACAGCACCACCGACGCGACGTCCCCGGATTCGGTGTGGTCACCATCCGGCCGGTACGCCCCGACGACGACGCCGACCTGCTGCACGGTTGGGTCACGATGGACCGGGCCCGGTTCTGGGGGATGCGCGACGCCAGCCGCGAGCGGGTGCGGGAGATCTACGCGTACCTGGATTCGCTGACCACCCACCACGCGTACCTGGTGCACCGCGACGGCGTGCCGGCGGCGCTGGCGCAGACGTACGAGCCCGGGGCCGACCCGGTCGGCGACTGCTACGAGGTACGTCCCGGCGACGTGGGCGTCCACCTGCTCATCGGGCCCCCGGTGAGCGCCGAGCCCGGTTTCACCGGCGCGCTGTTCGGGACGATCCTGAACTTCGTTTTCGCCGACCCGGGGCGGCTGCGGGTCGTCATGGAGCCGGACGTGCGCAACGACCGGATGCTCCGGCGGCTGCGGCGCAGCGGGTTCCGCGCCGGCCCGGTGATCGAGCTGCCGGAGAAGCAGGCGCGGCTGCACTTCCTCGACCGGCCCGAGCGCGTCGGCCTCGCCAACGGCCGAGCCCACGACGACGCCGGCTGAGCCCACCACGGCGACGGCCGCCGGTCGGGATGCGCGCGCATCCC
>NZ_JBFAOC010000008.1:0-100333 GCF_040675055.1 Micromonospora sp. NPDC049662
ACACCGGTATCCGGACGAAACCGCAACGCTGCCGGTCGTCGTCCGGGCCCGCCGCAGGCCGGCCAGTCCTCATGAAGCAGGCCCTAGGGGTCCCCGCCGTCACGAGTCGGCGGGGACTCCGCTGTCGAGTTGCCCGATCACCGGCGCCAGCAGATCGTTGAGTTCCCTGGCCAGCACCACGACCGCCCGCCGCGCCGCGGCGGGCACATTGTCGTGGGGACCGTCGGGTGTCGGCGGCAGGCCGTCGAGCGGCAGCGGGGCCTCCACCTGGAGCAGCGCCCGCAGGTACGGGCGGCGCGTCCGGTCCTGCTCGGTGGGCGTGGTGAACTGGCCGAACAACCGCGGCCAGTTCTCCCACCCACGGTCGCGTTGCCACTGCTTGCTCCAGGTCAGCTCCGCGGGCCAGCGGGAGGCCACGGTGACCGCGCAGACCATGCTGCCGTCCCACGGGCTGCGTTGGCAGGTCGCCGAGATGATCCGCCGGTGCCACCGGACGAAGCCGGGCGACAGCTCGCTGGCCACCCGCCAGGCCGTCGCGGCGAACGCGATCGGCGCGAAGTCCCCCCAGGTCTCGGCGAAGTCACCGATCCGGCGGAGCACCTCGGCCTCGTACCGGCCGTGGCCGTCGGCGCCGTGCTCGCGGTCGAACTGCTCGTCCAGCCAGAAGGCGCGCGGTTCCGGCATCCTCGACCCCGTTCTTAACGATCGCGCCCGCCACGGTCACGCGTCGGTCACGCACGGATACGGACGCCTCTATCCCACCATGATGCAGAACGGGTGGCCGGCCGGGTCGGCGTACACGCGCAACGGCTCTTCGGGGTCCTCGATCCGGTCGTAGCGCAGCCGGCCGCCGAGGCGCAGCACGCGCTCGTGTTGGACCAGCAGTTCGTCGACGGAATCCACGGTCAGGTCCAGGTGTAGCTGTTGTGGCACATCGTTCTTCGGCCACGTCGTCTCGGGCAGGCTGTCGACCTGCTGGACCGCGATCTGCGGGCCACCATCCGGGGACCGCAACACCAACCAGTCACGACCGCGCTCGTCGGGTCGGCCGTCCGCCGGTGGCTCGTCGCCGGGCCGGTAGACGAGGCCCATGAGCTGCCGGTAGAACTCCGCCAACTCCCGCGCGTCGGTGCCGTCGAGCACCACCGACGTCAGCCGGGGAACGCTCTCCTGGTCGACCATCCTCGATCACCTCCGGACGCCATTCTGGCCGGGCCACGCTGCCGTCGCATCCGCAGGCGGCACCGTACTTGACACACACCCCGCTGGACAGTGGACGATTCAGCGTGCGAATTCTCGTGGTGGGTGGCAGTGGCCTGATCGGCGCGCACGTCGTGGAGGTGCTGCGCGAGCGCGGTCACGACACGACCTCGGTGGCGCGTTCCGCCCAGCCGGGGGTCGACCACCTGCTCGATGTGGGGTCCGCCTCGATCGACGAGCTGCGGTCGTTGCTCGCCGGTCACGACGGCGTCGTGTACGCCACCCGGACCGACGAGCAGCGGCCGTTGCCGAAGCCGATCTACCCGCAGTTCCGGCGGGAGAACGTCGATCCGGTGGTACGCCTGTTCACCGCCGCCCGCGACGAGGGCCTCACCCGTGGGGTGGTGATGGGCTCGTACTACACGTACTTCGACCGGCTCCATCCGCAGTGGCGGCTCGGCGAGCGGCACACGTACATCCGCTGCCGGCTGGAGCAGGCCCGCGAGGGGCGTGCCGCCGCCGGCGTGGGCCTGCCGGTCGCCGTACTCGAGCTGCCCTTCGTCTTCGGTCGGGCTGGTGACCGGCTGCCGAACTGGGCCGGGCCGCTGGAACGGTGGGCGCGCTCTCGTACCCCTTTGCTGGCGCCGACCGGCGGAAGCGCCGCGGCCTCGGCGCGCAGCGTGGCCGAGGTCGCGGCCGACGCCCTCGAGAGCGCCAGCGGCGCGGACATCCCGGTCGCCGACGAGAACCTCACCTGGCACGACATGCTCGGGCGCATCGCCGAGGCGGTCGGCCGACGCCGCCGGGTCGGCCGGCTGCCGGCCGGCGCGGCGCGGACGGCGCTGCGGCTGGGCGGCGCGGCGCAGGCGCTCGGTCGCAAGGAGTCCGGGATCAACCCGACCTTCCTCGCCGACCTTCTGCTCGCCGAGCTGTTCATCGAGCCGACGACCGGCCGTTCGCTGGACGCCGCGCTGCGCGAGACCTTCCCCGGTTAGCCGGGTGGACGCGCGAGGTACGCCGTCTTGACGTCGGCCGAGAACCCGCAGGCACGGTAGAAGGCGTGGGTGGCCGGGTTCCGCGAGCCGGTCATCAGCATCGCCTTGTAGCAGCCCGCGTCCCAGGCGGCCTGGAGCGTGCCGGCCATGATCTGCCGACCCAGACCGGTACCTCGCCGCGATTCCTCGACGACGACGTTCTCGATCACCGCGTACGGCGACGCCGACCGGCTGAGGTTGGGGATCACGTTGAGGTACGTGGTGGCGACGACGATCCCGTCCAGTTCCAGGACGAACAGCCGCAGGCCTGGTGAGCGGAGGATCTGCGCGAAGGCCGCCCGGTCGGTGCCGTCGTCCAACACCGGATCGTCCGGGTTCAGCTGTCGGTAGAGGCGGATGATCTGCGCGAAGTCGTCGGGCCGGGCCGCACGGAACATGCCGGCAGCGTAGCGGCGACGATGGGCGGGCGCTGTCCGCGCGGGCACGTCCCCCGCGTGACCGATCGCGATCAGGATCTTGACAGCCCTGGGTGGGAGGGGAAGCATCATCGCCGATTAGACAACGTTGTCAAACCCGTGCGTGGCTCCGATGTGGAGTGCGAACGCGTGACGGGTCGCCGCCGCCGAGCTTCGTGCAGACGGTGCCAACCGAAGGGCCAACACTGTGTCAGACACATCGGCGCGCCTGGCGTACACCGCCAAACGCCGAACCCTCGCCGCCGCCACCGCCGTGGCCGTGGCGGCGCTGGCGGCGGTCTCCGCGGGCACACCCGCCGCGGCCGCCGCGCCTGTCCGCCTGGTCACCGACCCCGCCGGGTACGTCAACCCGCTGATCGGTTCCACGAACCTCGGCAACACCTACCCCGGAGCGGTCCGCCCCTTCGGGATGCTGGCCTGGAGCCCGCAGACCAGCGCCGGCAAGCAGACCTCGACCCCCGCGCCCGGTGGCTACGAGTACGGCGCGACCCGGATCCGCGGCTTCAGCCTCACCCACCTCAACGGGGTCGGCTGCAACGGCGGCGCGGGCGACATCCCGATCATGCCGGTCGTGGGCGACGTCAACTCCTCGCCGTCCGTCGACACCTCCGACGCGACGTACGCGAGCAGCTTCTCCCACCAGAACGAGACCGCGCGGGCCGGCTACTACCGGGTGGGCCTCGACAGTGGCGCGTCGGCGGAGCTGACCACCACCCCCCGCACCGGCTCGGGCCGGTTCGGCTTCCCGGCCGACCAGCCCGCCAGCATGCTGTTCCGCACCTCCAACTCGGAGACCGGCAGCACCGACGCCACCGTACGGGTGGACGCCGCGGCCCGGACCGTCACCGGCTCGGTCACCGCCGGCAACTTCTGCGGCCCGCACAGCGAGAACAACCGCAAGTCCCTGTACACGCTGCACTTCACCGCCCACTTCGACCAGCCCTTCGCCAAGGTCGGCACGTGGCAGGACGGCACCCGGACGCCGGACGCCACGACGGCGACCGGCGGCACCGGCCTCGACGCGGGCAACCCCGTGCCGGGCAAGGGGTCCGGCGCGTACGTCACCTTCGCCCAGGGCACCACGACCGTCGGCGTGAAGGTCGCCATCTCGTACGTCAGCCTGGACAACGCCGAGGCCAACCTGCGGGCTGAGAACCCACGGCAGAAGAGCTTCGACGCGGTCCGGTCGGAGGCCGCGGCGGCCTGGCAGCGCGAGCTGAGCAAGATCAAGGTCGGCGGCGGCACCAACGACCAGCTCAGCACCTTCTACACGGCGCTGTACCACTCCATGCTCGAACCCACCCTGACCAGTGACGTCGACGGCCGCTACCTCGGCGCCGACGGCACGCCGCACCGGCTCACCAAGGGCCAGGACGCGCAGTACGGCACCTTCTCCGGCTGGGACCAGTACCGCGCCCAGGTGCAGCTGATGACGCTGGTCAACCCGAAGGCGGGCAGCGACTATGCGCAGTCGTTGTTCAACTACGCCACCCAGCGGGGCGGCGAGTGGGACCGCTGGCTGCTCCAGCACGGCAAGACGAGCGTCATGTCCGGCGACCCGTCGGCCCCGGCGATCGCCGGCATCCACGCCTTCGGCGGCCGGGACTTCGACGTCAAGGGCGCTCTCCGGTCGCTGATCACCGCGGCGACGGTGCCGAACGCCAACGACTCCGACAGCGCCGGTTGCAACGTGGCGTGCGTCGGTCAGCGTCCCGCCCTCGACAAGTACCTGGAGTTGGGCTACGTCCCCGCTGACGGCTGCTCCTGCTGGGGCGGCGCGGCCGAGACGATGGAGGACGCGGTTGCCGACTCCGCGCTCGCCGAGCTCGCCGGGCAGGTCGGCGACCAGGCGAACGAGCGGATTTTCCGCAAGCGGTCGGGCACCTGGAGCAACGTCTTCGACCTGACCGCCACCGCGCAGGGCGGCTACCCCCGCTCCCGCAAGGCCGACGGCACCTGGGCGGAGCGCGACTTCCAGCCCGCCACCGAGAGCGGGTTCGTCGAGGGCAGCAGTGCCCGCTACACCTGGATGGTCTACTCCGACGTCGCCGGCCTGGCCCGCGCCATGGGCGGCAACAAGGTGGCCGAGCAGCGCCTCGACGCCTTCTTCCGTACGCCGGACGGCGCCTTCGACTTCTCGGCCCGCGACCTCACCCGGTACGACCCCACGAACGAACCGGACATGAACGCGCCCTACCTCTACAACTACTTCGGCGCTGCCGACAAGACCCAGCAGACGGTCCGCGCGGTGATGGACCAGCTCTGGGGCAACACCCCCGGCGGCATCCCGGGCAACGACGACGCCGGCACCATGTCGTCGTGGTACGTCTTCTCCGCGCTGGGCATGTACCCGCAGAACCCGAGCCGGGCCGACCTGGTGCTCACCGCGCCGCTCTTTCGGCGCGCGGTGATCGACGCCGGACCCGGCCGCCGGATCACCGTCGACGCCCCGGCCGCGTCGGCCCAGAACACGTACATCCAGTCGGTCAAGGTCAACGGTAGGACGTCGACCCGGAGCTGGGTCCCCGACACCCTCGTCAACAAGGGCGGCACCGTCTCCTTCGTGCTCGGCGACAAGCCGAACACGAAGTGGGGCAGCTCCCCCGCCGACGCCCCGCCCTCGTACGGCGACGGCCGGCGGCCGTACCTGACGGGCGCGAGCCCGCAGACGCTGAAGGTGGAGCCGGGCAGCACCTCGGCGACGACGTACAAGATCCAGGCATTGACCGAGGCTGCCACCACCGCGCGCTGGAAGGTCAGCGCGCCCGCCGGCCTGACCGTCACGCCCAGGCAGGGCGAGTTCAGACTGGCCGGCGACGGGTTGGGCAGCAGGGAGCTCACCGTCTCCGCGCCGGCCGACCTCAAGCCCGGCGCCTACGCCGTGACGGTGACCGCCACCACCACCTCCGGTACGGCACTGCCCACCGTCACCATCCCCGTGACGGTCGCCGTGCGGGACAGCGTGCTGTGGAACCTCAACAACAACGGCATCTCGGCCGACGACACCAATCCGCAGGCCAACTTCGACACCGGCGGCTGGAGCTACTCCGCAACGGCGCTCGAAGCCGCCGGGGTGAAGCCGGGATCCACCGTGTCGGCCAACGGGTTCGACTTCACCTGGCCGAACGTGGCCCCAGGCGACCCGGACAACATCCTGGTCGGCGGCGGCGGTCAGGTGCTCAGCGTCCAGGCGGCGGAGGGTGACACGAAGCTGAGCCTGCTGGGCAGCGCCGCGTTCGGTGCCACCAGCGGCACGGTGACGCTGACGTACACCGACGGCACGACGCAGCAGGCGACGGTCGGCTTCAGCGACTGGACGCTGGGCGGCGGATCCGACCAGCCGTCGTTCGGCAACGTGACGGCGGTGCACACCACGTACCGCGACAAGATGGGCTCGGGGGTCGAGCCGGTGGCGACGTACGTCTTCGCGACGACCCCGATCTACCTGCAGCCGGGCAAGCGGCTCGCGAGCCTGACGCTGCCCACCACCGCCGAGGGCGGCGTCATCCACCTCTTCGGGGTGGCGACGGCCTGACCGAGACACGAGGGCCTGCTTCGCCGCACGGCGGAGCAGGCCCTCATTGGTACGCGCCGGCTGCACGCCGCGCGGTGGCGCTCAGCGCAGCTCCTCGGCCAATCCGACGACGATGCCCTCGGGGCCGCGGACGTAGCAGAGCAGGAAGATGTCCTCGTACCGCTGCACCTCCCCGACCAGTTCCGCCCCGTGGCGGCGCAGCCGGGCGATCGTGTCCTCGACGTCGTCCACGGCGAACATGATGCGGCGAATGCCGACGGTGTTCGTCGGCGCGTCCTCCGGCTCGTGCCGAACGGCCTTCGGCGCGTGGAACATCGCCAGCTCGACCTTGCCGTGACCGTCCGGGGTACGCAGCATCGCGACCTCCTGCCGCACGTCGTCGATGCCGATGACACGCTCCACCCAGCGCCCCTCGACCGGTCCCCGGCCCTCCACCTCCAAGCCGAGTTCGACGAAGAACGCGATGACCGCGTCGAGGTCCTCGACCACGATGAGGACGTTGTCCATCCGCCGGATCGCCATGCTGGTTCCTCCTCTACGTGTGGTCGCCGGGACCGACGTCGCCGGCCTGCCGCGCGGCGATGTCGACGAACTCCCGCACCAGCGGTGACCGGTTGTTCTCGGCCCAGGCCAGGCACACCTGGTTGTCGCTGAGGTCGCCGACGGGCACGTGGACGACGTCCGGCCTGGTATAGAACCTCGCGATCGACAGCGGCAGGATCACCACCCCGGCCCCTGCGGCGACGTGCTCCAGCTTTTCCTCGACGGAGGTCAGCACCGGCCGGGGGCGGGGCTCCGGGTCCGTCGGACGATTCGGCAGGTCCCGCCACTCCGGCACCGCGTCCGGGTCCTGAAGCAGGCGCTCCTGGGCCAACTCGGCGAGGTCGACCGACTCCTTGCCGGCCAGATGATGTTCGCCGGGCAGGACCACGACGCGGGGTTCGGTGAACAGCGGGCGGAGGCGCAGGCCCCGCTGGTCGACCGGAAGCCGCACGTAGCCGACGTCGGCGCGCCCCTCGCGGAGCACCTCGGCCTGGTCGTCCCGGGAGGTGCGGACGACACCGACAGCCAGTTCGGGGTGCAGCTGAGCGATGGCACGGGCCTCGGCCGTGACGATGAGGCCCGGCATGAACGCGATGGTGAACGTCGGCCGGCCGTGCGCCGCCCGCTGCACCCGCCGACCCAGGGCCTCGGCCGAGGCCAGAAGCGGACCGGCGTCGGCCAACAGTTGACGACCGGCCTCGGTCAGCACGGTGGAGCGGCGATCCCGAACGAAAAGCTCGGCGCGGAGTTCGCGCTCGAACGCCCGGATCTGCCGCGACAGGACCGGCTGGGCGATGTGCAGCCGCGCGGCGGCCCGGCCGAAGTGCAGCTCCTCGGCCACGGCCACGAAGTAGCGGAGCTTACGCAGATCGACGTCCATCCGACCCTCCCGTCCAGCACTCACGATACCCGTCGGGCATCACAGCAGCTCAAAGAGGTCTTGGACGTGAGCATCAGTGCCGACGCACCGTAGTGAGCGTCAGCCGAACGATCCGGAAGGACCATCATGACCCTCACCGACCAGCGCGTCGTCGTCCTGGGCGGCACCTCGGGAATCGGGCTCGCGACCGCCGCCCGGGCCGCCCAGGAGGGCGCCCAGGTCGTGGTCGCCTCGCGCAACCGGCACAGCGTGGACCGCGCCCTCGCCGCCCTGCCGGCCGGCACCCAGGGGTACGTCGCCGACCTCGCCGACCCGGCCGACGTGACGCGCCTGTTCCAGGGGCTCGGCCCGTTCGACCACCTCGTCTACACCGCCGGCGAACCGCTCGCGCTGATGTCCGTCGACGCCCTCGACCTCGCCGCCGCCCGTACCGCCTTCAACCTGCGCTACTTCGGTTCGCTGACGGCGGTCCACGCGGCGCTCCCGTACCTGCGGCCCGGCGGGTCGATCACCCTCACCACCGGCACCGCCAATCACCGGCCGAAGGCGGGCTGGTCGGTGGTCGCCGGCATCACCGGAGCGATCGACGCGCTGGTCCGCTCGCTCGCCGTCGAACTGGCGCCGATCCGGGTCAACGCCGTCTCGGCCGGCGTCATCCGCTCACCGCTGTGGGACTCGCTGCCCGACGACACCCGAGAGCAGATGTACGCCCATCTCAGCGCGTCACTGCCCCTCGGCCGCGTGGGCGAGCCCGAGGAGGTCGCCGAAGCGTTCGTCTACCTCCTGCGGTCGACGTACGCCACCGGCACGCTGGTCACCGTGGACGGCGGCACCCTGCTCGCCTGAGAACGGCGCGCTTCGCCTCCCTCTCGCCATGCCAGGACAGGCACCCGATGACCCCCACTGACGTGCTTGATTATTCCGCGCATGTCGGAGCAGGAAAGCATTTACCCCAATCCAGCATTCACCGGGAATGCCCAACACCAACGGAGGCAACTCGCATGAAGTTGAGATCGTTCGCAAGCGCTGCGGCCACGATTGTTGCTCTGACTGGCGGCATGACTGCCTTCGTATCGCCCGCCAACGCATCTGTTTCACAAGGTTACATCAAGGGGATTGACTCGATCAATGACGACTGGGGGGACGAGGGAATACTCAGCACCACCTCTCACTCATACAGTCTGGCCACGGGCCTCTGGCAGCAGGTCCTCAAGGGAGAGGGGCTCTATTCGGGCTCTGTCGACTGCGCCTTCGGACCTATGACAAAGTCGGCAACCGAAGCCTTCCAGTCGCGTTATCATCTACCGATAGATGGCGCCGCCGGCCCTCAAACCATGGGGCGAGCTGACGACTTTCTCAAGTTGGGCACAACCGACACGTATATCGACTATGATCGCGGCATTAACGGTGGGGCGTGGTTCCGTCGCATCGACAGCACCTATCACCTATATCTCAACGGAGCTTGGCGGCCAGCCTCCTATTCGTCAACGGCTGGCTGTTAACCGGCACTTGCTCCAGGTTCTCTTTCCTGGACAATCCGTTGGTTGAGAGCAGCGCGCTACGGTAGCTGTTGTCATCCCGTATGCCGTCGACCCGCCTTTCCGGGGAGCGGGCCTCCGCCCGGTCCGCCACGTCAGGATGGCTTTGACGCACGTTCGGACGCTGGCGGGTCGGGCGGTGGTCTGCTCGGCTTGCCCGGGTCGATGGCAGGCGGGATGGCCCGCGCAACCACCCACGGACCGCAACCCGTCAACGGGGTTGCGCCCCTCGGGCAGACGGCAGGTCGCCGGCCGGGGCGTGACCCTATCCAACGCGTACGCACGATCACGCCCGTGACAGTGGACGCTGCGCCCACCGGGCGCTGCCCCGGCCTCTCGCCTCGATCCCGTATGGGAAGCTGCGGCGGTGACGACGTTCAACATCCGTACCGCCACGCCGGCAGACGACGGTTTCCTGGTCGACATGCTCGTGCAGGCCGTCAACTGGCTGCCCGAGCGCAACTGGTCACGCGAGGAGATCCTGACGAAACCCGAGCTGGCCCACTACATCGCCGGATGGATGCGACCGGGAGACTTCGGGGTCGTCGCCGTGGATCCGGCTGATCGGCCGATCGGCGCGGCCTGGTGCCGACACCTGACCGCCGGCGACCCGGGCTACGGGTACGTCAGTGACGACGTGCCCGAGCTGACCCTCGGGGTGGTGGACTCCTGGCGCAATCGCGGCGTGGGCCGGGCGCTCGTACGCGCGGTGCTGTCCGTCGGAGCCGAGCGCGGCCTACGGGCGGTGTCGTTGAGCGTGGAGCGGGCCAACTTCGCCGCGAAGCTCTACGCGAGCGAAGGCTTCCACACGGTCGAGTCGCTCGACGACGCCGACACCATGGTCGCCCAGCTCGCCGACGGCGCCTCGGCTGACGCCGACCCGTCGGTCAACGAGAACCCCTGACCGTCGACGTCGCGGGCTACTGCCCGGGCCGCGCACCGTCCGGCGCGACCGGCCCGTACACGTGGCGACGCACGAGGTCGTCCCGTTCCAGGATCACGTCAACGACCTGCCAGAACTCAGCGATCCTCGGATGACTCAGCCCCTCTTCCCGGCTGAGCTTGCGCCCGAAGATCGGACTGTCGCCGCCCACCTCGCCACCGTTCACGAGCGTCGCGGCAGGGTCCGGGGAACCGACCACGGGACCGACCCGGCAGCCGAACGTGATGTGGTCGTCGACGCGATCCTGGCCCCACGTCCCTAAGATGGCATCGATCCAGGCCTCGTGAACCCCGTTGTGGTGATAGCAGCTCGCGAAGTAGACAGCGAAGGCGGTGTCGCCCTCGTAGATGTTGGCCCAGGTCCGGTCCGCCTGCGTGTCGCAGCACTGGCACACGAACTCGCGTACCTGGCGGCTGCTCTCATCGATCACGAGATTCACGGCGCGAACTCTAGCGGCACCGAGCGCAGTCCCTCGACGGCGGCAATTCTCGATCAGAGTGCGACGTGACCGTCATCCAGCGACGTCGTCCGCACTGGATCTCCTACGCTGAATCTCCACGTTGATCTCGGCCGCCCGCCGCTGCAACGGCAGCGCCTCCTCCACCAGCCCCAGAGCGCTCAATGTGTACGCCAGGTTGTGCAACCGGAGCGCGATCGTGGGATGCCCCGCCGGCAACGCCGCCTCACTGATCTCCAACGCCCGCCGCTGCAACGGCAACGCCTCCCCCGCCCGCCCCAGAGTCCCCAACGTGTACGCCAGGGTGTCCAATCGGACCGCGATCGTGGGATGCCCCGCCGGCAACGCCGCCTCACTAATTTCCAACGCCCGGCGCCGCAGCGGCAGCGCCTCCTCCGCCTGCCCCAGATCCACCAACGTGCCCGCCAGGTTGTTCAACCGGGTCGCTATGTCGGGGTGTTCGGCCGGCAAGGCCGCCTCACTGATCTCCAACGCCCGCCGCTGCAACGGCAACGCCTCCTCCGCCTGGCCCAGATCCCCCAAGGTTCCCGCCAGGTTGTTCAGTCGGAGGGCGATGTCCGGGTGCCCTGCCGGCAACGCCGCCTCACTGATCTCCAACGCCCGCCGCTGCAACGGCAACGCCTCCCCCGCCCGCCCCAGAGCCCCCAACGTGTACGCCAGGTTGTCCAATCTGGTGGCAATGATGGGGTGCCCCGCCGGCAACGCCGCCTCACTGATCTCCAACGCCCGCCGCCGCAGCGACAGCGCCTCCTCCACCTGCCCCAGCGCCCGCAAGGTGCCCGCCAAGTTGTCCAACCTGAGCGCGATGTCCGGATGCCCCGCCGGCAACGCCGCCTCACTGATCTCCAACGCCCGCCGCTGCAATGGCAACGCCTCCCCCGCCCGCCCCAGAGCCCCCAACGTGTACGCCAGGTTGTCGAGTCGGAGCGCGACTGTGGGGTGGCCCGCCCGCAACGCCGCCTCACTGATCTCCAACGCGCGCAGTCGCAACGGCAGCGACTCGCCCGCCCGTCCCAGAGCCACCAACGTGGACGCGAGATTGTCCAGCCTCAGCGCGATGTCCGGATGCCCCGCGGGCAACGCCGCCTCACTGATCCCCAGCACCCGCTTCTCAGCCTGTAGAGCCTGGCCGTACCTCGCCTGCGTGTAGTGATAGAACGCGACCTGGCCCAGCAGGTACGCCAGGGTCAAATTGACGCTGTCCTCGGGCATGTGGTGATCGAGCGCGTCGACGTGTGGAACAAATGCCCTCCACTGCGGCCAGATGTCGACGTCCTGTGCGGGGTTACCTGGTGGCCGGGCTCCGTCGAGCAGAGCCAGTGCGCGGTCGAGGACTTGCTGCCACAACGACCCGTCAGGATCGGTGGGCTCGTCGTGGTGGTCAACCTGCGTCTGCGTCTGTGCCTGGCTGCGGACCACCGTCTGCACGAGTCGGTGCATGCTGACGGTCGTCTGCGTGAGTGTGACCAGGTTGTACGACGCCAACGCCGCCAACGCCTGGTCGACAGCACCGGCCTGCTCGGCATAACCAGCCAAGATCGATCGTGGGACGTCGTCGGGCGCGTAGCACGACAGTATCCGCAGCAGGTCGATCGCTGCCGGCCGGACTTCGCGTAGCTGGTCGAGGGTGAGGAGCCACACCTGGGCCACCGCGCGCTCCGCCTGGTCCCCCTCGGCGATGGTGTTCAACACCTCGGACGGCTGCGCCCGTAGCCGATCCAGGTAGACCGACACCGGCAGGCGCGTCTGCCTCAGGTAGCCCGCCGCCTGCTGCAACGCCAATGGCAGGTACCCCAACTCGTCGGCCAGCACCGCCGCCGCCAACACATCCCGCTGCTCCCCCGGCTCCAGCAACAGCCGCACCGCGGACTCGCGATCCAGCATGTCCAGGCGTAGACACCCGTCGACAAGCGCCTCCCAGTTCACGTTGCGCCGCGTGGTGATCAACAGGTGCCCGGTGTCAAGCTGCGCCAACAACGGCTCGACATGTGAGCGCTGCTCCACGTTGTCCAGCACGAGCAACCAGCCCGACTGGTTCTGCAACCAACCGACGGCCCATCTCGCGGCCTCCGCGACTGTCGCCGTCAGCATCAGTTCCGGGTTCATCCGGGCCGTCAACGCCGCCAAGCCATTCTCGATCGCCGCCGGGCTGTCAGCGGTCACCCACCACCGCACCGGGTACCGATCACGCCGCTGGTGGGCGTACTGCAACGCCAACTCGGTCTTGCCCACCCCACCCAGGCCATGCACCGCCTGGCAGATCACCCCGCTACCGGCGGACATCACCGCCTCCAATGCGGTCAACTCGTCCTGCCGGCCCACGAACAGCCGCGTCGACGGCTTGGGCAGGTTGTGCAACCGCTTCCCAGTGTCGGGCGCCGTCGACGCCCGGTGCAGCTCGATGCGCCGCGCGTCGACCGTCGCGGCGTCGCCCGTGATGGCGAGCCCGCTGATCTCCCCCGCCGCGATCGACCGACGGCCCTCGGCGCTCACCTGACCAGGCTCCCCCGGGCCGGGGGCATCCCGGTCGCTCATCGAGTCACCTGGCCACCGTCCCCGGTGATCACCACCCCGCTGATCGTCTGGCCGGCGACAGACCGCTCACCCGACGCCGTGATCGTCACCCCCGCCGACGCCAGCAGCTGCGACAACTCGGCGGCCAACCGCGCATCGGCAGCAACCGCCTTGCGGATCTGCCACCGCAACGCCGCCAATCGATCCTCGTCATCCGGATCTTCGGCCACATCGAGTACCGCTGCCTCCACCAACGGGGCTGACTCCTCCCGTCCCAGCAACCGGCGCAGCAGCCGTCCACCCAGACCGACCGTCGCGTCCGCTGCCACCTCCTGCACCCGCGCCACCACACCCGCTCCGTACGCTCCGGCCGCCGCCGCCACGTACGGCACCACCGCACCAGCCAGCGAAGTCACATCCGGATCCATCAGCCCTCGCCCTCCGAGCCAGCAACCAGCGACCTCGATCAGTACCACACCGATGCACGCACCGTAAGGGCGCGGCCTCAACCACCGCGAGTCACCGCAGGAGCTACCCCCGGCGCATCAGGGCTCACTAGGGTGACCAGTGCGGGTCGAGGCTCTTGCCGTGCCCCTGGGGGCATCGTCCGTAGCCGGTGCTGGACACGTTCCAGTGGTGGGAGCAGTACGGGACGTCGCACCGCGCGCACAATCCAGCGTCGTCGTAGAAGCCGGCCGTCGTGACGGCGGCGTACCGGTACGGCGGGGTGAAGGCGTCGACGATGCGCTGCGCCTCTGCCGGGTCCGCCGGTCGTCCAAGCCCGTTGCCCGCCGCGACCCCGGAATACAGCAGCCACCACCGCTGGCCGGTGTGGCGCTTCCGCGCGGCGGCGTAGGCGTCGCGCTGCGCCGACGACCAGCGCTGCCATTCAACCGGCTGGCCATCCGGTGCGACAAGTTCCACGCGGGTGGCCGGACGCCCACACACCGCGCACGGCGGCTCGGCGACGAAGGCTTCAGACATGGCCCCATCCTCCTACGACCGCCGGACGAATACGACCGTCGATGCGGCGGGAGCCGGGGACCGCTACTTGGCGTTGAAGTAGCTCGCCTCTGGGTGGTGGACCACGATGGCGTCGGTGGCCTGCTCCGGCATGAGCTGGAACTCCTCCGACAACTCGACGCCGATCCGCTCCGCGCCCAACAGGTCCACGATCTTCGCCCGGTCCTCCAGATCGGGGCAGGCCGGGTAGCCGAACGCGTACCGGCAGCCCCGATAGTCGTTGCGCAGAATGCCGGCCAGGTCCTGCGGGTCGTCGTGGCCCAGCGGACGCCCGTCGGGCAGGGTCAGCTCGGCACGCACGCGCCGGTGCCAGTACTCGGCGAGCGCCTCGGTGAGCTGCACGGACAGCCCGTGCACCTCCAGGTAGTCGCGGTACTCGTTGCGGGCGAACAGCTTCGCCGCGTACTCGCTGACGGGTTGCCCGACCGTGACCAGTTGCAGCGCGACCACATCGAGCTGGTCGCCCTTGGGCCGGAAGAAGTCCGCGAGGCAGAGCCGTCGCTCCTGCCGCTGGCGGGGGAACGAGAACCGGGCGCGCTCCGCGTGCCCGTTCTCGTCGAGCACCACCAGGTCATTTCCTTCGGAGTACGCCGGGAAGTAGCCGTACACCACGGCTGCCTCCAGGACCTGGTCGGCGATCAGCCGGTCCAGCCAGTACCGCAGACGCGGCCGACCCTCGGTCTCGACCAGTTCGTCGTAGGAGGGCCCGTTGCCGCCGCGGGCGCCGTTGAGCCCCCACTGCCCACGGAACGTGGCCCGCTCGTCGAGCAACGCCGCGTAGTCGGCCATCGGAACGCCCTTGACGACGCGCGTGCCGAAGAACGGCGGGGTGGGTACCTCCACGTCGACGGCCACGTCGGAGCGGACCGAGGAGTCGTGCAGCTCCGGCAGCGAGTCGGTGACCAGCGTGCGCTGCCGCTCGCGGCGGGCCCGGCGGGTGGCCAGCGCCGCCTCGCGCTCCGGGTCGACGACCGGGGCGCCGCCGCGCTTGGCGGTCATCACCCGGTCCATCAGGGACAGACCCTCGAACGCGTCGCGCGCGTAGTGCACCTGCCCGGGGTACGTCGAGCGCAGGTCGTCCTCGACGTACGACCGGGTCAGCGCCGCCCCACCCAGCAGGACGGGCCAGCGCTCGGCAACACCGCGGGTGGCCATCTCGGCCAGGTTCTCCTTCATGATGACCGTGCTCTTGACCAGCAGCCCGGACATGCCGATCGCGTCGGCGCGGTGCTGCTCGGCGGCGTCGAGGATCGCGCTGATCGGCTGCTTGATGCCGATGTTGACGACCTCGTAGCCGTTGTTGGACAGGATGATGTCGACCAGGTTCTTGCCGATGTCGTGCACGTCGCCGCGCACGGTGGCCAGCACGATGCGGCCCTTGCCGCCGTCCTCGGTGGCCTCCATGTGCGGTTCCAGGTACGCCACGGCGGTCTTCATCACCTCGGCGGACTGGAGCACGAACGGCAGCTGCATCTGCCCGGAGCCGAACAGCTCGCCGACGACCTTCATGCCGTCCAGCAGGATGTCGTTGATGATCGACAACGGGGACCGACCGCCGGCCATCGCCTCGTCCAGGTCGGCCTCCAGGCCGTTGCGCTCGCCGTCGATGATGCGCCGCTTGAGCCGCTCGTCCAGCGGCAGCGCCGCCAACTCCTGCGCGCGGGTGGCCCGCGCGCTGGTCACGTCGACGCCCTCGAACAGCTCCAGGAAACGCTGCACCGGGTCGTACCCGTCGCGCCGCCGGTCGTAGACCAGGTCGAGCGCGACCTCGCGCTGCTCGTCGGGGATCTTCGTCATCGGCAGGATCTTGCTGGCGTGCACGATCGCCGAGGTCAGACCGGCCTGCACGCACTCGTGCAGGAACACCGAGTTGAGCACCTGCCGGGCGGCCGGGTTGAGGCCGAAGGAGATGTTCGAGATGCCCAGGGTGAAGTTGACCCCCGGGTACCGCTGGGCGATCTCCCGGATCGCCTCGATCGTCTCAAGGCCGTCGCGGCGGGTCTCCTCCTGCCCGGTGGCGATCGGGAAGGTCAACGCGTCGATCAGGATGTCCGCGCGGTCCATCCCCCACCGGCCGGTCAGGTCGTCGATCAGCCGCGCGGCGACCCGGACCTTCCACTCCTTCGTGCGCGCCTGCCCCTCCTCGTCGATGAGCAGCGCCACCACCGACGCGCCGTGCTCGCGCACGATGGGCATGACCCGCGCGTACCGGGAGTCGGGGCCGTCGCCGTCCTCGAAGTTCACCGAGTTGACCACGCAGCGGCCACCGAGCATCTCCAGCCCGGCCTCGACGACGGCCGGCTCGGTGGAGTCCAGCATGATCGGCAGCGTCGACGCGGTGGCGAACCGGCCGGCCAGCTCGCGCATGTCCCGCGTACCGTCGCGGCCGACGTAGTCGACGCACAGGTCGAGCAGGTGCGAGCCGTCGCGGGCCTGGCTACGGGCGATCTCGACGCAGGCCCGCCAGTCGGCGGCGAGCATGGCCTCCCGGAACGCCTTGGAGCCGTTGGCGTTGGTCCGCTCCCCGACCATCAGCACCGAGGCGTCCTGGGCGAACGGCACCGGGTGGTAGATCGACGACACACCCGGCTCGTGTCGGGGCTCGCGCGGCGACGCGGTGACGCCGTGCAGCCGCTCGGCCAGCACCCGGATGTGCTCCGGGGTGGTGCCGCAGCAGCCGCCGACGAGCCCCACGCCGTACTCGGAGATGAACCGTTCCAGGGCCTCGGCCAGCTCCACGGGAGTCAGCGGGAAGTACGCGCCGTCGGCCGTCAACACCGGCAGGCCGGCGTTCGGCATCACCGACAGCGGGATCCGGGAGTGCTGCGACAGGTAGCGCAGGTGCTCGCTCATCTCGGCCGGGCCGGTCGAGCAGTTCAACCCGATCAGGTCCACCCCGAGCGGCTCGATCGCCGCCAGGGCCGCGCCGATCTCGCTGCCCACCAGCATCGTGCCGGTGGTCTCCACCGCCACGTGGCAGATGATCGGTACCCGCTGGCCCAGCTCGGCCATCGCCCGCTTCGACCCGACGATCGCCGCCTTGACCTGCAACAGGTCCTGGCAGGTCTCGATGATCAGCGCGTCCGCGCCGCCGGCGATCAGGCCGGCAGCGTTCTCCTGGTACGCGTCGCGCAGGGTCGCGTAGCCGGCGTGACCGAGGGTGGGCAGCTTGGTGCCTGGGCCGATCGAGCCGAGCACGAAGCGGGGCCGCTCCGGCGTGCTGGCCGCGTCGGCGGCCTCCCGGGCGATCCGCGCGCCCGCCTCGGACAGCTCGCGGATGCGCTGCGGGATGTCGTACTCGCCGAGGTTTGCCAGGTTGGCGCCGAACGTGTTGGTCTCCACGCAGTCCGCGCCGGCGGCCAGGTACGCGTCGTGCACCCCCCGCACCACGTCGGGGCGGGTGACGTTGAGGATCTCGTTGCATCCCTCGAGGCCGTCGAAGTCGTCGAGAGTGAGGTCGGCGGCCTGCAGCATCGTGCCCATCGCCCCGTCGGCGATGAGGATCCGATCGGCCAGCACATCCAGCAACGAAGTCCGCACCCGTTCAGGTTAGTGCGGCCCCACGCGAACCCGAGCCCCGTCCACGCCCGATCCCATATTGTGTCGGGCGGATCACCCTGTCCGGTTCGCCGCCGTATGCCCGGTGGCGCAGTGGGTGGACCGGCGCGGCCGACGGGCCGCATCCCTGCCCGGCACGTAGGCTGACGGACGTGAAGGAGAACAGGGACGCCATCGTGCACCACGGTCCGACAACCGGGCGCGGTCCCGGTGCCGGCCGCCACGAGCAGGGTGAGGTGACGGCGTGACCGAGTTCGACGGACTGCCGGTCCTGCGGTCCCCCGTGGCCATCGCCGCGTTCGAGGGCTGGAACGACGCCGCCGACGCCTCCACCGCGGCCGTCGAGCACCTGGAACAGGTCTGGAACGCCCGGCAGATCACCGAGCTGGACCCGGAGGACTTCTACGACTTCCAGGTCAGCCGGCCCACCATCACCATGGCCGACGGGGAGACCCGCCGGGTGGAGTGGCCGACAACCCGGTTCATGGTGGCCAGCCCCGAAGGCACCGACCGCGACGTGGTGCTGATCCGGGGCATCGAGCCGAGCATGCGCTGGCGGACGTTCTGCGAGCAGGTGCTGGAGATCTGCCACAGCCTGGAGGTGGAGCGGGTGGTGCTGCTCGGCGCGTTGCTGGCCGACGTGCCGTACACCCGGCCGTTGCCGATCAGCGGCAGCGCCTCCGACGCCCAGGCCGCGGAGCGCTACCAGCTCACCCCCACCCGGTACGACGGGCCGACCGGCATCGTCGGCGTACTGCACGACGCGTGCGCCCGCGCCGAGGTCGACGCCGTGTCGTTCTGGGTGCACGTGCCGCACTACGCCAACAACCCGCCCTGCCCCAAGGCCACCCTCGCCCTGCTGCACCGGGTCGAGGAGGTCGTCGACCTGCCGGTGCCGATGGCCGACCTGGCCGAGGAGTCCGCCGAGTGGGAGCAGCGGGTACGCAGCGCCGCCGAGCAGGACGCCGAGCTGGGCGAGTACGTCCGCGAGCTGGAGGAACGCGTCGGCGACGAGGGCATCACCCCGTTGACCGGTGACGAGATCGCCCAGGAGTTCGAGAAGTACCTGCGGCGTCGAGGCGGTTCGGCCGGCCCCACCGCCGGCTCCTGGTAGCACTGTCCGTCGCGGGCCCTCGGACCTCCTCTGGTCCGGGGGCCCGTCTCCGCGCTCGGGGGTCCGTTTCCGTTTTCAGGGCCCGTTTCCGCGTGTCCGGGGTAGCGCCGTCACACCCTCTAAGGCATCCTAGGAACCTAGATGTGATCAAGGAGGCGGATGTGCAGATCAATCCCGGCGCCGCCGAGTTCCCCCACCGGCAGATCGCCGCACAGCTCAAGGCCCAGGTCCGCCGCGGCGACTGGGGCCCCGGCGAGCGGCTGCCGTCCATCCCGGCCATCGCCGAGATGTTCGGCGTCGCCAAGCAGACCGTGCAACGCGCCGTCGACCAGCTACGGGTCGAGGGCATCCTGATCACCAAACCCGGCTCGGGCACGTACGTCCGGGGCACCCGGCGTCGACTGAACCGCCTCTCCCGGGGCCGGTACGGCGGGTTCCGCGGCTACCACACCGACCTGGCCGCCCGATACCGCCAACAGCTCGTCTCCGTCGGCCTCTCTCCCGCGCCCGCCGAGGTCGCCGACGCGTTCGGCGTCTCCGACGGCACCAACCTGCTCTGCCGTCGCCACCTCGTACGCACCGACGACTCCCCCGTCGAGGTCGGCGCCTCCTGGTTCCTCCCCCGCGACACCGACGGCACGTCGCTGGAGCGGGCCGAGGCGTTCGGCCGGCCGCTCTACCAGGAGGCCGAGGAGGCCACCGGCCGCCGGTACGTGTCGGCCACCGACACGATCAGCGCCCGCCAGCCCAGCCGCGAGGAGGCCGAGACCCTCCAGATCCGGCCCGACACACCGGTGCTGCACCTGCTGCACATCGCGTACGACAGTCACCGCAAGCCCATCGAGGTCGCCCAGGCCACCTGGCCCGGCCCGATGACCACCCTCACCGAGGAGTACCAGATCCCCGGCCCCAGCGCAGCGCCCGACCCGGACCCCGGCCTGGTCCTGGGCTAGCCGGCACTCCGGCCTGGCCTGCCCGCCTTAGCCCGTTCGTTCCGCGCCCCGGCCCGACCGCCTCCCTCGCCTCCGTCCGGCCCTGACCACCTCGACCGGCCCGATCCTGCCCTGCCCCGCTCGGGACACCCACCACCGGGACGGGAGCTGCGAAATCGCGGGGTGCCGGAGCGCTCCCGGTGAGTTTCCTGTCGAACGCACCGCCCTATACATCTATACACTCGGTATCTATACTGCGAGTATATAGCTGGCCGGGGATTGGTTCCGGCGGCTCACAACCCAGGGGAGGGTCAATGCCAACCGTCAAATCTGTTGTTGCACGGGGGATCACACGCCGTGGCCTTGTCGGAGCCGCACTGGCGGTCGGGGCCGGCGCATCGATGGGCATTGCCGGCCGCGCCTCGGCGGCAACCGCCGGTTCAGGCCCGGTCCGACTCCGCCTCCC
Source organism: Micromonospora sp. NPDC049662 (assembly GCF_040675055.1). NCBI lineage: Bacteria > Bacillati > Actinomycetota > Actinomycetes > Micromonosporales > Micromonosporaceae > Micromonospora > Micromonospora sp. NPDC049662. Next base: position 20,196 of record NZ_JBFAOC010000008.1, read on the forward strand.
CAGGCCGACCGGGCCGTACCGCGTGGGGGTGGTACCGCTGCACCTGGTCGACCGGTCGCAGCCGGAACCACTGGCCGGGCCGGGGCGGTACCGGGAACTGATGGTCAGCGTCTGGTATCCCGCCCGAGACGAGAGGCGCTACCCGCGCTACCCGTGGATGACCCCCACCTCGATGCGCGTGCTGCTGGCCTCCGCCGGGTTCGACTCCGACGCCGCGCTGGCACCGTTGACGGCCGGGCACGAGGGTGCCCCGGTGCGGCACCCGGGCCGGCGGTTGCCGGTTGTGCTGTATTCGCATGGCGCCGGCAGCCACCGTTCGGACACCACGATCGTGGTGCAGGAGCTCGCCAGCCACGGGTACGTGGTGGTCACCGTGGACCACACGTACGACGGGTTCAGCGAATTCCCCGACGGCCGAGTCACCATCCCGGAGGACGACTTCGATTCCACTCCGTGGACCTACACGCGGGACGTCCGGTTCGTCCTCGACCAGATCGCCGACCTCGCTGCCGGGGGGAACCCCGACGTCGACCACGCGCCACTACCGAGCGGGCTGGGCGCCACCCTCGACCTGAGTCGGATCGGCATGTTCGGCTGGTCGAAGGGCGGCACCGCGACAGCCCTGACCCTGGGCACCGACCGACGGGTCCGGGCGGGGCTGAGCCTGGACGCCCCGATGCTGTCCCAGCCGCTGCCCACCACCGACCTGTACCGGCCGTTCATGCTCATGACCGCGGAGAACACCCGGGCCGCGATGCCCGCCGTCGCCGAGTTCTTCACGCACCTACGCGGATGGCGACTCGACGTCCAGGCCGCCGGCGCCATCCACTCGTCCTACGGCGACAACCAGTGGCTCGTGCCGCAACTGGCAAAGCTCATCGGCATGAGCGACGAGGAACTCGCCACCTGGGTCGGCACGCTCGACCCTGCCCGCGCGGTCCGCATCGGGCAGGCGTACCCGCTGGCGTTCTTCGACAGGCACCTGCGGCACCGGAGCGGCCACCTACTGAACGGGCCGAGCCGGTCGTTCCCCGAGGTGGCGTACCTTCCGTGACCGTCTGATCGACTCGGCTTCCTGGAAGTCGGGGCATCCCAGGCATCCGGACAGCGCGGTTTCAAGGAACCCGAGTCGATCAAGGACGGGCAGCCCCGATGGGGAACGGCCGAACTGTTAGAGGCGGATGCCGAGGAGGGCGTCTACGGTTTTCGCGAAGAGGGCCGGGGCTTCCGGGTCATCCGTGGCGCCCGCCAGGGTCGCGTCGGCCCAGCGGTCGGCGACGGCCAGAGCGCCGGGGGTGTCGAGGTCGTCGGCCAGTCTGGCGCGTACCCCGGACAGCAGCTCGGCCCCGGACGGCCCGGCGGGCGCGGCGGCGGCCCGCCGCCAGCGGTCCAGCCGCTCCTGCGCGGCCGTGAGCAGGTCGTCGGTCCAGGTGCGGTCGCTGCGGTAGTGGCCGGAGATCAACGCAAGCCGGATCGCCATCGGGTCGACCTTGTCGGCGCGCAGCCGGGACACGAAGACCAGGTTGCCGCGGGACTTGGACATCTTCTCGCCGTCCAGGCCGATCATGCCGGCGTGCACGTAGTGCTCGGCGAACGGGGCCTGGCCGGTGAGCCGTTCGGCGTGCGCGGCGGACGCCTCGTGATGCGGGAAGAGCAGGTCGTTGCCGCCGCCCTGCACGTCGATGCGGTCGCCGAGCAGGTTCAGCGCGATGACCGCGCACTCGATGTGCCAGCCGGGCCGGCCCGGGCCCAGCTCCCCGCCCGGCCAGGACGGCTCACCCTCGCGCGCCCCCCGCCACAGCAGCGGGTCGAGGGGATCGCGCTTGCCGGCCCGGTCGGGGTCGCCGCCGCGTTCGGGGAAGATCTCCAGCATCTGTTCACGGGTCAGGTTCGACTCGTAGCCGAACCGGCCGGTGGCGGAGATGTCGAAGTAGACGTCGCCGGTGCCGTCGTCGAGCCGGTACGCGGCACCGTCCTTGACCAGCACCTCGACCTTGTCGGCGATGTCCGGGATCGACTCGACCGCGCCCACGTAACGCTCCGGCGGGATGATCCGCAGCGCCTCCATGTCCTCGCGGAACAGGGCCGTCTCCCGCATCGCCAGGACCACCCAGTCCTCGCCGTCGCGGGCGGCCCGCTCCAGCAGGGGGTCGTCGATGTCGGTGACGTTCTGCACGTACCGCACGGGACGGCCGGCGTCGCGCCACATCCGCTGCACCAGATCGAACGTGATCATGGTGGCGGCGTGACCGAGGTGGGTGGCGTCGTACGGGGTGATGCCGCAGACGTACATGCTCGCCGCGTCGGCCGGGTCGCTCGGGTGGACACCCTGCCGCGCCGAGTCGTACAACGCCAACGGCTCGCCCCGACCCGGCAGCCGTGGCACCTCGTGTCCCGCCCAAGACTCCATGGCCTCAGCCTAACCAGCCCTCAGGCGACACCGGGACGCCCAGCGGGTGATCAAGATGACAGCGGGGTCACATGGGTGGCCAGGGTATCGCCGGCCAGTCCTCCGGCGGCTGCGGGAAGCGGCCGGTCTCGCGCAACTTCTCGACGCGGGCGGCCAACTCGGCGATCTCGCTGATCGTCAGGTGGTCGGCCAGCTCCTCGCCGAGCGGCCCGGCGACCTGCGCGGCGAGCCCGTCGAGCATCTCCATGGCGTCCGGCGGAACCTGCTTGCCGGCCCAACCCCAGAGCACCGTACGGAGCTTGTCCTCGACGTGGAAACTCACCCCGTGATCCACGCCGTAGATGCGGTCGTCGGCGCCGACGAGCACGTGCCCGCCCTTGCGGTCCGCGTTGTTGATGACCGCGTCGAGTACGGCGAGGCGGGCCAGGCGTGGATCGTCGGCGTGCGCGAGGGCGTACGCGGCACCGTCGTCGTCCCGGGCCGCCGCGATCGGAAACCAGCGCGGCGGCACCTCCTCGGCCGGCACGAACCCGACCAACGGCTCCGCGTCCTCCGGCTCGTCGATCCAGAGTTGGCAGGAACCGGGGCCGAACGGACCGTCCCGCAGCACGGTCGGCGGCACCAGGGCCCAGCCGGTGGCGTGGGACACCAGGTACGCCGACACCTCCCGGCCGGCGAGGGTGCCGTCCGGGAAGTCCCACAGCGGGCGCTCGCCGCGTACCGGCTTGTAGACGCAGCGGGCCGTGACGCCGTCGAGGGTCAGGATGCCCCGCAGGGTGGTGTTCGACGCGTCGACCAGCCGACCCTCCAGGTCGAGGGTGCCGTCGCGGAGCAGCCGCAGCGCGGCGTCACCGTCGCGCAGAGGTTGGAGGCCGGACAAGGTCACCGGTGGTAACCGTTGTGCCGCGGGCACAGGTGCCCGGCGGGGTCCAACGGCTGGCCGCACAGCGGGCACGGCGGCCGGCCCGCGTTGACCACACGCCGGGCCCGCTCGATGAACTGGCGGGTGGCCTGCGGTGTGAGCCGCACGCGCAGCCGGTCCAGGTCCTCGTCCGGCTCCTCGTCCTCGTCGTCCTCTTCGTCGTCCTCGTCGCCCAGCTCGACCTCGGGCTCGACCTCGCCGGCGGCGATCGCCTCGATCACCACGGTCGCGGTGTCGACGTCGAAGGCCAGCCCGAGCGTCCCGACCCGGAACTCCTCGTCGACCGGGGTGTCCAACGGCTCGTTGTCGCCGGTCACCGGCGCCAGCTCGGGCAACTCCACCCCGAAGCGGCGCTGCGCCTCGGTCAGCAGCTCCTCCAGCTTCTCGGCCAGCAGGGACACCTGGACCTTTTCCAGCGCGACGCTGACCAGCCTGCCGCCGCCGCGGGCCTGCAGGAAGAACGTGCGCTCCCCCGGCGGCCCGACGGTCCCGGCGACGAACCGCTCCGGCGGTTCGAAGGCGTGCACCTGGTGGGTCATACCCACGACCCTATCCGGCCCACCATGGCATCGCGCACCCCACCGACCCGAATCGCCGCAGGGGCAACGCGCCCGGTGTATCGGGTGCCACACCCGGGCGTGGCGGTGTTTCTCACCTGGCCGCGCCCGCTCCGCCGCCGACGGCGGCGTCCGAGTCGGCCGCCCGCGTGGTCCGCCGACGCCGCTTGCGCGGCGGCGGGACCAGCGCGGCGAGGTCACCGCCGGCGTCGTTGAGCCGAACCAGGAAGGGCCGCAGCGGCGTGAAGCGGATCGCGGTCACCGACGCCGGGTCGGCCACGATCCGCTGAAAGGCATCCAGGTGTACGCCGAGAGCATCCGCCACGATGGCCTTGATCACATCGCCGTGGCTGCACGCCAGCCAGATTGCCTCGGGCCCGTGCTCGGCGTTCACCCGGGCGTCCCAGTCGCGGACGGCGGCCACCGCGCGGGCCGCCATCGCCGCCATCGCCTCGCCCTGCGGGAAGACCGCCGCGCTGGGGTGCTGCTGAACCACCGGCCAGAGCGGCTCCTTGGCGAGCTTCTTCAGCGGCTGCCCCTCCCAGCTGCCGTAGTCGCACTCGATCAGGCCCTCCTCGACAACCGGAGTGGCCTGGGGCAACGCCAGTTCCAGGGTCTGCCGGCAGCGAATCAGCGGACTGGTGACGACCGCCGCCAACGGCACTGCCCGCAACCGTTCGCCGACCGCGGTGGCCTGGGCGCGCCCGGTGTCGTCCAGCTCGACCGGCTGTCGGCCGGCCAGGCCGCCGTCGGCGTTCGCGGTGGTACGGCCGTGTCGCAGAAGCAGAAGGGTCGCCACACGATCACCCTAGGCCTCCCCGGTACCTCCCGAGTGCCACGGGCTCCGGCCACGCCGCCCCGATCGCCGTGATCGACACGAGTTCGCCGATATGGGGGCATCGACCGGTCCGGGATGCCCCGAGTTCGCCGATCCGGAGTCGATCACCCGGTCGTATCGCCGCACGCGGGCGGTGTGTCCGGTTGTGGGGCCACTGTGGTGACCCGCTGCACCCGTGGGCCGGAATCGTGGCGGGCCGGGGGTCGTTACACCCTCCGACGATCGCAGGACCACGGCCGAGCCCCCCGCCCCGGGGGAGCCAAGCCCCCGGGAATGGCCCCGGACCGCGGGTCGTTACACCCGGTCCCGGCACGAGCGAGCCCCGATCCCCTCGGATCGTCAGCCCCCGGGAATGACCCCGGACCGCAGGTCGTCACACCCGGTCCCGGCACGACGAGCCCCGCTCACCGCGGATCGTCAGCCCTCCGGGAATGACCCCGCCCCCGGGTCGTTACACCCGGACCGGCCGCCACGAGCCCCCCGCTCGCAGGCCGCCCCCCAGACTTTGAGCGCCCGGACGAGGTGCTGACACCCCCGTCACCGATCCCCCGAACGGTGACAGGTGGGTGTTTCCTACCCCCGAAGGAGCAACCCCCATGAACACGATCTTCCGCAAGAGCATGCTGTCCATCGCTGGTCTCGCGTTCGCCGGTGGCGTCTTCGCCGGCCCCATCGCCGCCCACGCCAACCCGGTCGACGCCAAGCCCGCCGCCGCCGCGGTGCAGACCACCGCACCCAAGCCGCAGGGCGACCAGTCCCACATCGACCTCAACGGCGAGCAGACCGCCAACGCCAAGGCCATCATCGCCGCCACCAAGAAGGCCGGCCTGCCCGAACGGGCCGCGGTCATCTCCATCGCCACCAGCCTGCAGGAGTCCAAGCTGGAGAACCTGGGTCACCTCGGCGACATGAACGACCACGACTCCCTCGGCCTGTTCCAGCAGCGCCCGTCGAGCGGTTGGGGCACGCCGGAGCAGATCACCGACCCGGAGTACTCGACGACGGCGTTCCTCAAGGGCCTGCGTCAGGTTGACGGCTGGCAGGACATGCCGCTGACCGACGCCGCGCAGACCGTGCAGGTGTCGGCGTACCCGGACGCGTACGCGCAGTGGGAGCAGCAGGCCACCGACCTGGTCGCCCACAACTGGAACAGCTAAGACACGCAGATGGCCGGCACCCCGACAACGGGTGCCGGCCATCGCCGTACCCGCGGATCGCGTCAGTGGTGGTGATTGCGGAAGATGTCGATCAACGCCGCCACCAGCGCGAGCGCGATGATGCCCGTGGCGAGCAGCAGCGACTTCTCGAAAGCTCCCGTCCAGTCGCCGTGACTGTCGGCCAGCGAGGAGAAGAACATCGAGCCGACCGCGGCGATGCCGGCGGCGGCGCCGATCCGCTGACCGGTCTGGAGCATGCCCGCTCCGCTGCCCGCCTGCGGGACGGGCACCTGGGCAAGGGTGAGCGTCTGGTTGGGGGCGATGACGAGGCCGCTGCCGATGCCGGCGACGAGCAGCGGACCGGCGGTGACCCAGGGCGCCGGGGAATGCGGCGCGACGTGCAGGGCGAGCACGGTGGCGGCCAGCCCGATCACCACGGCGAGCAGGCCGATGGCGACCAGGGGTCGGCCGAACCGGTTGACGATGCGTCCTCCGAGAGCGGACGCGGCGGCGGACCCGAGCGCGAAGGGCGTGATGGCGAGACCGGCGACGAGCGCGCTGTAGCCGAGCCCGTTCTGCAGGAACAGCGTGAAGATGAAGAAGATCGCGGTGAACCCGCCGAAGTAGATGAGCGCGATGAGCGACCCGAGCGTGTACGACTGGAAGGTGAACAGGCGCAGATCGAACAGCGGTTCGCGGTGTCGCGCGTACCACCGCTCCCACAGGCCGAAGGCGACCAGCACCGCGAGGCCGGCCGGGATGAGCGCCCACTTCCACGGCGTACGCCACTGCTGCTCCTGCACGAGGGGCAGCAGGATCAGCACCACGCCGACGCCGAGCAGCAGCACACCGACCGGGTCGAGTCGACGGCGGCCGGGTTGCCCGTCGGGCCGACCGGGTAGCAGCCGCCAACCCAGGATCACCGCGACGATGCCGACCGGCACGTTGACGAAGAAGACCCACCGCCATCCGTGCTCCTCACCGCCGAGGGCGATGAGCAGGCCGCCGAGCAGTGGTCCGACGGCGGTGGAGATGCCGATGGTCGCGCCGAGCAACCCGAACGGGCGGGCCCGCTCCGGCCCCCGGAACAACTGCTGGATCAGCCCGATCACCTGTGGGTTGATGATGCCGGCGGCGGCGCCCTGGAGCAGCCGGGCGGCGACCAGCCAGGTGGGTGAGGTCGCCAGGCCGGCGAGCGCGCTGGTCAGGGTGAACAACGCGATCCCGAAGACGAACGCGTTACGCCGACCTCGGAAGTCTCCGAAGCGGCCGGCCGGTACGAGCACCAGACCGAAGGTGAGCGCGTACCCCGAGAGGACCCACTGCAGGTCGCTCGGGGAGGCGTTCAGCGCGCGGTCGATGGACGGCACCGCGACGTTGACGATGCTCACGTCGAGCAGCGTCATGAACGCGGCGACCAGCCCGACGCCGACGGCCTGCCAGCGTCGGCGGTTCTCGGCCGCATCGACCGGCTGCGGCTCGCCCGCCGCGTTCATCGTGCCCCCCGTTGACGGTCGATCATGCATTCCTGACCGCTACCCCGACCAGCGGGGGCGAACCGTCCAGGGTCACGCCATCTGACGGGCGCAGAACCGGGGGCCGAAGTCGAGGCCGGCCATCGGCGAGTCCTCGCGGTGCAGCAGACCCTTCTCGGTGAGCTGGTGCAGCGGGGCGTGCACCTGCTCCTCGGTCAGCCCGGATCCTTCGGCGATCAGGTCCGGATAGGGCACCTGGCCGCGTGCTTCGAGGGCGGTGACCGCCTCGTACACCCGCTGCTCGACCTCCGACAGCTCCATCCGCTGCATGATCTCCTCCTTCGCCCACCCGCCGGACGCGGACGGTTGCGCCGCATCGGTTACCCCCTGCCCGACCGAAGATGCCCACCCGTTCGGGCGGTGGAGGGCGAGCACGCCCTACGCTGCGATGGTGATCGTCTGGGATCTGATCGTCGTCGGCGCGGGCCCCGCCGGGCTCTCCGCGGCGCACGCCGCGGCCCGCGCGGGTGTTCGCACCCTGGTTGTCGAGCGGGCCACGCACCCGCGTTACAAGACCTGCGGGGGCGGCCTCATCGGCACCTCGCTGGCCGCCGTGCGGGAACGGATCGAGGTGCCGGCGCACGACCGGGTCGACCGGGTGACGTTCACCCGCGACGGCCGGCGGGAGTTCACCCGCCGCAACGGCAGCCCGGTGGTGACGATGGTGCGCCGGGAGGAGTTCGACGACCGCCTGCGCGCCGCGGCGGTCGCCGCCGGCGCGCAGCTGCGTGAGCAGGTCGCGGTCCGTGCCATCGAGCAGGATCCCGAGGGGGTACGCCTGCGACTGGCCGACGGCACGACCCTGGCGGCCCGCACGGTGATCGGCGCGGACGGCTCGTCGGGGGTGACCGCCCGGCACGTGGGGGTGCGCTACCGCCAGGTGGACCTGGGGCTGGAGCTGGAGATCCCGGTGCCGCCCGCCGAGCAGGAGCGTTGGCGTGGGCGACTGTTGCTGGACTGGGGGGCGATGCCGGGCTCGTACGCCTGGGTGTTCCCGAAGGGCGACCGGTTGACGGTCGGCGTGATCGCGGGCCGGGGCGCGGGGGAGGGGACACGTGCCTACCTGCGGCAGTTCGTCGACCGGTTGGGTCTGACCGGGCTGCCGGCGGCGCACGATTCGGGTCACCTGACGCGGTGTCGCGAGGAGGACTCGCCATTGCGTAACGGCCGGGTGCTCGTCGTGGGGGACGCGGCCGGGCTGTTGGAGCCGTGGAGCCGCGAGGGGATCAGCTTCGCCCTGCGCTCCGGCGAGCTGGCCGGGGCGGCGGTCGCCGCCGGGGATCTGGCCGGGTACGAGCGGGCGGTCGCCGAGCGCCTGACGCCGGAGATGCGGGCAGGGTTCCGGTTGCTCGACCTGTTCACCCGGCGCCCGGAGGTGTTCCACGGGCTGTTGGCGACCCCGCCGGGCTGGCGGATGTTCGTGCGCTTCTGTCAGGGGCAGGCGAGCTTCGACGACATGCTGCGCCGCCGACCGATCCGGGCGGCCCTCGCCGTGCTGGACCGGCTGCCAACCCCGCGCCGCCCGCCCGCCGACACCCCTTCCTGAGCCCCGCCCCGCCCCAGCCCGCCCCGCCCCAGCCCGCCGATCTTGCGTTTTCTGTGGCGACATTCCACGCGAAACCGCACACTTCGGCAACCGTTAGTGCAAGATCGACGCGAGTTGCCGGGTTCCGTGGCTATGAGTCCAGGATCCTAGGATGCTTTACGGGGTGTGTCGGGGTCCACCCAACGTCGACGGGCTGTCAGCCAACGGACCGATGTGCCGAAGGCCCGCCGTTGGACAATGACGGGGGAGTAGGGGGGTGCCGATGGCCGAGCAACCGTTCACCGACGACGAGTACGCGTTCCTGCGCCACATCCGGTTCGGGGAGTTGCCACCCGCGGTCCGTCCGGAGGACCAGGTCGCGCTGACCGAGACCGATCCCGGGCGGGACCGGCCGGAGAAGGCCGAGGACCCGGTCCGCTGGAACGTGCAGGGCTGAACATACGCGGACGGGCCGCGGGTGTCGTCACCCACGGCCCGCCGTCACGTCACGGTCAGAAGACCGGCACACCCTCGCGCACGAGACGCCAGTTGGGCTGGAAGAAGTCGTCCGGGTTGATGGTCCCCTTGGCCTGGGCCCAGTCGATGAGCAGCTGGCGGATCTCCTGCTGCGCGTTGTAGACCTGGGTCTTCACGATGCCGGGGAAATTGCCGCCGCCGCTGCGCCGGTAGTTGTTCACCGCCACCACGAACTGCGCGTCGTCCGCGACCGGGGTGTCGGTGCCGGGCAGCATCAGTCGGGTGATGCGCTGGCCGACCGGCTTGGAGATGTCGATGTCGTAGTCCAGGCCGGAGATCACGTCGTAGTTGTAGTCCGGCACGGCCGGGTCGCTGATCTGCTCCGGGTCGACCGGAGCGCCCGGCGCGAGGGTGCGGAAGAACTTCGCCGAGTACTCCAGGTACGCGCGTACCTCGGCGCCGCTGAGCACGACGGCTTCGAGGGTGTTGTCGTACACGTACAGGCCGGCCACGTCGCGGATCTTGACGTCGCCGGCGGGGAAGACGGCGGTACGGCTGAACGGCGCCGCGATCGACAGTACCGGCAGGTCCGCGTACGCGGTGCCGGTCAGCGCCGCGCCGACCACCTCGGTCTGCACGTGGTTGATGAAGTCGAGGATCGGGGTGTCCTGGTAGCGGGACTCCGCCGCCGACAGCTCCACTGTGGACGTGGCGACCACCTGGTTGACGTACGCCACAGTCTTGGCGTGCTGGGCCCGCACGGCCGCGACCACCTTCGGGTCCTCGACGACCGTGTTGGTGTTCAGCATGGTGGCGGCCTTGTTGGTGATCGTCCAACGGCCGCGCTCACGGGTGAGGGTGAAGTCCATCCGGGTGAGCCGCTGGCCCCACTTCGAGGGCTCGGAGAGCAGCACCTGCGTGCCGGTCCGCTCGTTGGTGACGAACCGCTCGACGACCTCGTTGTGGGCGTGCCCGAAGAGGATCGCGTCGATCCCGGGCACCTGCTGGGCGATCAGCGCCACCGGGTTCTCGTTGGGCAGCTCCGGGCCGTAGCTGGAGGTGCCGCTGTCGCCGCCGTGGGCGGAGATCAGCACGATGTCCGCGCCGCGGGCCCGCATGACCGGCACCCACTTCGCGGCGGTCGCGATCATGTCGTCGAAGCGCAGTTTGCCCTCGACGTTGCCCCGGTCCCAGATGGCGACGCCCGGGTTGGTCAGGCCGAGGATGCCGACCCGCAGGGTCGGCGCGGCGAAGCCCAGGGAGACCTTCTTGATGACGTACGGCAGGAAGGCCGGCTTGCCCGTCTTCGCGTTTACCGCGTTGGCGGCGAGGGCGGGGAAGCCGAGCTGGCGGATCCACAGGTCCAGCAGCGGCAGACCGTAGTTGAACTCGTGGTTGCCCAGGGTCACGGCGTCGTAGTCGATGACGTTCATCGCCCGGGCCATCGGGTGCTTCTCGCCGGTGGCGGTGATGGGCTCCTGCTTGGCGTAGTACGTCGCCAGGGGAGTGCCCTGGATGGTGTCGCCGGCGTCGAGCACGAGCGTGGCCTTGCCGCGCCGCTCGCGGCGGATCTGGTTGATCAGGGTGGCCAGCTTCGCGACGCCGACGTCGTTGTGCTTGCTGTCGTCGTACTCGGCGTCCCGGTAGTAGTCCCAGTTGTAGACGTTGCCGTGCGTGTCCGATGTGCCCAGCAGCGTGAGGTCCCAGGTGCGCGACCGGGCGGGGCCCGCCGCCTGGGCGGGGGCGGCGGCGATCAGCGGGGCGGTCGCCGCGGCGGCGGCGACCGCGAGCACCTGGCGACGCGATGGACCGGATCCAGAGGTCATGACGTGCCCTTCGATGGGGGTTGACGCGCCTCGTGAGCGCCTCGCGCACCATAACGAGCCCCTGTCACTCCCGCCACGTCAGCCCCGGTTTCCGCAGCACGGCACGGGGTGGCCAGCCGGCGTCAGCGGGGCCAGGCGGTGAAGCGTCGGCGTACCCGCGCGACGTCGTCCGGGTTCAGGCCGTAGCGGCCGAAACGGGTGTCGGACAGCCGGTCGAGGTAGCGCCCGGCGGCGCGGACGTCGTCCGGGTCGAGCGCGGGGTCGACCTGCCGGGCCAGCACCAGCAGTTGCGTCACGTCGTAGTGCTCGAGCGCCGCCGCGACGTCGATGAAGTCGCGGACCTCCCGCCGGTTGACCAGTGCCGCGATCTTGTTGGCGACCAGGTCGCGGACGTCCATGACCGGGCCGAGGTCCATCACCACCGGGCTCTGCTGTCGATCGAGTCGGGCCAGGCTGAGCCGGATCTGCCGTGCGTCGCGGCTCACCACGAAGTCCTTCATGTCCCGGCCGTACCCGTCGAACAGGTCGGCGAGTTCGCTGTCCGGATCGGCGTCGGTCACGGTGAACCCGGCGCGCTCCAGCGCGGCGCGTACCCCGGCGGAGGCTGCGGCGGCGGCGCCCTCCACGTCGGCGAAGAGGTCCACGTCCTCGGTGGGCCGGGCCACCAGGCCGTGCGCGGCCCAGGCCACCCCGCCGCCGAGCACGAATCGGTACGGCCGGGCGGCGGTCAGCGCCACCCGGGCCACTTCCCGGTAGAAGTCGTGCAGGTGCGGTGCGATCACGCCGCGCGCAGGCCGCGGTGCCGGCTCTCCCAGGCCTGGCGGACGCCCCGGGGGAGGTTGAGCAGCCGCCACACCCGCCGCAGCGTGCGCCCGTTGATGAGGGTGCGCAGGTCGTCGGTGCTGGCGGTCTCGCGCAGTACGTTCTCGTACATCCAGAGGAGCTGGTCGGGGTCGCCGAGGTCGAAGGTGCGCTCGGCGTTCCACATCAACCGCACCGGCAGTTCGACGACGCCCCGGGTGGGGCCGGCCAGCTCGGTGAGCGTGCGCGCCACGACGGCCGGACGACCCGGGCGGGCCAGGAAGGCCACGCCGGTCGCGGGGGGCGAGACGGCCTGCATGGTGTCAGGGTAACGCCCGTCGGTGCGGGTGTCGCCACGGTACGTCGGGACGCGCGGTCGGCGCGGGTGATGAGTTCTCGTGCCCGCACCCGTCATAGGTGTGACGGGACACGACGAGACGGGAGCATGACGTGATGGGTACGGACGCGCGGAGCGAGGGCGCGGGCGCTCTGGCCGAGGCCGACGAGACCACCTTCGCGGTGCTGGCGCAGCGGCACCGGCGGGAGTTGCACGTGCACTGTTACCGGATGCTCGGGTCGTTCGAGGACGCCGAGGACACCGTGCAGGAGACGTTCCTGCGGGCCTGGCGGCGGCGGGAGACGTTCGAGGGGCGGTCGACGGTGCGGGCCTGGCTGTATCGGATCGCCACGAACGCCTGCCTGGACCTGTTGGCCAGGTGCCGTCCGGAGCCGGCCCGGGGCGGTGAGGTGCGGTGGTTGCAGCCGTACCCGGATCGGCTGCTCGACGAGTTGCCGGCGGGCGACGCGGACGAGCCGGAGGCGGTCGCGGTCGCGCGGGAGACGATCGAGTTGGCGTACGTGGTGGCGGTCCAGCACCTCGCGCCGCGTCCCCGGGCCGTGTTGATCCTGCGGGACGTGCTGGGCTGGCCCGCGAAGGACGTCGCCGAGCTGCTCGGGGATTCGGTCAACTCGGTGAACAGCGCCCTGCAGCGGGCGCGGGCGGGCATGCGCGAGCACCTGCCCGCCGAGCGGCAGGACTGGACCGGTGGCGACCAGGACGCCGGGACGCGCGAGCTGGTGCGGCACTTCACCGAGGCGAGCGTGGCCACGGACATCGGCCGGCTCACCACGATGTTGCGCGAGGACGTGCGCTGTTCGATGCCGCCCACGCCGGGCCTGCAGGTGGGTCGGGACGCGGTGCTCAGCGACTGGATCGGGGACGGTTTCGACGGGATGACGGGTCTGCGTGGCGTCGCCACCTCGGTGAACCGGCAGCCCGCGGTCGCGTTCTACCACTGGCGGGAGGCCGAGGGCGCGTACCTGCCGTTGACCATCGACGTCCTGCGCGTCACCGGTGGGGCGATCACCGAGATCGTCATCTTTCACGCCGACCAGTTCCCGCGGCTGGGGCTGCCGGAGCGACTGTCGGCAGGTGGTGCGCGGTGAGTGTCTCGGCTACGCCCTACCGCACCCACCGGCTCCTCGGGCTCGTCGGTGTCGGCCTGGTCGCCACCGTGGCGGCGATGGCCACGACGACTCTCGCCGCCGCGCTCGCCGGGGCCGCCGGGGTCGACTTCGAGATTCCCGAGGGTGGCGAGGTGATCCCGGTGGCCGGGTTCGCCGTGGTGACGGGTGTCTTCTCGGTGGTGGGCGTCGTTCTCGCCGTCGTGCTCGGTCGGTTCAGCGCGCGTCCCGCCGACCGGTTCCTGTGGACGGCGGTGGTGCTGACCGCGATCTCGCTGGTCCCGCCGTTTCTCTGCGGGGCAGCGCCGGTGACCGTCGTGGCGCTGGTCGTGCTGCACCTCGTCGCCGCGGCGGTGATGGTCCCGGCGCTGACGTGGCGCCTGGGCCGACTGGACCGTCTGGACCGTCGCCGCGACGGACGGACGCTCGATTAGCGAAGACTCCTCATCTGACCTATGTTCGGGAGGTCGCGCGCTCACGGGCAAGGAGGTGTCGGGATGGGTCTACGGACCTTCATCGAGGGTTGGCCGGTGTATCGCCAGCTCACCGGCACGGACCCGTTGGGCCGGGGCGCCGCGGCGAAGTCGGCGCGGTCGGCCGCTCTGACGGCGCGTACCGAGACCGCCGATTCGGTGGCGCGGTCGGTGTGTCCGTACTGCGCGGTGGGGTGCGGTCAGCGGGTCTTCGTCGCCGACGGGCAGGTCACGCAGATCGAGGGTGACCCGGACAGTCCGATCTCGCGGGGCCGCCTGTGTCCCAAGGGCGCGGCCAGCAAGAGCCTCGTGACGAGTCCGCTGCGCCAGACCACGGTCCGCTACCGCCGTCCGTACTCCACCCAGTGGGAAGACCTCGACCTCGAGACGGCCGTCGACATGATCGCCGATCGGATCCTCGCGGCCCGGGCCCAGACCTGGGAGGACCGCGACGCCGAGGGCCGGCCGCTCAACCGGACGCTGGGGATCTCCAGCCTCGGTGGGGCGACGTTGGACAACGAGGAGAACTACCTCATCAAGAAGTTGTTCACCGCGATGGGGGCGTTGCAGATCGAGAACCAGGCGCGTATTTGACACTCCGCCACCGTCCCCGGTCTGGGGGCCAGCTTCGGTCGTGGCGGTGCGACGGACTTCCAGCAGGACATCGCCAACGCTGACGTCATCGTCATCCAGGGCTCCAACATGGCCGAGGCGCATCCGGTCGGGTTCCAGTGGGTGATGGAGGCCAAGCGTCGGGGCGCGAAGGTGTTCCACGTCGACCCGCGGTTCACCCGCACGAGCGCGGTCGCGGACGCGTACCTGCCGATCCGGGCGGGGACGGACATCGCGTTGTTGGGTGGGGTGATCCGCTACATCCTCGACAACGAGTTGGACTTCCGCGAGTACGTCCTCGCCTACACCAACGCGGCGACGATCGTCAGCGACCGGTTCAGCGACACCGAGGACGGCGACGGGTTCTTCTCCGGCTTCGATCCCGAAACCGGCAGTTACGTGCAGGACAGCTGGCAGTACGAGGGGCACGAGGACTCCTCGGGCAGCGGACACACCGCGAAGGAGCGGGACACCGCCGCCGGGTTGGAGCACGAGTCGCACGGCGCGCCGGTGGGCGGCCAGACCCAGCGGGACGAGACGTTGCAGCACCCGCGCTGCGTCTATCAGATCCTCAAGCGGCACTACGCCCGCTACACGCCGGAGATGGTGGAGCGGGTCTGCGGCATCCCGCAGGACAAGTTCCTGGAACTGGCGCGGGCGTGGACGGAGAACTCGGGCCGGGAACGCACCGGCATGCTCATCTACTCGGTGGGCTGGACGCAGCACAGCGTCGGAGTGCAGTACATCCGCGCCGGGGCGATCATCCAGCTCCTGCTGGGCAACATGGGCCGGCCCGGTGGCGGGGTCATGGCGTTGCGCGGGCACGCGAGCATCCAGGGCTCGACCGACATCCCGACCCTGTTCAACCTGCTGCCCGGCTACCTGCCCATGCCTCACCACGCCGATCACCCCACCTTTGACGAGTGGGTGGACAGCATCCGGCACCCCGGGCAGAAGGGCTTCTGGGGCAACGCGCGGTCGTACGCGGCCAGCCTGCTCAAGGCGTACTGGGGGGACGCCGCGACGCCGGAGAACGACTTTGGCTACGGCTTCCTGCCCCGGCTGACCGGGGACCACGGCACCTACCAGCAGGTCCTCAACATGATCGATGGAAAGATCAAGGGGTACTTCCTGCTCGGCCAGAACCCGGCCGTCGGATCCGCGCACGGCCGGGCGCAACGCCTGGGCATGGCGAACCTCGACTGGCTGGTCGTGCGGGACCTGTTCATGATCGAGAGCGCGACGTTCTGGAAGAACGGCCCCGAGGTGGCCACCGGCGAGATCGTGCCCGAGGAGTGCCGCACCGAGGTGTTCTTCCTGCCCGCCGCGTCGCACGTGGAGAAGGAGGGCACGTTCACGCAGACCCAGCGGCTGTTGCAGTGGCGGGAGAAGGCCGTCGAGCCGCCGGGCGACGCCCGCTCCGAGCTGTGGTTCTTCTACCACCTGGGCCGCCGACTGCGGGAGAAGCTGGCCGGCTCGTCGCTGCCGCGCGACCGGGCGCTGCTCGACCTCACCTGGGACTACCCCACCCACGGTCCGCACGCGGAGCCCAGCGCCGAGTCGGTGCTGCGCGAGATCAACGGGTACGACGTGACGACCGGCCAGCCGCTGTCCAGTTTCGCCGAGGCCCGCGACGACGGCTCCACGGCCGTCGGCTGCTGGATCTACACCGGCGTGTACGCCGACGGCGTCAACCAGGCCGCCCGCCGCAAGTCCCGGCACGAGCAGGACTGGGTGGCCGCCGAGTGGGGTTGGGCGTGGCCGGCGAACCGGCGCATCCTCTACAACCGCGCCTCCGCCGACCCGGACGGCCGTCCGTGGAGCGAGCGCAAGCGTTACATCTGGTGGGACCCGGACAAGGCCGAGTGGACCGGCCACGACGTGCCGGACTTCGAGAAGACCAAACCGCCGTCGTACCGGCCGCCGGCCGGCGCGTCCGGTCCGGAGGGGATCGCCGGTGACGACCCGTTCGTGATGCAGGGCGACGGCAAGGGTTGGCTGTACGCGCCCAGCGGCGTCCTGGACGGGCCGCTGCCCACCCACTACGAGCCAGTCGAGTCGCCGGTGCGCAACCCGCTCTACCGCCAGCAGGCCAACCCGACCCGCAAGTCGTACGCGCACCCGGTGAACTCGGTGAACCCGAGCCCGCCGCAGGAGCACAGTCAGGTTTTCCCGTACATCTTCACGGTCAGCCGGCTCACCGAGCACCACACCGCAGGTGGGATGAGCCGGACGGTACGACCCCTCGCCGAGTTGCAGCCGGAGATGTTCGTCGAGGTGTCGCCGGAGCTGGCCGCCGAGACCGGGTTGGCCCACCTCGGGTGGGCGCACCTGGTCAGCGGTCGGGCGGTGATCGAGGCGAAGGTGCTGGTCACCGACCGGCTCACTCCGTTGCGGGTGGACGGTCGGGTCATCCATCAGGTGTGGCTGCCGTACCACTTCGGGTTCGAGGGTCTGGTGACCGGCGACTCGGCCAACGACCTGTTCGGCATCACCCTCGACCCCAACGTCCTCATCCAGCAGAGCAAGATCGGTACCTGCGACGTACGGCCCGGCCGGCGGCCCACCGGGGCTGCCCTGCTCGACCTGGTCGCCGACTACCAGCGGCGGGCCGGGATCACCCCGGGTGGGCACGCGCCGGCCGTCACCATCGACCAGGACGGGAAGGGCAGCGGTGATTCCTGACCCGAACAGCCTCTACGGGCCGCTCGATCCGGCGCCGGACGCGGGTTATGTGGACGCGCCGCAGCGGATGGGGTTCTTCACCGATACGAGTGTGTGTATCGGCTGTAAGGCGTGTGAGGTGGCGTGCAAGGAGTGGAACGACGTCCCGGGAAGTGGTCTGGATCTGTTGGGGATGTCGTACGACAACACGGGGGCGTTGACGGCGAACTCGTGGCGGCACGTGGCGTTCGTGGAGCAGCCGCGCCCGGCGGGACATGGCAGCGCGGCGTTCGCGGGTACGCCCACCGGTACGACGGTCAGCGCGGCGTCGGCGGCGGCCGCCGCCGGCACGGCCGGGCCGACCGGCACCGAACCGGGTCTGCCGCCCGGGTCGCCGTCGGCCGCCGCGCGCATGGCCGACGGCGGCGCGACCGACACCGGCCCGGCCGACGGCGGCGCGCAGCCACAGTTCCTGGGTATGCCGGGTGCGCGGCCGCCGGGGCGGGACAGCGGTGTGGAGGGTCGGTCGGATTTTCGGTGGTTGATGATGTCGGATGTGTGTAAGCACTGCACGCATGCGGCTTGTTTGGATGTGTGTCCGACGGGGTCGTTGTTCCGGACGGAGTTCGGGACGGTGGTGGTGCAGGAGGACATCTGTAATGGGTGTGGGTACTGCATTTCGGCGTGTCCGTACGGGGTGATCGATCAGCGTAGGGGTGATGGTCGGGCGTGGAAGTGCACGCTGTGTTACGACCGTTTGGGCGCGGGGATGACGCCGGCGTGTGCGCAGGCGTGTCCGACGGAGTCGATCCAGTACGGGCCCCTGGAGGAGTTGCGGGAGCGGGCGGCGGCGCGGGTGGCGACGTTGCACGGTCGGGGTGTTCCCGAGGCCCGCTTGTACGGGCACGACCCGGATGATGGTGTGGGTGGTGACGGGGCGTTCTTCCTGCTGCTGGACGAGCCGGAGGTGTACGGGTTGCCACCGGACCCGGTGGTGACCACCCGAGACCTACCGGCGATGTGGAAACGCGCCGGCATCGCCGCGCTCGCCATGGCGGCGGCCACCGTCGCCGCCTTCGTGGGGAGATCCTCGTGAGCCCGGAGCGCCTTCCGGTGGGCGCCCGGTTCCGCCGGTTCCGCGACCGACTGGCCGCCGCGAGCCTCGACCTACCGGGCCAGAGGCAGGCGGACGACGGCGCCGATGTGGCCGTGCCGGCCCGCGCCCACGAGGATCGGACGCCGCAACCCCACGACGATCGGCCGGCGCAGCCCCGGGAGAACGCGGCGCGGCGCTCCCGGCGCGGTCGTCGCGGTGGCGGAGAGGAGCTGCGGGTCCCCGAGGCCGAGTTCACCTCCTACTACGGCCGGCCCATCCTCAAGGCCCCGGTGTGGAAGTGGGACATCGCCGCGTACCTGTTCACCGGCGGTCTGGCCGCCGGCTCGTCGCTGCTGGCCGCCGGAGGTCAACTCACCCGACGCCCGGCGCTGCGCCGCGCCGGCCGGGTCACCGCGCTGGGCGCCGTCAGCGCCAGCGCGGGGTTACTGCTACGGGATGTTGGGCGGGCGGCGGGGGTTCATGCCATGCTTGGGGGGGGGGAGGTTGACACGGCCCGGTGGGTGGGCACCTGGATCCTCAGCGCGTTCGGGCCGGCCGCCGGGTTGGCGGCGATCGCCGAGACCGCCGGCTGGCTGCCCCGGCGCGGTCCGCTCGGGGTGGTCGGTCGGGCTCTGCCGCCGGTCGGGCACGCCGCCGGGCTGGTCGCCGCCGTCACCGCGCCCGCCCTGGCGACGTACACCGGGGTCCTGCTCGCCGACACGGCGGTGCCGTCGTGGCATGAGGCGTACCCCGAGTTGCCGGTCATCTTCGCGGGCAGCGCGCTGGCCAGCGGCGCGGGCGTCGGTCTGCTCGCCGCGCCGCCGTCGCAGGCCGGGCCGGCCCGCCGGATGGCGGTGGCCGGGGCGGCCCTGGAGTTGTACGGCGCGCACCGGGTGGAGACCCGTCTCGGGCTGCTCAGCGAGCCCTACCGGACGGGTCGGCCGGGCCGGCTGCTGCGCGCCGGTCGGCTGCTGACCGCCGCCGGGGTGGCCGGGGCGCTGCTGGGTCGGGGTAGTCGCGCCGTCGGGGCGTTGTCCGGGGCCGCGCTGCTGGGCGCGTCGGTGGCCACCCGGTTCGGCATCTTCTACGGCGGCGTCGCGTCCGCCCGCGACCCCCGCTACACCGTCGTGCCGCAACGCGAGCGGGTGAACGCCCGGCGGACCGAGGTGGATCCGGCGACTGACTGAGCGGTCGCACCGGCGTTGTGATCGAATGTGCGACGGAGGCGTTCAGGCGGCTGGTGCCCCTCCCGGTCTTCAAAACCGGTGTGGTCCGGGACCCGGGCCAGGCGGGTTCGATTCCCGTCCGTCTCCGCCAACGGCGGCAGGAGTGACGTGATGCGTGACGGCAGCGAGGACCCGCGACGTCGGGTGCCCCGCACCGACACCCTCCTCGCCGATCCGCAGCTGGCGGCGGCCATCGCGACCCTCGGCCGCGAGCGGGTCAAGGCCGCCGTCGTGCGGGCGCAGACGCGGGCCCGCCGTGGTGAGATCGCCCCCGAGGAGGTGCGGGACGCCTCCGTCGCCGGACTGCCCGCGCCGGGTCCCCGCGCGGTGCTCAACGCCACCGGTGTCGTGCTGCACACCAACCTGGGCCGGGCGGCGCTGTCGCCGGCCGCCGTCGCGGCCGTCGTCGCGGCCGCCGGGCATACCGACGTCGAGCTGGACCTGAACACCGGGCGCAGGGCCCGTCGGGGCCGCGACGCCCTCGACGCGCTCGCCGCCGCCGTGCCCGACGCCGCCGCCGTGCACGTGGTCAACAACGGCGCTGCCGCGCTGGTGCTGGCGGCCACGGCGTTGGCCGCCGGCCGGGAGATCGTGGTCAGCCGCGGCGAACTCGTCGAGATCGGCGACGGCTTCCGCCTACCGGACCTGCTGGTAAGCACCGGCGCGCGACTGCGCGAGGTGGGCACCACCAACCGCACGACGCTCGACGACTACGCCGCCGCCGTCGGCCCGCAGACCGGGTTCGTGCTGAAGGTGCACCCGTCGAACTTCCAGGTCACCGGCTTCACCTCGGCCGTGCCGGTGCGCCAACTGGCCACCCTCGACGTGCCGGTGGTCGCCGACATCGGCTCCGGGCTGCTCGCACCGGATCCGTTGCTGCCGGACGAGCCGGACGCGGCCAGCGCCCTGCGCGCCGGCGCGGCCCTGGTCACGGCGAGCGGCGACAAACTGCTCGGCGGCCCGCAGGCCGGCCTGCTGCTCGGCGACGCCGCGCTCGTCGAACGCCTACGCCGCCACCCGCTGGCCCGCGCGCTGCGCGTCGACAAGCTCACCCTGGCGGCGTTGGCCGCCACGCTGCACCGGCCGGACACCCCGACGCGGACCGCGCTGCACGCCGATCCGGCCGTTCTGCGCCGCCGGGTGGAGCTGCTACGCGACCGGCTCGGCGCGGACGGACGCAAGGCGGAGGTCGTGGAGGCGGTCGCCGTCGTCGGCGGTGGCGGCGCTCCCGGCGTCGAGCTGGAATCGTGGGCGCTGAGCCTGCCCGAGCGGTACGCCGTCCCGCTGCGCACCGGAGACCAGCCGGTGCTGGGTCGGGTGGTGCGGGGCCGACTCCTGCTCGACCTGCGGTGCGTGCCCGTGGACGCCGACGACGCGGTCCTGGCCGCCGTGCTGCGCGTACCCGGGGACGACTGAGCATGTTCGTCGTCGCCACCGCCGGGCACGTCGACCACGGCAAGTCGACCCTGGTCCGGGCGTTGACCGGGATGGAACCCGACCGGTGGGCCGAGGAACGCCGTCGGGGCATGACCATCGATCTGGGGTTCGCCTGGACGACGTTGCCGTCCGGCGGCACGATCGCCTTCGTCGACGTACCCGGGCACGAGCGGTTCGTGCCGAACATGCTCGCGGGGGTCGGCCCGGTGCCGGCCGCGCTGATCGTGGTCGCCGCCGACGAGGGGTGGATGCCGCAGTCCGCGGAGCACCTGGCCGCGCTTGACGCGCTCGGCGTCGGGTACGGCCTGCTGGTGGTGACCCGCGCGGACCTCGCCGACCCGGGGCCGGCGACGGAGCGCGCCCGGGACGAGATCGCGGCGAGCAGCCTCGGCGCGGTGGAGACGGTGGCGGTCAGCGGGTTGACCGGCGCCGGGCTGCCGCAGCTACGGGCCGCGCTGGACCGGCTCGTTGCGCGGCTGCCCGAGCCCGTCGCGGACGCGCCCGTGCGTCTCTGGGTGGACCGCAGCTTCACCGTGCGGGGCAGCGGCACCGTCGTCACCGGAACGCTGGGCGCCGGCCGGCTGCGGGTCGGGGACACCCTGGAACTGGCCGGTGTCGACGAGCCGGTCCGGGTCCGCGGCCTGCACTGCCTGGGCGAGGCCCGAGCGGAGGTGTCGGCCGTCGCCCGGGTGGCGGTCAACCTGCGGGGTACGCCCCGCGACCGGCTCGGCCGTGGCGACGCGCTGCTCACCCCGGGGCGGTTCCACCGCACCGACCTCGTCGACGTGCGGCTCTCCGGTGACCCGGCCGCCGACCTGCCGGCCACCCTCACCCTGCACGTGGGGTCGGCGGCCGTGCCGGTGCGGGTCCGGCCGCTCGGCGTGGACACCGTACGGCTCCGGTTGGCCCGCCCGCTGCCGTTGCTGGTCGGCGACCGGGCGCTGCTACGTGATCCCGGCCGTCATCGGGTTGCCGGTGGCGTACGGGTCCTCGACGTCGCGCCGCCGCCGCTGTCCCGCCGGGGCGCGGCGGCCGCCCGCGCGGCGGTCCTCGCCGAGCTGGACGGTCGTCCCGACCTGGCCGGCGAGCTGCGCCGCCGTCGGCTGGTCCGGGTCGGCGCGCTGCGGCGCATGGGTGTGCCGGTGCAGGCCACGCCGGTGGCCGCTGACTGGCTGGCCGACCCGGGGCACTGGCGGCAGCTCGGCGACCGGGTGACCGAGGAGGTCACCCGCTACGCCCGGGAGCACCCGTTGGAGGCGGGCATGCCGGTGGACGCGCTGCGGCAACGTCTCGCCCTGCCCGACCGGGCGCTGGTCGAGGCGCTGGTGCGTCCGCCGCTGCGGGTGCACGGTGGCCGGATCGGCACGGCCGCCGTCGACACCCTGCCCGAGCCGGTGGCGCGGGCCGTGCAGCGGGTTCGCGCCGAGTACGCCGACCGGCCGTTCCGCGCCCCGGAGGCGGACCGTCTCGTCGAACTGGGCCTGGGACCTCGGGAGATCGGCGCGGCGGTACGCGCCGGCGCGCTGCTGCGGCTGGCCGACACCGTGGTGCTGCTGCCCGACGCGCTCGACGCGGCGGTCACCGTCCTCGCCGGCCTGCCCCAGCCGTTCACCCTGTCGGCGGCCCGGCAGGCGCTGGACACCACCCGACGGGTGGCGGTGCCGCTGCTGGAACTGCTGGACCGCCGTGGCGCGACCCGTCGGCTGCCCGACGACGCGCGGGTCGTCGTCACCTGAGCGCGTCTCCGCGATGACCAGGGGTGGCCGGGGTTGCGGTGGGCTGTCAGGGTGGAGAGGTGGCCGAGCCGCTGCTGTCCCCGTCGCGGTCGTCACGTGAGCGGTGGCGTGGTGTCGTCGCGGGCGCGATGCGCTGGGGATTGCCGCTGCTGTGGGTGCTGTGGGCTGCGCTGGCGTGGTGGGTGACCCCGCGCGAGGCGACGGCGGGCCAGCTCGACCGGGATCTGGCGGCGGGCCGTGTGGTGACCTTCCAGCGGGCGTCCGGCTGGGCCGACGACGACCTGTACTGGGGCAGCCGGCCGCACCTGCGGTACGACATGCGGGGCGCGATGATCGCGTGGAGCGTGCCGAGCGGTCGGGTGCGGTACGCCTTTGTCGACCCGCCCAACGCGCAGGCGCAGTCCCTCGTACCGGAGGCGACCGAGCGGCCCGACGGGTTGGACGCGCGGCTGGCCGCGTCGGCGCGCCCGTGGCAGGCCTCCGGCGTCGCCGCGCACCGGCTCGCTGACACCGCCGGGCTGCTCGCTGGCGCGGTGACCCTGATGTGGCTGGTCCGGCTGGTCGGTGGGGCCCCACCGGCGGTCGGCACCCGGTGGTTCTGGTGGTGGATCGGCCTCCTCCCGTTCGGCGTGGGCGTGCTGGCCTGGTCGTACCGGGAAATCTGGCGACCGCCGCCGGTGCCGCCGCCCGCTCGCGGCTCGGGGTGGCGCGGCGTCGGTTGGCTGCTGCTCGCCGGGATCGGCATCGCCATGCTGGTGTCCGCCGCGCGGGCTCTGCTCGGTGCCGCCGTGGTGCCGGGCTAACCGGCCCCCAAACCGTCGGCGGTCACCTACGGTGACGCCATGGACCCTTCGGCGGTCTGGCGGGACCGGCAGCACCAGTGGCGGATCGAGGCGTACCGCGCCCCGGACCTGCGGTTCGCCATCTACGCGACGAACGGGCCCACCGAGTCGGTGCCGCTGTGGCTGTTCGGCATGACGGCGCTGGCCCGGTGGTTGATGACGCACTCCATCTCGCTGGACGACCTGGAGGTCGACTAAACGCACGCGGGAGCCGGCCGCGCTGCGGTTGAGTGACGGAAGGGCGGTCGACGGGGGTGCGTGGTGGGCGGTCAGCTCGGGCAGTTGGCGCTGGTCGCCGTCCTGGTGCTGGTCAACGCCGCGCTGTCCGGCAGCGAGATGGCGCTGGTGACGCTGCGCGAGGGGCAGTTGCGACGGTTGGGTCGGCGCAGCCGGGCCGGCGAGCGGCTGGTCCGGCTGTCCCGGGACCCGAACCGCTATCTGGCCACCATCCAGCTCGGCATCACCCTGGCCGGGTTCCTCGCCTCGGCGGCGGCCGCCGTGTCCCTCGCCCAGCCACTGGTCGGCCCGTTGGGTTTCCTCGGCGCGGTGGCTCGTCCGGCCGCGGTGCTGCTGGTGACGGTGGCCCTGACCTTCGTGACGCTGGTGATCGGCGAGTTGGCGCCGAAGCGGCTGGCGATGCAGCGCGCCGAGCGGTGGGCGCTGCTCAGCGCCGGCCCCCTGGACCTGCTCGCCCGGGTGTCCCGCCCGGCGGTGTGGCTGCTCAGCTCGACGACCGACGTGGTGGTCCGCCTCGCCGGCGGGAACCCACGGGCCAGCCGTGAGGAGATGACCGAGGAGGAGCTGCGGGAGATGCTGGCCACCCAGCGGGGACTGTCGGCGCAGCAGCGGGAGATCCTGACCGGCGCGTTCGACATCGCCGGTCGGACGCTGCGGGAGATCCTGGTGGCCCGCCGGGAGGTGACCACGTTGCCGGCCGACCTGCCCGCCGCCGAGGGGGTTCGTCTGCTCGGCGTCGCCGGCCGGTCCCGTGCGCCGGTCACCGGCCCGGGCGGCCTCGACGAGGTGGTCGGCGTGGTGCACATCCGCGACCTGGTCCGGGCCGAGGCCGGCACGGTGGGGGAGCGGGCCCGGCCGCCGCTACTGCTGCCGGTCACCGTGGCGGTCGCCGACGCGCTGCGCTGCCTGCGCCAGGAACACCAGCAGATGGCCCTCGTGGTGGACGAGCACGGTGGCATCGACGGCATCGTCACGCTGGAGGATCTGCTGGCCGAGGTCGTCGGCGAGCTGTACGACGAGACCGACCGCGACGTGCGCGGTGTGGTCCGGGAGTCGGACGGGTCGCTGCTGGTGCCCGGTGACTTTCCCCTGCACGATCTGCCCGACGTGGGGGTGCGGCTGAGCTTCCCGCTGTCCCGGGAGTACACGACGGTGGCGGGGCTGGTGCTGTCCCGGTTGCGGCACCTGCCGGGGACTCCCGGTGAGACGGTGCGGTTGCCCGGGTTGACCATCGAGGTGGTGGAGGTCGCCGACCGGGCGGTGCGCCGGGTACGGCTGCGAGGCTTCGTCGCCGAACAGTGACCGCACCCCCGAAAGAGGGACAAAACGCGTGAATCGTCACGGTGGAAAGGTGGCCCGCCTACGGTGCGGTACGTGAAGGACCGAGGGTTACGTACGTTCGTCACCGTCCTCGCCGGCCTCGCGGTGATCTATTTCGGCAGCACCGGCCGCAGCCCCGAGGAGGGCCGGGGCATCTCCGGCGGCGTCATCGTCCTGGCGCTGCTCGCCGCGCTGCTGGTGTGGCACCTGACCCGACCGGGGGACAAGACCGTCAAGTGAGCGGCTCAGCCGGCGGCGACGCGGGCGACCTCACCGGCGGACTCCTCGCCGAGCGCCACCCGTACCAGCGCCGAGGCGAGCCGACCGAACTCCGGTTCGTCGACCAGGGAGGCCAGCCGGTCCGGTGAGCCCGGCAGGCCCAACCGCTTCGCGCCGGCGAGGGCCCGCCGGTCGGCGTACGGGCGCACGTCGGACCAGACCGTCTGCGCCTCGCGCAGGTAGATGTCCGCGCCGGTGGGTCCGATGCCGGGGAACTCGGTGAGCCGTCGACGCAGCCCCGCCGGGTCGCCCTGGGCATCGCGGTGCAGCCGACGCAGGTCGCCGTGCCACCGGTCCAGACACAGCCGGGCCCCGGTGCCCAGCATGGTGGCGGTGCGTTCGTCGTAGCGGCGGTAGTGACCACGCCCCAACGCGTCGACCCGCTGCTGCCAGCTCGCCGCCTCCATCGCCTGCGGTGTGCGGTAGCCGGCCGCGAACAGCTCCCGCGCCGCGTCCACCGCGACGCAGGCCCGGATCCGGGTGCTCAACAGGGTGGCCAGCACCAGCAGCTGGTACAGCGGGCCGGGACGGTCGGCCAGCCGGATGCCGGCCTCCTCGGCGTACGTGTCGCCACGCCGGTCCAGCAGGACCCGCACCACCGCTCGATCGTCACCCACCCCACGGGGGTACCCGCCGCACGCCCGGCTAGCCCTCCCGACGCCAGCCAGGACCGGAATGTGGCCGGATCCCACGGGTATGCGGCCGGTGGAGGCGGTCGATGCCGCCTGCCGTACCGGGAGGGAGACGCTCGTGGTGAACCCGCAGCAGGAGGAGTTCCGGCGTAACGCCAAGGGAGCGACCAGCCAGGACAGCAAGGGGCCCGGACCGTCGGGTCATCCGCTCAACCGTGGCTCGTCGCGGGGGGACGCCGGCCGGCCGGTGCCCAAGGGGCAGGTGTCGCCGTACGGCCCGGCGGGTGAGCCGGTCGCCGAGGACGACAGCGACACCCGCGCCTAACGACCGTGACCTGACGGCCGTCGCAGCCTGTTCCAGGTGGCGGCGGCCGTCAGCCCGTACGCCAGGTGCGGGATGATGTCGGAGATCCAGTCCGAGCGCCGCCAGGTACGGGGATCGCTGATGCCCAGCACCGTGATGGACCCGTCGGTCATCGCCATGACGCCGGCGCCGAGCACACCGGTGGCCATCGGCCACGGCTGCCGTCGGCCCCCGGCGTAGAGCGCGAACGCCATGCCGGCGGCGATGCCCAGCCCGTAACCGATCAGGGGGCCGAGCCCCGAGCGGCGGGTGGCCGCCCGGGGCTCCGGTCCCAGGTCCACGTGCGCGAGGTGGGCCAGCTTGTCGACGGTCTGCTCCGGCGTGCTGCTCGCCGGCCGCGCCCGCAGCGCGATGTCGAGGTAGCCGACCACGTTCAGCGCGGTGCTGCCGACCGCGCCGGCGATCGCGCCGTCGGCCAGGTCGACGCCCCTCACTTCGGGTCGCCCGGTTCGCGTTCGCTCTTGGGACCGTACGTGCGCTCACCGCGCACGACGCCCCGTTGGCCGCGATCCTCCTGCAGGATCCGGTTGGCGACCTGGTTGGCCTTGCCGTCGGGTACCCGACGTCCGGAGTCGTCGATCGCGTTGCGCAGGCGCGCCCGCTGCTTGTCGTACGCGTTGCTGCCCGGCCGTGGTCCTGGCATCTGCTGCCTCCTTCGTCGCCGTTGGCGTACCGCGGCCGTCTACCCGTTGGGCGGCGGACCAACCCCGGGGCGTCAGCGGGGACCGCGCACCACCTCGACCGGGCAACGCGCGTGGTGCAGCGCCGACTGGCTCACCGACCCCAGCAGCAACCCGGTCACCTCGCCGCGCCCCTGCCCCCCGACGACCAGCAGTTGCGCGTCAGCGGACGCCTCGGCGAGCACGGCGCTGGCGCGTTCCCGGGTCGCCCGGCACGTCAGGCGCAACCCCGGATGGCGGTCGGTCAGCCCGTGCAGCCAGCCGCCGAGCAGCCGCTCCTGTTCGTCGTGCAACCGCGCCTCGTCGTACACCAGGGGTTGCAGGTCGCCGGGACCGCTGCTGCCGGGGTGCCGGTAGGCGTGCACCGCGCGCAGCGGCACGCCGCGCGCCACCGCGGCCTCGGCGGCGACGTCGGCGGCGAGCAGCGACGCCGGCGAGCCGTCCAGCCCCACCACCACCGGGCCGTCGGGGCGTTGCTCGCCGCGGGCGACCAGCACCGGGCAGTCGGCGTACGCGCTGACCTGCACCGCTACCGAGCCGACGACGAGCCCGGAGAAGCCGCCCAGTCCCCGGTCGCCGAGCACGATGAGCGCGGCGGTCGGGGACTCGCCCACCAGCACCGCGGCGGCCTCGCCGTCGATGATCTCCCCGGAGACCGTCAGCCCGGGTGTGGTCGCCTCGGCCACGGCGGCGGCGACCAGCTCCTGTGCCCGCTCGCGCAGTCCGACGCCCGGCGGCGCGCCGGACGGAGGTGCCACGGGTACTCGTAGCAGCGGCCAGATGAAACCGTGCACCACCCGCAGCGGCCGGTGCCGGCGGACCGCCTCGGCGGCGGCCAGGCGCACGGCGCGCAGGGACGGCTGCGAGCCGTCCACGCCGACCACCACCGCCGCGCTGTTCGCCGCGTTCACCGCCCACCCCCCGCCGGGCCAGTATCGCGGGCGTGGCGGCGCGGCGGAGCGATACCGCCGCTCGGGCACCGGTCGGTACGCTGGCGACGACCCGAGGGGAGGAGCGCCGTCGATGGGTGAACCGGACGAGCCGAGCACCGCTCGCATGATCGACTACTGGCTCGGTGGGGAGCACCACTTCGGCGTCGACGTGGCCGCCGCGACCGCTTTCGAGCAGGCGTACGGGCCGTGCGCGCCGGTCTTCGCGGAGCTGCGGGCGTTTCTCGGCCGGGCGGTCCGGGCGATCGTCGAGCAGGGCGTGGACGGGTTCCTGGTCTTCGGGGCGGGGGTGCCCACGATGGGCAACGTGCACGAGGTCGCTCCCGAGGCCAGCGTGCTCTACACCGACGTCGATCCGGTGACCATCCGGCTGGGTCAGCGGATCCTCGCCGGCAGCGACCGGGCGGGCTACGGCTACGGCGACGCCACCGACATCGGTACCATCGACCCGGCCCAACTGCACCGCTTCGTACCCGGGTGGGGGCGACGGCCGGTGGGGCTGGTCTTCCTCGGGCTCGCCGCGTTCCTCGACGACGACACGCTGAGGCGCACCCTCGACGAGTTGTACGCGGCGGCGGCGCCGGGCAGCCTGCTGGCCGTGGACTTCGACACCGAGGAGCTGGCCGCCCACCCGCAGGCGTTGGCGATGATGGGGCCGGCGTTCCGGATGCGACCCGCGGCGGCGTTCGCGCCGCTGCTGGGCCGGTGGACGCCGACGTCGGACGGAATCGTCCCGGTCAACCGCTGGCGGCCCGCCGGCGTGCCGGTCGACGTGCCGGACGCCTTCCACGGTGTCCTGGCGACGCGCGGCGCCGACTGACCCGCGACGACGGGTTGTCCGGGGTCTCCGTATGATGCTTGCCCTGTAGCAAGTTTTTGGAGGGACGACCAAGCATGGTGGACGCGCCGGACGGGGTGTCGCGCGCGCTACGCGAAGCCGCGCCCGACCAGTTGGCGGAGGCGGCGGACCGGGCGATCCGGGCGGCGTTGGGCGCGGTGCGCACCGACGTGTTCGTCGCCGACTACCGGATCAGCGGGCTCTGGCCCGTGCTGGACCCGGACCTGCCGGCGGCCGGAGCCCTGGCCCGGCACACCGTGGCGCAGCGCTGCTTCTCCAGCCAGCAGCCGGTGCGCGACGGTCTCGAGGACGGGGCCTGCCGGCTCTACCTGCCCCTGACGGTGTGGGGGGAGCGCCTCGGCGTGCTGCTCATCGAGCTGCCGACCGTGCCCGGCCCGGCGGTCACCGGCCGTGCCACCGACATCGCCGGTGACCTGGCGGTGGCGATGCGGGCCGCGGACCGGGAGACCGACCGGTACCGCCGGGCCCGTCGTCGGGAGCGGCTCAGCATGGCCGCCGAGATGCAGTGGGACCTGCTACCCGGGCGCAGCGTGGCACACCGCTGCTTCCACCTGGCCGGGCAGTTGGAACCGGCGTACACCGTCGGTGGAGACCACTTTGACTGGTCGTTGGACGGGGAACGGCTGACGTTGACGGTGCTCAACGGCGAGGGCAACGGCCTGGCCGCGTCGCTGCTGACGGCGGTGACCGTCAACGCCATGCGCAACGCCCGCCGCTCCGACGGCGGCCTCGTGGAGCAGGCGGAGTTGGCCTCGGACACGGTCTACTACCAGCACCGGGGCCGTCGACACGTGGCCACGTTGCTGCTGGAGCTGGACATCGCCACCGGGCGGGTACGGGCGGTCGACGCCGGTTCGCCGCACCTGCTGCGGATGCGCGGCGCGACCGTCGAGCCGATGACGCTGGATCAGCAGTTGCCGCTGGGCATGTTCGCCGAGACCCGCTACGAGGTGCAGGAGTTCCAGCTCGCGCCGGGTGACCGGGTCTTCGTGGTCAGCGACGGGGTGTGGGCGGCCGAGCCGGCGGGGCGGGAGCCGTACGGGCAGCGGATGTTGGCTCGTTCGCTGCGCGCCACTCGGTTGCAGCCGGCGACCGAGGCGGTTGGTACGGTGATGCGCGAACTACACGCCTACCACGCGGATTCCGATTTGCGCGACGACGCCGTCGTCGTCTGCCTCGACTGGCATGGTCCGCGTGGGCGGGATGGCGGATGAGAGTCGCCGCCACCGTCCCGGGCGGGCACCAGCGCGACGACGGCAGGGGACATCGGGTGGAGCGACCGGCGGATCTCGCCGCGGCGATCAACGCGGCCGCAGAGACGCTGATCGCCGTGCTCGACTCGGCGGCGTCACGGCATCAGGTGCCCCCCACGCAGTTGCGGGTGCTGATGCTGATCAGTGGCCGTCCGGAGACCAATGTCAACGGGCTGGCCGAGCTGCTGGACGTGGTGCCCTCCTCGGCCAGCCGACTGTGCGACCGGTTGGAGGCGACCGGCCTGCTGCGTCGCGTGGCGGATCCCCGGGACCGGCGGGAGGTGCGGTTGGTGCCCACCGCCGCCGCGTTGACGCTGTTGCGGGAGTTGGCGGAGCGGCGCCAGCGCGCGGTGCAGGCCGTGTTGGACAGGATGCCGCCCCGGACGCAGCACGACCTGTTGGCGTCCCTGTTGGCGTTCGGCCGCGCGGCGACGCAGACGGTGCCGGAGCAGCAGGCCGACCAGGCAGCGGTCCAGACGGCCTGACACGTTCCATCAGTATCCTAGGACGCTTTAGCGGTGGTGATCCACACCACACCGCCACACCACCGCGCCGACAGCGCACGGCGGCCGGGCCGTCGACGAGAGCCCGATATAGTGGCAGCGCACTTAACCGGCCCGCGATCTCGGTGATCGCGGGCCGTATCAGGGCAGAGGTCCCGTCCCGGGACCGCAGGGGAGCCGGTGGTTGCCGGCCCGACAGCGCGTACGACCTCCGCCGCGCCCGATCTCGGCCCGGCGTCGGGGCGTGCCGTGAAGGAGGTTCGGTGTCGCGTCGGCCGGCTCAGGCAGAGCACCCGCGGGACACCGGCGAGCAGACGCCCGGCGACCAGGTGCTCACCCTGCCCAACCTGATCAGCTTCGGGCGGTTGCTGGGCGTACCCCTGTTCCTCTATCTCTTCCTGGTCTCCCGGGCGGACGTCGCGGCGGTGGTGGTGCTGGCCATCGGCGGCACCACCGACTGGGTCGACGGTTGGATCGCCCGCCGACTGCGGCAGGTGAGCCGGCTCGGTGAGCTGCTCGACCCGCTCGCCGACCGGCTCTACATCCTCGCCACGCTGCTGGCCTTCACCGCCCGGGGGGTGGTGCCGTGGCAGTTCACGGCGGCGCTGCTGGCCCGGGAGCTGCTGCTGCTCGGTTCGCTGGCGGTGCTGCGCCGCTTCGGGTACGGGCCGCCGCCGGTGCACTACGTGGGCAAGACCGCCACGTTCCTGCTGCTCGCGGCGTTCCCGGTGCTGCTGCTGGCCACCGAGTGGAGCGCGGCGGCGACGGCCACGGCCGCGATCGGCTGGGGATTGGCCTGGTGGGGGCTGGTGCTCTACTGGGTGGCCGGCGCGATGTACGTGGTGCAGGCGTCGCGGTTGGTGCGCGGGGCGCGTGGCCGGGACGCGGCCGCGTGAGCGCGACGCCGCCGACGCCGCGGCCCCGCCCGGATCGGGTGTACGCGCCGGACTTCCTCACCGAGTTGTTCCGTAACCCGCTGGACCCGGGGTACGCGGACGCGGCCGCCGCGCGCCGGCGGGGGTCGTCTCCGGACGCGCCCCGGGGCTGGGCGGCGCGGTCGGTCGGCCTGGTCGTGGTGGTGGTGCTGGGTTTCCTGTTCGCGGTGGCGTACCGCCAGACGATGGCGGACGAGCCGGGGCGCGCCCAGGCGCGCTCGGGGCTGGTGGCGCAGATCAAGGAGCGGGAGAGTCAGACCGACCGGTTGTCGGCGCGGGCGGACCAGCTGCGTGAGGAGGTCAGCCGGCAGCGGGACGCGGCGTTGAGCGGTTCGGCCGCGGCGCGTCTGCGGGACCTGGAGGCGAGCACCGGGCTGGGTCGGGTGCGGGGTGACGGTGTGGTGGTGCGCCTGGCGGACGCTCCGGGGAACGCGGATGCGGTGACCGGTGCGGGCGCGGGGCCGCCGCGGGTGCTGTACAGCGACCTGCAGGGTGTGGCGAACGCGTTGTGGAGTGCCGGCGCGGAGGCGATCGCGATCAACGGCCAGCGGTTGACGTCGACGTCGACGATCCGTTCGGCGGGTGAGGCGATCCTGGTGGATTTCCGGCCGGTGACGGGGCCGTACGAGGTGTCGGCGACGGGTCCGGGGTCGATGCGGCGCAAGTTCGAGGACAGTCGGAACGCGGCGCTGATGCGGGAGGTCGCGCAGAAGACCGGGTTGTCGTTCGGTGTGCGGGAGGCGGAGGACCTCACCCTGCCGGCGGCGCCGGAGCCGCAGCTACGCTACGCCAAGCCGTCGGTCAGTCCGAGCCCTTCGGGGTCGGGTGGCCGGTCTGGCAGTCCTGGGTCGTCGGGTTCGCCGGGGACCGCTAGTCCTTCCGGAGGTGGCGGATGATCGCGGTGCTGGCGTTGCTCGCCGGTGTGGTGCTCGGGGTGTGGCTTGATCCCACGGTGCCGTCGGCGTTGCAGCCGTACCTGCCGATCGCGGTGGTGGCCGCGTTGGACGCGGTGTTCGGTGGGGTGCGGGCGAAGTTGGACCGCATCTTCGACGACAAGCAGTTCGTGGTGTCGTTCATCTCGAACGTGCTGGTGGCGGGCCTGATCGTGTATCTGGGTGACCAGTTGGGCGTGGGTGGGCAGTTGTCCACCGGTGTGGTGGTCGTGCTGGGTGTGCGGATCTTCGGAAATGTGGCGGCGATCCGTCGGCACCTGTTCCGGGCGTAGGTTTGACAGCGATGAGCGACGAGCAGGATGAGACGGGGACGGGCTGGCCGCAGCCGGTGGTGCCGGGGCGGCCCGGTGGGCCGGCGGGTGAGCCGGATCCGCGGCCGGATGCGCCGGATCCGGACGAGTTGAGTCCGTTGGCGCCGCGCGGGCCGGTGTCGGAGCCGCAGCCGGACGACGCGGAGCCGGAGGTGGTGCCGGCCGATGACGGGGCGACGGTGGACCTGCGCGCGGTGTCGCGGGCGGGGGAGCCGGCGGTGTCGTCGGACGAGCCGGACGTGCCGCCGGCCGCGCCCGCGGTGACCGGTCGGTCGCGGTGGAGCGCGGCCGGGGTGATGATCGCGGTGTTGTTGGCGTTGCTGGGGTTCACGCTGGTCGTGCAGTTGAAGACGACGTCGACGGATCCGACGTTGGGGGCGACGCGTCAGGAGGACCTGGTGCGGATCCTGTCGGATCTGGACGCGCGGGAGAGTCGCCTGCAGCAGGACATCCGGGCGTTGGAGGACAGTCAGCGGCAGTTGGCCTCGGGTGAGCAGGGTCGGCAGGCGGCGTTGGACGAGGCGACGCGTCGGGCGGACGAGCTGGGGATTCTGGCGGGTACGTTGCCGGCGGTGGGCCCGGGGCTGACGGTGCAGTTCTCCAGTGGGGTGAAGCCGATCACGGCGAACCGGGTGTTGGACGCGGTGCAGGAGTTGCGGGGCGCGGGCGCGGAGGCGATGCAGATCTCCGGTGGTGACCGGGCGACGGTGCGGGTGATCGCGTCGACGTACTTCCTGGATGGGGAGAACGGGTCGCTGATGGTGGAGGGGCGTCGGTTGACGGGTCCGTACACGATCACGGTGATCGGTGATCCGGCGACGATGCGTACGGCGTTGAACATTCCTGGTGGGGTGGTGGCGTCGGTCCGGGGTGACGGCGGTAACGTGACGTTTGGGGAGCGTGAGGTTGCCGAGGTTTCGGCGCTGCACGTGCCGACCAAGTAGGAAACACGCCCGTCCGGTCTCCTGACCGGCGCGGCCGCGCCGGGCCCGGGTGGTCCGGGGCACGATGGATGAGGACGCGTCTGGTGATTCCCGAGGATCTGCGATACACCGCCGAGCATGAGTGGGTGGCGGGTGACGGTACCGGTTCGATCCGGGTCGGCATCACGCACTTCGCGCAGGACGCGTTGGGTGACATCGTGTACGTGCAGTTGCCGGAGGCGGGTGCGGTCGTGGCGGCCGGTGACTCGTTGGGTGAGATCGAGTCGACCAAGAGCGTGTCGGAGATCTACGCGCCGGTCGCGGGTACGGTGGCCGCGCGGAACGAGGCGCTGGGCGACACTCCTGAGCTGATCAACACGGATCCGTACGGTGCGGGTTGGTTGGTGGAGATCACGCCGGCTGATCCGACGGCGACCGACGGGTTGCTCACGGCGGGCGCGTATCAGAAGATCACCGAAGGCTGAGTGTGCTTGATCCGGCGTGCGGGATGTCTGCGCGCGTCCGGTTGCCCTGCATTTCGGCGCTGGCTAGGCTCGCCCAGTCGACCGAGAAGAACCCATTAGTTGTGCGTTGTGGAATTGCCTTCCCGGGCACGGGGAGCCAGCCGCCGGGTGTTGGAGTGCCCGGCGGCCAGACCCGCCATTACCCGACGCCGACCGAACAGATCCGTGAGGTGGTCCCATGACGCGCCCAGACGACGAGTTCCCCCCGCTCGACGTCACCTCGACGCTCAATCTCGGCTCGCTCGACGAAGTGCTGGAGGGGCCGGACACCGATGTGGTGCCGAGCCGGATGTCCGGTTCGTTGCCGCCGGGTATGGCGCTGCTGGTGGTTCGTCGCGGTCCGAATGCGGGTGCCCGGTTCCTGTTGGACCACGACGTGACGACCAGTGGCCGGCATCCGGACAGTGACATCTTCCTCGATGACGTGACGGTGTCGCGTCGGCACGCGGAGTTCCACCGTGATGGTGGGACGTTCACGGTGCGGGACGTGGGTAGCCTCAATGGCACGTACGTGAATCGTGAGCGGGTCGAGGCGGCCACGTTGAGCAATGGTGACGAGGTTCAGATCGGTAAGTTCCGGGTGGTGTTCATCGCCGGTCCGCGCCCGGAGGAGGAGGCCGGCCGGGGGTGAACGAGCCTGCGGCCTCCACGCCACCCGGGGCGGCCCGGTCCCAGCCGCTGATGAGCATCGGTGAGGTGCTGGGTCAGTTGCGGGTGGATTTCCCGGACACCACGATTTCGAAGTTGCGGTTCCTCGAGGCCGAAGGGCTGGTTGAGCCGCAGCGGACGGCGTCGGGTTACCGGAAGTACAGCTGGGACGATGTGGCGCGGTTGCGGTTCGTGTTGACCGCGCAGCGGGACAGGTACCTGCCGTTGCGGGTGATCCGTGAGCAGTTGGCCGAGTGGGATTCGTCCGGTGAGCAGCCGGAGCGGTCGCGGCCGGCGTTGGTGGCGGTGGGGCCTGATGGTGCGGTTCCGGGTCGGGAGTCGGCGGAGCCGGCCGAGTCGTCGCAGGTGCGGCTCGGCCGGGCTGAGTTGGTGGCCCGCAGTGGGGTCGACGAGTCGACGCTTGTGGAGTTGGAGCGGCTCGGTGTGCTGGTGTCGGATCCGCCGGGGTGGTATGACGCGGATGCGTTGATCATCGCGTCGGCGGTGGCGGGTCTGGCGGCGTACGGGTTGGAGCCGCGGCATCTGCGGGGTTATCGGACTGCGGCCGATCGTGAGGTCGGGTTGTTCGCGCAGTTGGTGGCGCCGTTGGCGCGGCAGAGTGACCCGGCGGCGCGGGCGCGGGCGGCGGAGACGGCGCGGGAGTTGGTGGCGTTGTCGGAGCAGTTGCACGCGGCGTTGGTGCGGGTGGGGTTGCGGTCGACGTTGGGTCGGTGAGGTGCCCGGCAGGTGCGGCGGAGCGGAAAGATCTCTTCTCTGAAGCGTGCCGTAGGCTTGCCGGGGTAACCCCTTTCTGGCGCGGACGTGGTGCTGTAGCGCATGGGACGGCCGTGTTGCGGTCCGTGTACCGTGCAGGGAAGGGCGCGGTGCGTAGGTTGACGACGACACGGAGGCGGCGGTGCGCGAGCTGAGCGTGGTCGGAGTTCGGGTGGAGCTGCCCAGCAACCAGCCGATCGTCCTGCTCAGGGAGGTCGAGGGCGACCGCTATCTGCCGATCTGGATCGGTGCGGTCGAGGCCACGGCTATCGCTTATGAGCAGCAGGGGGTCAAGCCGGCCCGCCCGTTGACGCATGATCTTTTGCGGGATGTGTTGGCGGCGTTGCAGGCGCCGTTGCAGGCGGTGGAGATCACCGAGCTCAAGGAGAACGTGTTCTACGCCGACTTGTTGATCGGTGACGGGGTGCGGGTTTCGGCGCGTCCGAGCGATTCGATCGCGTTGGCGTTGCGGGTTGGTGCGCCGATTCGTTGTGCCGAGCAGGTCCTCAGCGAGGCGGGGATCGTTATCCCTGATGAGCAGGAGGATGAGGTGGAGAAGTTCCGCGAGTTCCTGGAGCAGGTGCGTCCGGAGGACTTCGCGGGCTGAGCGGTTCGGGTGCCCGGCTGGTGTCACGGTGGGTGACGCTGGCGCGCGGTTGGTGATCTTTCTCGGTGGCTGCGCGGCGTGTCGCGCCGGTTCCTCCGCGGTAACCCCTGAAGGTGGCGTTAGGGTTGCCGTGTCGAGGGGTGCGCGTCGCAGGAAACGATGCGTCGCCGCACTGACGGGGAGGTTGTCCGCATGCACGAGCCGCAGGATCCCGATCCGGGTACACAGGTGAACGAGCCGGGTGTGACGCCTGAGGGTGACGGCTCGGTGGGCTACCGAGGTGTGACGGCGTGCCACGCGGTGGGCATCAGTTATCGGCAGTTGGATTACTGGGCTCGGACGACGTTGGTGGTGCCGAGCGTCCGGGACGCGTCGGGTTCGGGGACCCAGCGGTTGTACTCGTTCCGCGATCTGGTGGTGTTGAAGGTCGTGAAGCGGTTGTTGGATGCGGGGGTGTCCCTGCAGAACATCCGTAAGGCGATCGAGGCGCTGCGGTCGCGTGGTGTGGAGGATCTCGCGGGTATCACGCTGATCTCTGACGGGACGACGGTGTACGAGTGCCGGTCCCCGGAGGAGGTGGTCGACCTGTTGCAGGGTGGGCAGGGCGTGTTCGGGATCGCGATCGGTGGGGCCTTCAAGGAGATCCAGGGGTCGTTGTCGCATCTGCCGGCGGAGCCGGCGGCGAGCGGCCCGGCGGAGCCGGTGGTGGGGTCCTCGTCGGATCCGGTGGGGGACGAGTTGGCGGCGCGGCGGGCGCGGCGGCGCGCGGGCTGAGTAGCGCTGCGCGTCTGTCGGTGCGCGGTCCGTTGGTGTGGGTGACTTTTTTGGGCACGCCCGGCTGGTGACTGTGGGTCAGGGCGGTCGACGTTGGGTGGCTGTTCCCCGGTCGATGAATCCATGGTGGACACTGTCTGTGGTGCTCCGGTTGCGGTGGGTGGAATCTCGGGTGGACCGTGGTGACGGTGCGTGTCCACCAGTTGTCGGGAATCGGATAGGGGGGCCCTGACCGGAGGTTGCGGGCACGCTATGGTCCGTCACGGTCCCCGCCGTGGTGCCCCGTGGCACGCGGGTGTCGCGTCGGTGGCCGTAGCCCCTGCGCGTCACCGCGCGCGACCTTTCACCCCCGGAAGGAACGACCGTGACGGTTACGGAAGAGACCGCTGCCGCCTCGCACTATGACCGCATCGGCGGCGCGAGTTCGGTGAAGGCGGCCGTCGAACTGTTCTACGACAAGGTCCTCGCCGATCCCGAGCTGGCGGGCTATTTCGCCACTGTGGACATGGCGACGCAGCGTCGACACCTGGCGTTGATGTTGGCGGTGGTGTTGGGCGGCCCGAACGAGTACGCGGGTCGCGGTTTGGCCGAGACGCACCAGCCGCTGGGCATCCCGGCGGAGCACTACGCGAAGGTGGGCGTGCACCTGATCACGACGCTGACGGAGTTGGGTGTGCCGGCCGACGTCCTGGACCACGTGCGCGTGGTGCTGGGGCAGGTGCAGGACCAGGTGGTGTCCACCGGAGAGCGTCCGGGCGTCTGAGCGTGGACGCGGCCCGACTCAAGCAGAGTTGGTCCCTCGTCGCCGCGCACGGCGACGAGGTGCCGCTCTACTTCTATTCGACGTTGTTCCTGGCCCATCCCGAGACGCGGCAGATGTTCCCGACGAACATGGCGGGGCAGCGGGATCGCCTCGTCACCGCGTTGGGGCACATCGTGTCGCATGTGGACCAGGTCGATCGGCTGGTGGGTTTCCTGCAGGACCTCGGCGCGGACCACCGGAAGTTCGCGGTGCGCGCGGAGCACTACCCGGCGGTCGGTGAGGCGTTGCTGGCGACGTTGCAGCATTTCCTGGCCGAGCAGTGGACCGACGAGCTGGCTCAGGACTGGGCGGGCGCGTACGGGTTGGTCGCGCAGGTGATGACGGAGGCGGCGCAGGCGGCCGAGGCGGTGAACCCGCCGTGGTGGGTGGCGGAGATCGTGGCCCACGAGCGGCGGGCGTTCGACGTCGCGGTGTTGACGGTGCGTCCGCAGTACCTGTTGCCGTTCACTCCGGGTCAGTCGATCGGGGTGTCGCATCCGTCGGTGCGGTCGTGGCGGTACTACTCGCCGGCGAACGCGCCGCGCGCGGACGGCACGTTGGAGTTGCATGTGCGGGCCGCTCCGGGTGGCGCGGTGTCGTCGCGGCTGGTGTACGGCTCGGCGGTGGGTGACCGTGTCAATCTGGCCGCGCCGGTGGGGGAGCGGTTGGCGTTGTGGTCGGCGGGTTCCAGTGACCTGCTGTTGTTGACCTCGGGCACGGGTTGGGCGCCGATGAAGGCGTTGGTGGAGCAGATCGCCGCGGAGGGCTCCCGTCGGCGGGTGGACCTGTATGTGGGTGCGCGGTCGCGCAGCGAGTTCTACGACAGCGACGCGATCGACAAGATGGCGTCGTCGTTCCCGTGGTTGACGGTGACGTACGTGGTGGGCGCGGACGTGAACCGGCCGGGTGAGTTCGTGCAGGCGGTGGACCGGGCGTTGGCCGATGGTGACTGGCGTTCGCGGCACGTGTACGTGTGCGGGTCCGACGAGATGGTGTCGCATGCGGCGCAGACGTTGGCGCGGGCGGGTTACCACGAGGGTCAGGTGCATCACGAGGGTCTGGGCAAGCAGTGGTACGGCCCGGCGTGGCGTACGGCGGTCCAGCAGTCGAGTTCAGGGGGTGACCAATGAGCGCGAGCCCGATCAGCCGGTACGACGGGATTCAGGTGTCCGGCGGTGTGCAGGTGCGGATGACCTCCGACCGGGTTCGGCGGTGGGAGTTCGGTACGGCGCCGTTCGCGCGCCGGGGCTATGACCACGCGGACGTGGACCGGTTCCGGGTGCAGGTCGCCGACGAGTTGGATCTGTTGGCGACGCAGATCGCGCATCTGCGGGCGGAGAACGAGCGGCTGACCGATCGGGTGGAGTTGCACCGCCACGGGGTGATCCCGAGCGCGGGGGCGGCGGCGAAGGTGCCGGCGGCCAAGGAGGTGAACCTGCTGTCGGCGGCGCAGCGGGAGGCGGAGCAGATCATCGCGCAGGCGCACGACTACGCGCGGCGGGTCGCGGAGTACGCCCGGGTGCAGTACGAGAGTTACATGCGGGCGGCGGCGGAGGAGGCGAAGCAGGAGGCCGAGCGTGCGGTGGCGGAGTACCGCAGTTCGGCCGGGTCGAGCTTCGACGACTCGGTGGCGACCCGGGAGGCGTTGCGGATCTTCGGCGAGATGATGGTGTCGCACATGCAGGCGGCGGCGCGGCACCTGGACGACGGCAGTGAGCAGTTGGTGCGCACGATGGACCGGATCGCGAAGGAGACGCCGGGGGCGCCTTTCGTGGGTGGCGCGGCCGGGCAGACGGCGTTGCCGCGTCACCACCAGCGCTGAACACCTGGCGGGTGGGGCCTTACGTGTGAGGCCCCACCCCCGGGTTGAGGTTCAGGTGGTGGCGGCGTGGATCGCGTCGGCGATCGGGGTGGGTCCGTCGACGAGTTCCAGGGTCGCCCCGGCGGTGCGGGGTTCGTCCAGGAGCGCGGCGAGGACGAGGGCGACGTCGGCGCGGCTGATCGCGCCCCGGCCGGCGTGTGGGGTGAGGGTGACGTGCCCGGCGGGTTCGTCGTCGGTGAGCCGGCCGGGGCGCAGGATCGTCCAGGCCAGGTCGCGGGCGCGCAGGTCGTCCTCGGCGGCGCGTTTGGCGCGCAGGTAGGCGGCCCACACGTCGTCGGTGCCGGCGGCGGGCGGCCGGTCCACGCCCATCGAGGAGACCAGCAGGTAGCGGTGGACTCCGGCGCGGGTGGCGGCGTCGGCGAGCAGCGCGGCGGCGGCCCGGTCGACGGTGTCCTTGCGGGCGGCGCCGCTGCCGGGGCCGGCGCCGGCGGCGAAGATGACCGCGTCGGCGTCGTGCAGGTGCGCGGCGACCTCGTCGACGTCGGCGTGTTCCAGGTCGCAGAGGACCGGGGTGGCGCCTACGGCGCGCAGGTCGTCGACGTGGTCGGGGTTGCGGATCAGGCCGACGGCGGCGTCACCGCGCCCGGTGAGGTGCTGCTGCACGAGCAGGGCGATCTTGCCGTGGCCTCCGGCGATGACGACACGCATGGGCCCAACCTACCGGCACCCGCCGGGCTTGACCTTGACCTGTGGGCAACCCCCAGTGTGGGGTGCGCCGGTCACGGTGACCGGTGCGAGGAGGAACCCGACGTGGGGTTGCTGACGATCGGGGCGTTCGCCCGGGCGGCGGGTCTGACGCCGAAGGCGTTGCGCCTGTACGGCCGGGTGGGGGTGCTGGTGCCCGCGGCGGTGGACGCGGAGTCCGGGTACCGGCTCTACGACCCGCGGCAGGTGCCGCTGGCCCGGCTGGTGGCTCAGCTGCGTCGTATCGGCATGCCGCTGGCGCAGATCCGCACCGTGTGTGCTCTGGAGCCGGCGGCGGCGGCCGAGATGGTCACCGCGTACTGGCGGCGGGTGTCGGTCGACACCGCTGCCCGCGCGCGGCTCGCCGCCCTCCTCGTGCGGGACCTGTCCGAGGGGAGCACCACCATGTCGTCGATGAGTGTCCGTTACGCCACCGGCTGTGAGACCGGGATCGCCCGTGACAGCAACGAGGACGCCGCGTACGCCAACGAGCGGTTGCTCGCCGTCGCCGACGGTGTGCGGGGGCCCGGCGGCGCTGCCGCCAGCGCCGCCGCCATCGACGCGCTCGCGTCGCTGGACCTCACCAACGTGTCGGCGGTGGAGGTGGTGACGGCGCTGGCCGGCGCGGTCACCGACGCCGACCGGGCCGTGCGGGGGCTGGCGACCGACGAGCACCAGCCGGCGACGACGCTGACCGCGCTGCTGCACAGCGGCACCCACCTGGCGTTGGCGCACGTCGGGGACACCCGGGCGTACCTGCTGCGCGACGGCGAGCTGTCGGTGTTGACCCGGGACCACACGTGGGTGCAGGCGCAGGTGGATCAGGGCAGGCTCGACCCTGCCGAGGCGGGCGCGCACCCCCAGCGGGCGTTGCTGGTGCGCGCGCTCGGCGGCGGTCGGCAGGTGGAGGCCGATCTGGCGTTGCGGGTGGCGGTGCCCGGTGACCGGTACCTGCTGTGCTCCGACGGGCTGTGGGCGGTCGTCGACCGGGCCGCCCTGGCCTCGACGGTGGGCGCGGGAGCCGACCCGGAGCGCACGGTGCGGGAGCTGATGGCCGCCGCGCGGGCCGCGGGCGCGCCCGACAACATCGCCTGTGTCGTCGCCGACGTCGTCGCGGCGTAGGCGGGTGCTCGGCATCGGGGGGTGCGCTGAGGCAGCATGAAGGGGTGACGACGAGTGTGCAGGAACTGGCCGCGCTGGTGGCCGGCGGTCAGGTGGTCGTGCTCAGCGGGGCGGGCCTGTCCACCGAGTCGGGTATCCCGGACTATCGGGGGCCCAGCGGGGTGGCCCGCCGGCACACCCCGATGACGTTCCAGGCGTTCACCCGGGACGCGGTGGCGCGGCGGCGGTACTGGGCGCGCAGCCACCTGGGGTGGCGGTTGATCGCGCGGGCGACGCCGAACGCGGGGCATCGGGCGGTGGCGCGGTTACAGGACGCCGGCCTGGTCGACGCGGTGATCACGCAGAACGTGGACGGGTTGCACGGCGCGGCGGGCAGCGGGCGGGTGGTGGAGCTGCACGGGCGCCTGGACGAGGTGACGTGCCTGGACTGCGGCAACCTGACCTCGCGCGAGGAGGTGGACCGGCGGCTGCGCGAGGCGAACCCGGACTTCGTGGCCCGGGTCGCCGCAGTCAACCCGGACGGTGATGTTGATCTCCCGGACGAGCAGGTGGCGGGGTTCCGGCCGGTGGACTGCGGGATCTGCGGGACGGGGATGCTGAAACCGGACGTGGTGTTCTTCGGCGAGACGGTGCCGCCGCAGCGGGTGGCGCGGTGTTTCGCGCTGGTGGAACAGGCCCGGGCGGTGGTGGTGCTGGGGTCGTCGTTGACGGTCATGTCGGGCCGGCGGTTCGTGATCCGGGCCGCGAAGCAGGGCATTCCGGTAGCGATCGTCAACCAGGGTCCGACCCGGGGTGACGGGTACGCCACGGTGCGCGTCGACGCGCCGCTGGGGGAGGTGCTGCCGGTGCTCGCCGAGCGGGTCACCGGCGCGTCGGCGGTGCCGGTGTGACAGCCGCCGCGGGGTAGGACATCTGCTGGAAACACCGGCGCTGGTAGCGTTGACCATGCCGGTACCACCCACGTGGGAGAGACCGCCTCGACAGCAGGGGCGGCGCCGAAGGGGCAAATCCTCCCCGGAACCTCTCAGGCAAAAGGACCTCGTGGGCAGGCACTGTGGAGCGCTCCGGTGGGGTGTGACAGAGGGGGAGGCCGACCCGTCGACCTCGCCCGGGAGCGCCCCTGATGTCCGTAGAGCAGTTCGCCACCCGTCACATCGGCCCCGGCCCCGACGACGAGCGCCGCATGTTGGAGGTCGTCGGGCACGACTCCATCGACGAGCTGATGGACGCCGCGATCCCCGAGGTCATCCGCTGGCACGGCACCCTCGACCTGCCGGACGCCGCCACCGAGGCCGAGGCCATCGCCGAGCTGCGGGCCCTGGCGGCCCGCAACACCGTCGCCGTGTCCATGATCGGCCTGGGCTACCACGGCACGCACACCCCGGCGGTGATCCGCCGCAACGTGCTCGAAGACCCGGCCTGGTACACGGCGTACACGCCGTACCAGCCGGAGATCAGCCAGGGCCGGCTCGAGGCGCTGCTGAACTTCCAGACGATGGTCACCGACCTGACCGGCCTGGCCACCGCGAACGCCTCCATGCTCGACGAGGGCACCGCCGCGGCCGAGGCCATGACCCTCGCCCGCCGCGCCTCCAAGAGCAAGAGCGGGGTGTACGTCGTCGACGCCGACGCCCTGCCGCAGACCATCGCGGTGATCACCAGCCGGGCGGTGCCGCTCGGCATCGACGTGCGGGTCGTCGACGTCGCGCGTGACGAGCTGCCGGCCGAGTTCTTCGGCCTGCACCTGCAGTACCCGGGCGCGTCCGGCGCGGTCCGTGACCACGCCGCCCTGGTGCAGGCGGCGCACGCCGCCGGCGCCCTCGTGACGGTCGCGGCGGACCTGTTGGCGTTGACGCTGCTGCGGGCACCGGGGGAGATCGGCGCGGACATCGCCGCCGGCACCACCCAGCGCTTCGGCGTACCCATGGGCTTCGGTGGGCCGCACGCCGGCTACCTGGCGGTGCGCGCGGGCCTGGAGCGGATGCTGCCGGGACGCCTGGTCGGGGTGTCCCGCGACGCGGCCGGCAACCCGGCGTACCGGCTGGCGTTGCAGACCCGCGAGCAGCACATCCGGCGGGAGAAGGCCACCAGCAACATCTGCACCGCGCAGGTGCTCCTCGCGGTGATGGCCGGCATGTACGCCGTCTACCACGGCCCGCACGGGCTGCGGGACATCGCGGCGCGTACCCACGCCATGGCGGCGCGGCTCACGGCCGGGCTGCGCGCCGGCGGCGTGGACGTCGCGGACGTCGCGTTCTTCGACACCGTCACCGCGACGGTGCCCGGCGGCGCGGCGCGGGTCGTCGCGGCCG
This sequence comes from Micromonospora sp. NPDC049662, assembly GCF_040675055.1. Classification (NCBI taxonomy): domain Bacteria; kingdom Bacillati; phylum Actinomycetota; class Actinomycetes; order Micromonosporales; family Micromonosporaceae; genus Micromonospora; species Micromonospora sp. NPDC049662. Next base: position 64,122 of record NZ_JBFAOC010000008.1, read on the forward strand.
CCGCCGAGCGGGGCGTGAACCTGCGCCTGGTCGACGCCGACCGGGTCGGGATGTCCTGCGACGAGACGACCACCGACGCGCACCTGCGGCAGGTGTGGGCGGCGTTCGGCGTTCCCGCGTTCGACGGCGACGTCGACGCGGCCCTGCCGGGCGACCTGGCCCGCACGACCGACTTCCTGACCCACCCGGTGTTCCGCAGCCACCACTCGGAGACGGCGATGCTGCGCTACCTGCGGCGGCTGTCGGACTTCGACTACGCCCTGGACCGGGGCATGATCCCGCTGGGCTCGTGCACGATGAAGCTGAACGCGACCACCGAGATGGAGCCGGTGAGCTGGGCGGAGTTCGCCAACATCCACCCGTTCGCGCCGGACGCGCAGACCGTCGGCTACCGGGAGATGATCGGCCAGTTGGAGTCGTGGCTGGCCGAGGTGACCGGCTACGACGCGGTGAGCGTGCAACCCAACGCCGGGTCGCAGGGTGAGCTGGCCGGTCTGCTGGCCATCCGCTCATACCACGCGTCACGCGGCGAGTCGCACCGCGACGTGTGCCTCATCCCGTCGTCGGCGCACGGCACGAACGCCGCCAGCGCCGTGATGGCCGGCATGCGGGTGGTCGTGGTGGCCTGCGACGACGACGGCAACGTCGACCTCGTCGACCTCGACGCGAAGATCGACAAGCACCGGGACGCGCTCGCCGCGATCATGGTGACGTACCCGTCGACGCACGGCGTGTACGAGACGGGCATCGCGTCGCTGTGCGCGAAGGTCCACGACGCCGGCGGGCAGGTGTACGTCGACGGGGCGAACCTCAACGCCCTCGTCGGGTACGCCAAGCCCGGCCGGTTCGGCGCGGACGTGTCGCACCTCAACCTGCACAAGACGTTCTGCATCCCGCACGGCGGCGGCGGCCCCGGCGTCGGCCCGGTGGCGGTCCGCGCGCACCTCGCGCCGTTCCTGCCCGGCGACCCCCTGGGCGCCCACGTCGACGCCACCCCGGCGATCTCGGCGGCCAAGTACGGGTCCGCGGGCATCCTGCCGATCCCGTGGGCGTACCTGCGGATGATGGGCGCCGAGGGGCTGACCCGGGCCACCGGCGTGGCGGTCCTCGCCGCGAACTACGTGGCCGCGCGGCTGCGCGAGCACTACCCGGTGCTGTACGCCGGCAACAAGGGCCTGGTCGCCCACGAGTGCATCCTCGACCTGCGGCCGCTGACGAAGGCGACCGGCGTGAGCGTCGACGACGTGGCGAAGCGCCTCATCGACTACGGCTTCCACGCGCCGACGATGTCGTTCCCGGTGGCCGGGACGCTGATGGTGGAGCCGACCGAGAGTGAGGACCTCACCGAGCTGGACCGGTTCTGCGACGCGATGATCGCGATCCGCGCCGAGATCGAGCAGGTCGGCTCGGGGCAGTGGCCGGCGGGGGACAACCCCCTGGCGAACGCCCCGCACACCGCGCCGATGGTCAGCGGCGACGAGTGGCCGCACCCGTACCCGCGGTCGGTGGGCGCGTACCCGGCCGGGGCGGACCGGGCCGGGAAGTACTGGCCGCCGGTACGGCGCATCGACGGCGCGTACGGCGACCGGAACCTGGTCTGCTCGTGCCCGTCGCCGGAGGCGTTCGAGGACTGACGACGGGCGTGCCGGGGCGGGCGGTATCGGGCCGCCCCGGCAGCCGCTGTGCGATGGACAGCGACTCGGCGTGGTGACGCTGGGTGGTCGTTCAGGCCACGAGGGCGTGGCGGGCGGGGCCGCGGTGGGGTGCGATGCTGCTGCCGTCGGGAAGCAGCTCACCGGTGTCCTCGAAGACGATCACGCCGTTGCAGAGCAGGCTCCAGCCCTGCTCAGGGAAGCAGGCGAGGACGCGGGCGGCTTCCCGATCGGTGGCTTCAGCTAAGGGGCAGGTCGGTTGGTGCTGGCACATCGGGTTCTCCGGACTGTGGGGGCACTGTGTCATGGTTCACATGACCAGTGACGCACAGTACCAAGCGAAGGTGTCCAGCATCGAGCAGGTGTCGCCTTGCCGTACCGGAAATCCACTGAACGGATGAGGAAGATCGGACCATACGGCGTGGAAACGCTCCCACAGGTGCTGGTCGATGCGCCCGCGGCACCACCCGGATGCCGCGACAGCCTCGTCGAACGCGCCCGACTCCACTGGCATCGCGCCGACGGCGGCGACCCCGCCGCACTCGCCGAGGAGTTCCTGGCCGCACACGGCCTGGACCTGCGCGACCTGAACCGACCCGCCGCACACGGCCCGGTCGTCTGCGGCGCCGCGCTCTACCTGTCCGCCGCCGCCGGAACGCACCTGGCCGGCGTACCCGCCACCGCGCCCGAACCCGCGCCCACCCTGCCCGACCTCGCCGTCGTCATCTACCACCACGGACCCACCCGAGCACCCGCCGCCCCCGACGACACGCCCTGGTGGCTCGGCCCATGGACCGAGAGCTGGACACCCGCGCAACACGCCGCCGCCGTCGACGCCGTCCGCGCCGCCATCGGCCGCGGCGACATCTACCAGACCAACCTCGTCGGACACGCCGCCGCCCCCTACAGCGGCGACCCGCTACCCGCCCTGCGCCGCCTTGGCGCGCTCCCCGGCGCCCGCTACGGCGGCGTCCTCACCGGCGACGGCTGGGCCATCGGCTGCGCCTCCCCGGAAACCCTCGTCGAGGTCCACCACGGCCAGATCATCACCCGACCCATCAAGGGCACCCGCCCCGCCACCGCCACCGGCCACGCCGAACTGCTCACCAGCGCCAAAGAACGCGCCGAACACATCATGATCGTCGACCTCGAACGCAACGACCTCGCCCGCATCGCCCGCACCGGCACCGTCACCGTCGACGAACTGTTCACCGTGCGCCGCTGGTGCGACCTGTGGCAGGCCGAATCCACCGTCCGCGCCCAGGCCGCCGACGGCCTCGGCCTCGCCGACCTGCTCCGCGCCACCTGCCCCGGCGGCTCCGTCACCGGCGCGCCGAAACTCGCCGCCCTCACCCACATCGCCGCCGCCGAACCCGTCGGCCGGGGCGCCAGCATGGGCGCCCTCGGCTGGATCGCCCCCGGCCGCATCGACCTCGGCCTGACCATCCGCACCGCCGCCGCCACCGGCCACACCCTGCACACCTGGGCCGGCGGCGGCATCACCTGGGACAGCGACCCCACCGCCGAGGTCGCCGAAGCCGCCGCCAAGACCGCACCCGTACGCGCCACCCTGGCCGGACGCTGACACCACCACCACCGGCGATACGCTGACCCCCATGACCATGCGGCCCATCCGGATCATCGGCGACCCCGTCCTGCGCACCGAAGCCGAGCCGGTCACCACCTTCGACGCCGAACTGCGCGCCCTGGTCACCGACCTGATGGACACCCTGCTCGGCGCACCCGGCCGCGCCGGCGTCGCCGCACCCCAGATCGGCGTCAGCGCCCAGGTCTTCGTCTACGACGCCGACGGCCACCGAGGCCACCTCATCAACCCCACCCTCGAACTGTCCGACGAACTCCAGGACGACGAGGAAGGCTGCCTGTCCATCCCCGGGCTGTACTTCCCGACCGCGCGCGCCCTGCACGCCACCGCCCACGGCGTCGACCAGCACGGCGAACCGTTGACCATCACCGGCAGCGGATTCCTCGCCCGCGCCCTGCAACACGAGGCCGACCACCTGCGCGGCACCCTCTACGTCGACACCCTGCGCGGCGACATCCGCCGCCGGGCCCTGCGCGAGATCCGCGCCGGCCGCTTCGACTCACCCAGCCGCCGCGCCTGAACCCGCGCCCCTACCGGGCCGCCCACTGGTCGTAACCCAGCTTCGCCACCAACGCCAGCACCACCACCAGCAACACCACCCGCACGAACCCCGACCCGCGACGCAACGCCATCCGCGCACCCACCACCGCGCCCGCGATGTTGCACACCGCCATCGCCGCGCCCAACCACCACCACACATGCCCGGTCACCGCGAACACCACCAACGCACCCAGATTCGTACCCGCGTTGACGACCTTCGCCATCGCCGACCCGTGCACGAAATCCGCACCCACCAACGTCGTGAACGCCAGCACCAGAAACGTGCCCGTCCCCGGCCCGATCAACCCGTCGTACAGGGCGATGCCCACCCCGGCCACACCGATCGCCGTCGCCACCCGCACCCTCGTGCGCCGCGCCGGCACGGCCACCACCCCCAACCGGGGACGCAGCAACACGAACACGGCCACCGCCACCAGAACCACCAACACCACCGGCCGGTACGCCGCCGCCGGCACCGCCCCGGCCAACGCCGCGCCCACCCCCGCGCTGAGCACCGCCACACCCGCCGCCGGCCCCGCCACCCGCCAGTCCACCTTCGTGCGCCGCGCGTACGTCGCCGCCGCCGTCGCCGTACCGAAGATCGCCGCCAACTTGTTCGTGCCCAACGCGGTCGCCACCGGCACCCCCGGAGCCGCCACCAACAACGCCGGCAGCAGCAACAACCCGCCACCACCGACCACGGCATCCACCCACCCGGCCATCGCCGCGGCGGCCAGCAACGTACTCAGCGATACGGCGTCCACGGTCGGCAATTCTCCCCACCCGACCCACCCCACCAGCCCCGCAAGTGGCGCGACTCACCGCTCACCGGCCCCGCCTACGCCGCAACCACACCCCCCACGCCCCGACCGCCACGAACACCAGCATCGAACACAGCAACAGCTTCACCACGCGGCAACCCTGCCACGGACACGTAAGGTGCAGGAGTGCGCCTGGCCACCTTCAACCTGCTGCACGGACGATCCCTCACCGACGGCCTCGTCGACCCCGACCGACTCGCCGCCGCCGTACACGCCCTCGACGCCGACGTCCTCGCCCTGCAGGAAGTCGACCGCGACCAACACCGCAGCGGCAACCTCGACCTCACCGCCATCGCCGCCCAGGCCCTCGACGCGCCACACCACCGCTTCGCGGCCGCCGTCGTCGGCACCCCCGGCGAACGGTTCCGACCCCTGCGCCACCACGACGACGGCCACGGCGAACCCTGCTACGGCATCGGCCTCATCAGCCGCCACCCCGTGCGCAGCTGGCACATCACCCGACTCAAACCCGCGCCCGTACGCTCACCCATCTACGCCCCCGGACCCGGCGGCGGCCTCATCCTCCTCGACGACGAGCCCCGCGTCGTCCTCGCCGCCATCCTGGACACCCCCCACGGCCCCCTCACCGTCGCCGCGACCCACCTGTCCTTCGTACCCGGCTGGAACGCCCGCCAACTCCGCCAGACCGTGCGCGCCCTGCGCGCCCTACCCGGCCCCCGCGTCCTGCTCGGCGACCTCAACCTCCCCGCCGGCCCGGCCCGCCTCGTGTCCCGCTGGCAGCCACTCGGCCGACGCCCCACCTACCCCTCCGGACAACCCCGCGTCCAACTCGACCACATCCTCGCCGACCGACACGCCCTCGACGCGCTCCCGCCCGTACGGGCCGTCACCACGCCGACGTCCACCATCTCCGACCACCGACCCCTGCTCGTCGACCTCGGCTGAGGCCAGCATCAGCGCGCCGCGTCACCCTCCGCCGACACCAGAGCAGCCAACACCCGGTGGGTACGACTAGCCCGGATCGCCTCCCGCTGCTGACCCGCCGTCACCTCGATGTACGTCTGCGACGACGCCAACGACGCGTGCCCCAACAACCGCATGATCTCCGCCGCGCCCGCCCCGTCCTCCGCCAACCGGGTCGCGAACGTGTGCCGCAGCGCGTGCAACCGCGCCCCCTTGGGTACCCGGTCACCGATACCCGCCCGCCGGTAACACGACTCGACCAGATACTGCAGGCCACCGCGGCGCAGCGGCTCACCCCGCCGGTCCACCAGCAACGCCGAGTCGGGGCGAACCGACCGCGACCCGAACCGCCGCGCCCGACTGGCCAGATAGTCCGCCAGCACCCGGTCCAGGTCCGTCTCGATCGGCACCACCCGGGGACGCCCACCCTTGCCGGCCACCTCGATCCGCCGCTCACCCGGTCGACCCGCCAACGAACCGACCCGCAACGACAGCAGCTCGGACAGACGCAACCCGGCGCACAGCGCCACCGCCAACACCGCCACGTCCCGCTCCGGCCACGGGTCCCGCTGCCGGCCGTCGTCACGCGCCACCGACGCCAGCAGCACCTCGGGAGTGTCCGCGCCCCGCAGCGGCTTCGGCTCGGGCAGGACGGCCCGGGGCCGATCGACCGCCGGCATCGGGTTGCCCGCCACCACACCGTCGGTCACCAGGAAGGTGAAGAAGCTGTTCCAGGTGGACCAGGCGCGGTGCACCGAGGCGGGGGCGCGGGGAGCGGCGAACCGGGCGAACGCCGCCCGTAACACCCGGGGGGAGAGGTCGGTGATCGACACTTCGTCGAGGGGGAGGGGAGTGGCATTACCGGCGGAGACCAGGTTGGCCACCGCGAACAGGTCGCGTCGGTAGGCCGCCAGGGTGTGGGGGGAGGGCTTACGGGTGGCCCGGGCGGTCAGGAACTCCTCGATCAAGGCTCCGAGCGATTCGTCCTTTTTGTCATGCATAAGGGATATTATGCAGCATTTTCGTGTTCCCGGGAAGCGGGGGGAGTAGGGGATGGAGGCCATCCGGGCGACCGCACCGACCTCGGCGAAGGACTGTCGAGCTGCCCCGTAGGTGGGGCAGGCGTAGCGCAGCCTGGACAGCCCACCACGGCGGCCGGCAGCCCGGTCGGGGCCGGCCCGAACGGCCATAGGCTGATCGAGGAGCCACGGATCGTGTGCGGCATGACGTCGCCCGCAAGCTGTCACACCTGTGGTCGGGCGGGCACGCCCACCGTGTACCGGGACCTCGGCGGTCCGACGGAGCTGGCCTGCTCCCGCCGGTCAACGCACGCCTCGTCAGGTCGAACGAGGACGCGCGTCCACCCGGCCTGACGCGCGACTGACCCGCCCTCGGTGTGGCGGGGGGCCACCAGATCGGCCAACTTTACATAATGTTCATTATCGAATGTGGCACGGCACCCGCAGATCGACGCGGTGGGCTAGCGTGTCGTCGATCTACTGGGGAGATTCCCCGCAGCCTTGTCGGAAAGAAGCAATCACGTGTCACTGTGGAAGAAGACCGCCGTCGTCGCGGTCTCGGCGCTTACGGCGCTCACCGCCTCCGCCTGCGGCGTGGCGACCGGCTCGTCGGGCTCGTCCGACGCGCCGAAGCAGACCAGCGTCCTTGAGCTGCTGGCCAGCGACCTCAAGGGCTCGTTGCAGAAGACGATCGACGTCACCGACAAGAGCGACTCGGTGACGCTGACGATGACGGGAACGACCGGCGGCCAGAAGATCTCCATGCAGGGTGTCCTGGACCTGGGTGACCCGGTCAAGGCCGAGATGACGATGGCGGACCCGAGCGACGGTCCGACCACCGTCCGGCTGATCGGGACCGCGTTCTACGTCGAGGTGCCGGCGAAGGACCGTTCGAGCATGGGCGGTAAGCGGTGGCTGAAGATGGACATGGGCAGCATCGGCCAGCAGGCCGGGATGGACTTCAGCAAGCAGTTCGAGGACATCGACCCGACCAAGCAGGTCAAGACCCTGCTCGCGTCCGAGGGCGTGACGGTCGTCGGTGAGGAGACGGTGAACGGGGCGCGCACGGTCCACTACACCGTCACCACCCCGGTGGCGACGCAGCTGGCTCAGGTCGACGCCAAGCTGCGGGCCGCTGTCGAGAAGCAGTTCACCGCCGCGGGCGTCAAGGAGGTCAAGGTCGACCTCTGGGTCGACGAGCAGTACCGGCCGCGTCGTGCGGCCACGGTCATGGGCGCGATGGGCGACATCGTGGTCGACTACACCGACTACGGCAAGGCGGTCACCATCGAGACGCCTCCGCCGGCGGAGACCACTGACTTCGCCGAGATGTTGCAGGGGCTGAAGGGCACCGACAACTGATTTCAGGCGGTGTGACTGCCCTGCCGGTGCCCGGTAGCACCGGCAGGGCAGTGTCGTTTCCGCGGCCTTCTCCCCCAGCTCGGTCAGTCGAACTGGTCGGCTAGCTTGCGCAGCTTGTCGACGTACGCCGGCCAGTCGTATCCGTCGGCAATGCCGGTGCTGTCGCGCTGCCAGCCGATCGCCCCGTCGTGCTGCTCGCGGATGATGTCCAGGTGACCGGCGTGCCGGGCGATGTCGCTGGTGACGTGCATGATGGTCCGGGCCAGTGTCACGTCCTGGCGGCCGGGTTGCCACCAGGGCACCTGCCCCGGCGCGTCGAGCGGTAGTTGGTCGATCGTCTCGTCCGCGAAGGCGCCGACGCGGCGGTACAGGTCGATGAGGCCGTCCTTGGTCTCGTTCTCGTCCGCGTACCAGTCTGCCTGCGGGTCGTCGTCGAACGCGGTGAGCGGGACCAGCTCCTGCGGGGTGGGGAACTCGCGGCCGAAGGTGGGTCCGAAGTAGGCGGCCTCGACGTTGAGGCAGTGTTTGACGACGCCGAGCATGTTGTTGCCGGTGGTGGTGCGGGGCGTTCTGGCCTGGCGTTCGCTGATGCCGTCGAGTTTCCAGATGAGGTCGTCGCGGTTCCTGCGAAGGTAGTAGTGCATCGCGGCCTTGGTGTCGTCCAGGTCAGCCATGGCGGTCATTGTCGCGTACCGGCCTCAGGTTGTGGGGTTCGGCGGAGCCAGGCCCGGGTGTGGGCGCGGAGCAGGGCTGGTTGTTCGAAGGGCAGGTAGTGCCCGGCCTGGTCGACGGTGCTGTAGGTGCCTCGGGGGTAGCGGCGCATGGCGTGGAACTGGTCGGCGAAGCCGACGATGCCGTCCTGGCGGCCGGTGAGCACGCTGACGGGCCCGTCGAAGGGGGTGTCGGCGGTCTCGTCGGGGAGCGCGTACCCGGGGCCTGTGCGCAGTTCCTGTTGGAAGGTGTGGTCGCCGGGGCCGCCCGTGTTCAGGGCGCGCAGGACGGTGGCGACGACGCTCGGGGTGCGGTGGCCGAGCGCGGTGTCGAGGTGTGGGCGCAGGTCGGTGGGCGCGTCGTCGAGCCAGCCGGTGGGTCCTGGCGGCGGGCGGTGCTCGGGCAGGGTGCGGCTGGCCGGTGCGATGGTGATGCCGGGGCAGATCAGGAGTAGGCCGCGGACGAGGTCGGGGCGTTGGCGGGCGATGCCGGCGGCGAGGTAGGCGCCGTAGGAGGCGCCGGCCAGCAGGGCCGGTCCGTCGATGTGGTGGTCGAGCCAGGCGCAGATGGTGGTGAGCAGGGCCTGGGAGGTGGGCGGGCAGGTGGGTGGGGTGTCGCCGTGGCCGGGCAGGTCCAGGTATGTCTCCCGGAGGCCGGTGCCGGCGAGGGCGGGGTGCAAGGCGGCGGCGGTGGCGGCGCGGGTCGTGCCGAACATTGGCAGGCACACCACGTCGGGGCCGGTTTCCTGTGAGCGGTCGGCGGCCAGGGTCATTCTGGTCCTTCCTGGGGGTGTGCGGAGCGCTGTGGGGTCATCTTCCGTTGTGGCGTTGTCGCCGACCTCACGTGGGCCGTTCGCGGGGAATTCCTCCGGTGGGGCGCGCCGTTGTCCGTTCGGAAGATCAGGTCCACATGATCGGATGGAAGTGTCATGCGCGTGCGTTCAGACGCGGTTGTGCTGTTCGGTGTGACAGGTGATCTTGTCTCGAAGAAGCTGTTTCCGGCGTTGTACGAGTTGACGCGGCGGGGGCGTCTCGACGTTCCGGTGATCGGGGTGGCCCGCTCCCCCTGGGATGATCAGCAGTTGGTGGCGACCGCCCGTAAGTCGGTGGCGGAGGCTTCTGACGAGGTGGATGACGAGACGTTCGACGCGTTGGCGGCCAACCTGTCGATGATCTCCGGGGACTATGCGGATCCGGCGACGTACGAGCGGCTGGCGGAGCGTCTGGGTGCGGCGCGGCGGCCGATCTTCTATCTGGCGATTCCGCCCATGGTGTTCGGTTCGGTGGTGCGGGGCTTGGCGGCGGTCGGGTTGGCCGACCGTGGTCGGGTGATCGTGGAGAAGCCGTTCGGGCGTGACCTGGCGTCGTCCGAGGAGTTGGATCGGACGTTGGGTGCGGCTTTCGACGCGAGTCGGGTGTTCCGGATCGACCACTACCTCGGCAAGGAGGCGGTGGAGGGGTTGTACGCGTTCCGGTTCGCCAACCGGCTGTTTGAGCCGTTGTGGAACCGTGAGCACGTCGACAACGTGCAGGTGACCCTCGCTGAGGGTTTCGGTACGCAGGGTCGGGCCGGTTTCTATGACACGGTGGGTGCGACGCGGGACGTGTTGCAGAACCACATTTTGCAGGTCGTGGCGTTGATCGCGATGGACGCGCCGGCTGGTGACGACGTGGATTCGTTCCGGGAGGCGGAGGCGGCGGTGTTGCGGCAGGTCGTGCCGTTGTCGCCGGAGTCGACGGTGCGGGGGCAGTACGCGGGTTACCGGGATGAGCCGGGTGTCGCGCCGGATTCGAACACGGAGACGTTCGTGGCGACGCGGTTGACGGTGGATTCGCCCCGGTGGGCGGGTGTGCCGTTCTATCTGCGGACGGGCAAGTCGTTGCCGGGGACGGCGACGGAGGTGGTGGTCGAGTTCAAGCGGCCGCAGCGGTCGTTGATCCCCGCCGAGGGTGGGGCGGAGGCGCCGGCGAACCTGTTGCGGTTCCGGTTGGGTCGTGGGGATGGCATCACGATGTCGATCCAGGCGAAGAGTCCGGGCGCGGCGGTGGCGAGTCGGCCGGTGGATCTGTCGGTGGACTTCGGTGCGGCGTTGGGTCGGCGTCAGGAGGCGTACGAGCGGTTGCTCGACGACGCGATGGACGGGCAGCATCTGCGGTTCGCGCGGGCGGAGACGATTCGGCAGGAGTGGCGGATCGTGGCGCCGATCCTGGATCTGGCGGCGCCGGTGCGCTCGTACGACAGGGGTAGTTGGGGTCCGGCGGACGCGGATGCGTTGGCGGGTGGCTGGCATGCGCCGGAGCTGGGGTAGGTGCGGCGTGGGCTGAGTGACCGCTCAGCTCACGGGAGGGACCGTCCGGCGATGGTGAGGTTTGCTCCTTGGGTACGGGGTGGGCACGTTGTGACCACGTTTCGTCCGCCTCGGAGAGGAAGCAGCGCATGCTGTCCGCACTCGATCGTCGGCATACCGTCGCGCCGCCCGGCTACAGCCGGTGGCTCATTCCCCCGGCGGCGTTGGCCATCCACCTCTGTATCGGCCAGGTCTACGCCACGAGCGTCTACAAGAATTCGTTGATCGCCCATTTCGACACGGGTCAGACCGCGATCGGGGTGATCTTCAGTATCGCGATCGTGATGCTGGGGTTGTCCGCGGCGGTGGCCGGGACGTGGGTGGAGGCGAACGGGCCGCGTAAGGCGATGTTCGTGTCGGCCTGCTTCTGGGCGGCGGGTTTCCTGGTGGGGTCGCTGGGCATCGCCACGAAGCAGTTGTGGCTGCTGTACCTGGGGTACGGCCTGCTCGGCGGCATCGGTCTGGGTATCGGGTACATCTCCCCCGTGTCCACGCTGATCAAGTGGTTCCCGGATCGGCCGGGTCTGGCGACCGGTTTGGCGATCATGGGGTTCGGTGGTGGGGCGATGGTGGCCTCTCCCCTGTCGCGGCAGTTGCTGTCGTTCTACGACCCGGGTTACGACCCGTCGAACGCGGGTTCGACGGCGTCGGGCAGCGCGCTGGTGTGGTTGTTCGTGACGTTGGGCCTGGGCTACTTCGTGATCATGATGTTCGGGGTGGCGAACGTGCGGGTGCCGGCCGAGGACTGGCGTCCGGCGGGCTTCGATCCCGCGTCGGTGGCGGCGAAGCCGCTGGTCACCACGGCGAACGTGTCGGCGGCGAACGCGGTGAAGACGCGGTCGTTCTGGTTGTTGTGGGTGGTGTTGTTCTGCAACGTGACGGCCGGCATCGGCATCCTGGAGCAGGCCAGCCCGATGATCCAGGACTTCTTCCGGGAGAACGGGACGTCGGCGGTGTCGGTGGCGGCGGCCGGTGGGTTCGTGGGTCTGCTGTCGTTGTTCAACATGGCGGGCCGGTTCGTGTGGTCGTCGACGTCGGACGTCATCGGCCGTAAGCCGATCTACCTGGTGTATCTCGGCGTGGGCATGGCGATGTACGCGCTGCTGGCGCTGTTCGGGCACACGGCGACGGCGTTGTTCGTGCTGTTCGCGTGCGTGATCCTGTCGTTCTACGGTGGCGGCTTCGCGACCGTGCCGGCGTACCTGCGGGACCTGTTCGGCACGTACCAGGTGGGGGCGATCCACGGCCGGTTGTTGACGGCCTGGTCGGCGGCGGGTGTCGCGGGGCCGTTGATCGTTAACGGGTTCCTCGACGCGCAGGGCAAGCCGGGGACGTTGACGGCGGCGGCGTACCGGCCGGCGCTGCTGACGATGGTGGGTGTCCTCGCGGTGGGCTTCGTGGCGAACCTGCTGGTGCGACCGGTGCCGCAGCGCTATCACGAGCCGGTGGAGCAGGACGTGGACGAGGTCACGGCGGCGGCAAGGAGTGGTACGCGATGAGCGACGACGGTCGGAGCGGGCAGCAGGCCCGGTTGTGGATTTCCTGGCTGGTGGTGGCGGTGCTGCTCGGCTACGGGGTCGTGCAGACGGTGATCACGGCGGCGAAGCTGTTCACCCACTGAGGGCGGTGAGCCGGGGCGCGTGTCGCGCGCCCCGGCTCACAGGGCGCCGGAGACCCGTAGCACGGCGCCGGCGGTGTAGGAGGCGTCCGGGCTGAGGAGCCAGGCGATGGCGGCGGCGATCTCGTCGGGTTCGCCGGCGCGGCCCATCGGGATGCGACCGGCGGCGGTGTCGGCGCGGTCGGGTACGCCGGAGTCGGTGTGGATGTCGGTGCGGACGAGGCCGGGGGCGACGCCGTTGACGCGGATGCCGCGCGGGGCGAGTTCCTTGGCCAGGCCGACGGTGAGGGTGTCGGTGGCGGCCTTGACGGCGGCGTAGTGCACGTACTCCCCCGGGCTGCCGAGGGTCGCGGCGGCGGAGGAGACGTTGACGATGGCGCCGCCGTCGGTGAGGCGGCGGGCGGCCTGCTGGGCGCAGAGGACGTACCCGATGAGGTTGACGTCGACGACGCGGCGCAGGTCGTCCACGCGCAGGTCGGTGAACGGGCCGATGAGGCTGGTGACGCCGGCGTTGTTGACCAGGCCGGTGAGGGGGCCGAGCTGCGCGGCGGCGTCGAACAGGGCGGTGACCTGGTCGGGGTCGGTGGTGTCGGCGCGTACGGCGATGGCCTGGACGCCGGTGGCGTGCAGGTCGGCCAGGACGGTCGCGGCGGCGGCGTCGTCGCGGCGGTAGCACAGGGCGATGTGGTGGCCGGCCGTGGCGAGGCGGCGGGCGGTGGCCGCGCCGATGCCGCGGCCTCCGCCGGTGATGACGGTGACGGGTGCCATGGCGCCTCCGGGTCTGTCGGGCGGGTTGGGCCGACGCTACCGTGACCGGCGCGGACGAGTCGTCGTAAGGAGGGTCACATGCTGCGGGCCGTGGTGCTGGTGGCGCACGAGGCGCTGCGGGTGTGATCGCTTACGCTTCCCGCGCGGTCGTTCGGACTACGGAGGTGCGCGGTGGCGGGTGTGGGTGTCGGCGATGTCGTGGACGACTTCGAGTTGCCGGATGAGACGGGCACGCCGCGTCGGCTGTCGGAGTTCCTGGCGTCGGGGCCGGTGGTGCTGTTCTTCTATCCCGGTGCGATGACGCGGGGGTGCACGGCGGAGAGTTGCCACTTCCGGGACCTGGCGGCGGAGTTCACGGCGCTGGGCGCGTCGCGGGTGGGTATCAGCCGCGACGAGGTGGCGAAGCAGGCGGAGTTCTCGACGATGCACGGCTTCGACTATCCGCTGCTGTCGGATGTGGACGGGACGGTCGCGCGGGCGTTCGGGGTCCGGCGGCGGGTGCCGCTGGGGGCGTTGAGCACGAAGCGGATGACGTTCGTGATCGGAACGGACCGGCGGGTCATCGAGGTGATCCACAGCGAGGTCAGCATGAACGACCACGCCGATCGGGCGTTGCGGGCCCTCGGCGGCTAGGGCGTGTCTGAAAGTCCTCGGTCGAGCCGAGGCGGAGTCCAGCCAACGGCCGGCCAGGGGCTTCACACACGCCCTAAGCCCCGTGCGGCGGGTGTCGCAGTCGACTGGTATCAAGACAGCAATCAAACAGGTGTACGGAAGAGGGTTGTGATGGATGCCGGCCAGGGTTTGTCCACTGACGAGGTGCAAAGCATCCGGGAGGCGTTGGCGGCCGGCCGTAAGCCGAGGGTGGTGTTCACCGCGTCGGCGGGGCAGATCGCCGGTCAGGTCGGCCAGGTGGTCGAGTTGACCGATCCGGACGTGTCCGACGAGTTCGTCGTGGTGCGGTTCGGTCGTGACGAGTTGCCGTTCTCCCCCGCCGATCTGGCGGTCGCGCCCAAGGGCGCGGGCCGGCGGGTGGCGGAGCCGAAACCGGAGCCGGAACCGGAGGCGCCCGCGGTGGCGGCGCCGGAGTTCGTGTTGGACACGCCGCGGGTGCCCGCGCAGCGACAGGAGGAGCCGAAGGTGGAGCAGGTCGAGAAGCCGCCGGCGCGGCGGGCGGTCAAGGCCGCGAAGCCCAAGGGGCCCGCGGGCCTCACGGTGACCCTGGCGTACGCGGACGGCGAGTGGACGGTCGCCGCGCAGCAGGGCAGCAAGGCCCTGGCGAAGCCGTACGTGGTGAAGCCGGCCGAGGCGTTGAAGATGGTGGCGCTGGTGGACGTGCCGGGTGTGCAGGAGGCGGTGGAGCAGATCCTGGGCGCCGAGCGGGCCGAGGCGGAGCAGCAGGCGGAGAAGCTGCGCGCGGAGTTGGCCGAGATCGAGGCCCGGTTGGCGGAGTTGCGCGAGGCGAGCTGAGCGCTGCCTTGCGGTGGGGCGGGCCCGAGCGGCGGTCAGTGGCCGTTGTGGTGCTCGAGCAGTCGGGTGAGCAGGCGGGTCAGCTGCGCGCGTTCGGCGCTCGACAGGGGCGCGAGCAGGTCGTCCTGGACGCGGGCGACGGTGTCGGCCATCCGGTGGGCTTCGTCGGTGCCGGCGTCGGTGAGGCTGATGACGTTGCGGCGGCGGTCGGCCGGGTCGGGGGCGCGTACGACGAGTTCCCGGCCGGCCAGGTCGTTGATGGCGGCCACGACGTCGCTGCGGTCGATGCCGCAGCGGCGGCCCAGGTCGGCCTGGCTCGCGGGGCCGTCCTCGGCCAGCGAGGCGAGGAGCCGGAAGTGGTAGCCGCGTAGGTCGTGTGCGGCGAAGCCCGCGCTGGCGAGTCGGCCGGCGTGGGCGGCGACCTGGTTGAGCAGCCAGCTCGCGGTGGTACGCAGCCCGGCGGGTGACTGCGGGGCGGTGGCGTCCATGGCGGGAGCCTAACAGTAATCGTTGGCGTGACCCACAAACCATGTTACGTTGGTTCTACCAACGTTGGTTCAGCCAACGTTTTCGAAGGAGGCAACGTGTCCACTCTCAACGGTCAGGTCATCGGTCAGGCCCACTTCGCCACCCGGGCCCTGCTCGACCGCGCCGTCGCGCCCCTGGGCATCGACTTCGCCCAGGTCATCGCCCTCAACGCCCTCACCGCCGGCCCCGTCGACCGGACCTCGCTCGTGCGGCGCCTCGCGAGCGCCCGAAGGGTCGACGAGTCGGCCGTGCACGAGGTGATCGCCGGCCTCGTCGACGCCGGCCTGGCGCGGCTCGACGACACCACCGAGCCGCGGGTGTCGCTCACCGATGCCGGCCAGAGCACGCAGGCCCGTGTCGCCGAGGCCGTCGGGGGTATCACCGCCCGGCTGTACGGGGACATCCCGCCCGCCGAGGCCGACGTCGCCGCCCGCGTCCTCACGCTCGTCACCGAGCGGGCCAACGACGAGCTGGCGGGCGTCGCCTGACGCCGGAACGCGGTTCAACCGGCGGGCGTGGCTTGACGCCGGAAGCGACTCAGGTGCGTCGGTTCATGGCCGCCCGGATCCGCAGCCAGGACGGGTCGGTCGCGGAGGTCTCGCTGACCGGCGCCAGGTCGCCGGACTGCCAGTCCCGCGTGCCGTCGGTGAGGTCGAGCTGGTCCATGTCGACGACCGACGCCTCGCGGGTGCCGGCGAGGAACGCGGTCACTGAGGCCCCGGCTGCCTCGCCCGGGTCGGCCGTGCCCACCGACAGGACAAGAAGCTCGTCGTTGCCGGCGACAACGAGCTCACCGGTGGCGGTGGCCGCCAGCGCGGTCACCGCTGCCCCAGGCAGCACCTCGTGCTCGACTACCCGAGCGCCGTCGACGTCCAGCTCGACGACCACGCCTTCGGGTGTCCCGATCCAGAGGACCCGCGGCGACGGACCGAACGCGACGTTGTGGCGGGACCAGGCCCGCATCTCATCCAACCACTCCTGCGGGTACGGGTACCCCGGGCTCGGCTCCCCCAGCGTCATGCCCAGGACGCGCCGCAGCGAGGGAAACGCGAACACCTCAAGCGAGTTGTTGTACGCGTTGCCCCGTACCGCGAGGTGCCGGCCGTCCGAGCTGAAGATCGGCGCTTCGTAGCCGTCACAGTCCAGGACCAGCGCACGGCGCACCGGCCGCAGCACCGGCCCAGTGTCCGCGCAGAAGAGCACCAGCGTGGCACCCTGGTCGCTCACGAGGGAGCAGACCAGGCCACCCGCCGGATGCGCCACCACCCCGGTGTCCCACCGAGGGCCGATCAGGGTCGTTCCCGAGGCGAGATCGAGCGCGACGGAGTGCTCCCAGCCGTCCGTTCCGGCGGCGGGCGACAACCAGAGCGTGCGACCGTCGGGGCTGAACGCCACCTTCCGCCGGTACTCGGTCGACGGGACGCCGTCGACCGGCGACGTGCCCGAGGGGGTCCAGAGAACAACGCTCTCGGCGTCCGCCACCGCCAACAACGGGTCGCGGGGGTGCCAGGCGGCGGAGGGTGTCCGCTTCAACCGTTCGTAGCCGACGTCCTCGACGTAGCCGGCCGAATCCACGCCGACGACTCCGCGCTGCCGCAGTTCTCCGTCCCGGTACTCCCAGATCCGGATCGCCGGACCGTCGGCGTCCCAGGCCGCCACCAACGCAAGGCGCGGATGGGGCAGCAGCCGCTGCGCCGTCGCTCCAGAGTGGACGCGGGTCAGGATCTGCACCGACACACCCTACCGGCGCGCCGGACTGCCACCCGTCCCCGAAGGGGCCGTCAGAAGTAGTCGAGCAGGTGTGCCGGACCGCCGGCGCCCAGCAGGTCCAGGGCGTCCGGCTCGACGCCCACGGTGTGCAGCAGGCCGGCCTGGGCCACCGAGCGGGCACCCGCCGCGCCCGCGTACAGCAGCGCGAAACCGCGCACGTCCAGCCGCAGATCCGCCTCGCCGTCGAGTCTGGTCAGCTCGGCTTCGCCGTCGGCGACGGCCAACCGCCAGGTGCCGGTGTTCCAGTCGGCGAGCGGGTCGGTGAGGTGGAAGTCGACGACGCCCCGGGCGTGGGTGGGCCAGCCGCGCTCACCCACCGCCCGTACGACGTCGACCGGGCGGTGCATCCACAGGTCCCGCTCGTGGTCCCGGGCCGCCTCCAACGGCAGGTGGACGCTGACGGCGTCACCGTCGAGCGGGCACAGCCGCAGGGTCGGCGCGACGCTGGCCCAGCTCCCGAGCACCCCGACGAGTTCCCGGGCCGCGTCGGCGGTGGTGGCCAGAGCCTCGTCGACGGTGAGGACCGAGTCGGCGCCGTAGCCCCGGCCGCGCTGCCAGGTGGCGTAGCCGACGAGGTCGCCGTCGTCCTCGACGAGGGTGATCCCGTCACCGGGCAGTTTCGCGTCGGCGGCGAAGAAGTCGAACAGCTTGCCCCGGCGCGTCAACATGCCGTTGCGGTGGCGGCTGACCCGCTCGTAGAGGGCAGCGACGGCGTCCAGGTCGGCGGGCGTGCCGGCGCGGACGGTCAGGTGCGACGCGGGCCGGTGCCGGGGCAGCGCGGCGGTGACGACGTTGACGGTGCGCAGCACACCGGCGGCCTCCCAGCCGCAGGCCCGGTAGGGGGCGGCGACGGTCGGGTACAGGGCGCTGATCGCCGCGCCACGCTCGTGGGCCCCGGCCAGCAGGGCGGTGAGCAGGGCTCGGGCCACACCCCGGCCCCGCGCCTCGGGGGCGACCGCCACCCCGGCGACGTCGGCCGCCGCGACGGCCCGACCGGACCACCACTGGTCGTGGTGCAGGTCGACGGCCTTGCCGACGAGCCGGCCGGTGTCGTCGAACGCGCCGTAGCGGGTCATGCCGGGCACCTCGACGGTGGTGTGCGGGGACCGCTGAGCATCAGAGCCGAACGCGAACCGGCCCAGTTCCCAGGCGTCGTCCAGGTCGTCGATGGTGAGTTCACGAACGCGCATCGGCACACCGTAGCGGCCCGCCCCGACACCGACCAGCCGATAACCTCCCCGGCCGGACTCCCGTCGATCATGGAGTCGTGGTGGGTGACGAAGCGCCCTTGATGCCCCAGGTCGGGCACCACAAGTCCATGATCGGTGGCGGGTGGGGGGTGGGGGTCAGTGTTGGGGGATGTTGGCTATGCCGATGCGCTTGCGGAACACCCAGTACGTCCAGGCCTGGTAGGCCAGCACCACCGGAGTGAAGATCACCGCCACCCAGGTCATGATCTTCAGGGTGTACGGGGTGGAGGCCGCGTTGGTGGCCGTGAGCGTGCCCGCCGCGTCGAGGGTGGACGGCAGCACGTTCGGGAACAGCGCCGCGAACAGGGTCGCTACGGCCAGGCCGATCGCCACGGCCGTACCCGTGAACGCCCAGCCCTCCCGGCGTACCCGGGCGGCGGCGAGGCCACCGAGCAGGGCGAGGGCCGCGCCGACGGCGAGCACGACGGCGGCCGCGCTGGAGCGGATGCTCAACGTCCAGGCCAGGAAGCCGACCGCGAGCACGGCGGCGCCGACGCCGAGGCGCACCGCCAGGGCGCCCGCGCGGTCGCGGATGTCGCCGGTGGTCTTCAGGGCCAGGAACACCGCGCCGTGGGTCAGGAACAGCGCGAGCGTGGTCGCGCCACCGAGCAGGGCGTACGGGTTGAGCAGGTCGACGAGGCCACCGACGTACTCGTGGTCGGCGTCCAGGGGCACGCCGCGCAGGATGTTGGCGAAGGCGACGCCCCACAGGATCGCCGGCAGCAGCGAGCCGACCACGATCGCGGCGTCCCAGCGGCGCTTCCAGGACGCCTCGGGGCGCTTGTGCCGGTACTCGAAGGCCACCCCGCGGGCGATCAGGGCCAGCAGGATCAGCAGCAGCGGCAGGTAGAAGCCGGAGAAGAGGGTGGCGTACCACTCGGGGAACGCGGCGAACATCGCCCCGCCGGCGGTGATCAGCCACACCTCGTTGCCGTCCCAGACCGGGCCGATGGTGTTGATCAGGACCCGGCGTTCCCGGTCGTCGCGGCCGAGCACGGGCAGCA
The DNA here is from genome assembly GCF_040675055.1 of Micromonospora sp. NPDC049662. Lineage (NCBI taxonomy): Bacteria > Bacillati > Actinomycetota > Actinomycetes > Micromonosporales > Micromonosporaceae > Micromonospora > Micromonospora sp. NPDC049662. The sequence goes on from NZ_JBFAOC010000008.1 coordinate 83,509, forward strand.
GCATGCCGACGCCGAAGTCGAAGCCCTCCAGGATGAAGTAGCCGGTGAACAGCACGGCGACGAGGAGAAACCAGATAGTGGTCAGGTCCACGATGGGCTCCGGGATCAGTAGGCGAAGGCGAGCGGACGCTCGGCGTCGTCGGTGTCGTCGGTGGGGGGCTGTTCGCTGACGTCCGGCACGCCGGCTCTGGCGTAGCGCAGCAGCAACTTGACCTCGATCACGGCGAGGGTGGCGTAGATCAGCGTGAAGGCGGTGAAGGAGGTCAGCACCTCGGTGAGCGAGACGCTGCGGGACACGCCGTTGCGGGTGAGCATCTCGCCGAAGACGATCCACGGCTGGCGGCCCATCTCGGTGAAAATCCAGCCGAAGGAGTTGGCCAGCAGCGGCAGCACCGGCATGGCCAGGCCGGCGCGCAGTAGCCATTTGCTGCGCGGGGTACGGCCCCTGCGCTGGCTCCAGAGCACCAGCAGGGCGATCGCGCCCGCCGCCAACCCGAAGCCGACCATGAAGCGGAAACTCCAGTAGGTGACCGGGATGATCGGGGTGTAGCTGCCCGCGCCGTACTGGGTGGCGTACTGGGCCTGCAGGTCGTTGATGCCGTGCACGGTGCCGTTCGGGTCGCCGGTGCCCAGGTACGACAGCAGGTACGGGATCTTGAGGGCGAACACCTCGCGGCTGCCGTCGAGGCTGCCGATGGTGAGCACGGAGAACGAGGCGGGGCTCTCGGTGGTGTAGAGACCCTCGGCGGCGGCCATCTTCATGGGCTGCACATCCGTCATGATCTTGCCCTGGATGTCGCCGGTGAACAGCACGGCCGCCGAGGCGACCAGGACCACCCACGAGCCGAACTTCGTGGCGAAGCGGTACGCGCCGGTGTCGGCGGAGTCCCGGTTGCGGATCACGTGCCACAGGCCGACCGCCACGATCAGCGACCCGGCGACCAGGAACGAGCCGGCCAGGGTGTGCGGGAAGGTGATCAGGGCGACCTTGTTGGTGAGCACGGCCGGGAAGTCGGTCAGCTCGGCGCGTCCGCTGTCGGGGTTGATGCGGTAGCCGACGGGGTTCTGCATGAACGAGTTCGCGGCGAGGATGAAGTACGCGGACAGGTTCGTGCCGATGGCGGCGGCCCAGATGCTGGCCAGGTGCGCGCGCTTGGGCAGCCGGTCCCAGCCGAAGATCCACAGGCCGATGAACGTGGACTCGAGGAAGAACGCCACGAGCGCCTCGATGGCCAGGGGCGCGCCGAAGATGTCGCCGACGAAGCGGGAGTAGTCGCTCCAGTTCATGCCGAACTGGAACTCCTGCACGATGCCGGTGACCACGCCCATGGCGAAGTTGATCAGGAACAGCTTGCCGTAGAACTTGGTCAGCTTGAGGTAGCGCTCGTTGCCGGTGCGGTGCCACATCGTCTGCAGGATCGCCACCAGCACGGACAGGCCGATGGTCAGTGGCACGAACAGGAAGTGGTAGACGGTCGTGACACCGAACTGCCACCGGGCGACGTCCAACGCGTCCACCTGAACCCCCAACTATGCGTACTACGAGACGTAGTAAATACTACTGCTCGTCGTAGAGAAAGGGGCAGGGCCGGGCGGCCCAAAGCGGCCCGGGACCAATGACCCTGATCACTCCGGCCACTCGCCCTCGCGGCCCCACCGCCTCGTGCGAGGATGGCGCGCTGATGGACACGACGACCTGGCAGCCACCACTGCTCTGGCGGGCCGCCCTCATGCTGGCCCGCGCCCTGGTGGCCCTGCTCGCCCGCCTGGAGGTCACCGGCGACGTCCCCGCGCACCTGCGCCGGGGACCGCTCGTGCTGGCCGCCAACCACATCAGCCCGTTCGACCCCCTGGTCATGATCGCCGCTTGCCGGGAACGGGGCATCGCCCCACGGATCATGGCGACCGCCGGCCTGTTCCGCGCCCCCGTGCTCGGCGCCGCGATGCGCCACGTCGGGCACATCCGGGTCGACCGGGGCACCAGCGCCGTCCACCAGGCCCTCGACGACGCGGCCCAGGCCGTCGCGGCCGGCTCGGTGATCCTCATCTACCCCGAGGGACGCATCGGCCTGGACCCCGGCATGTGGCCCGAACGCGGCAAGACCGGCGTCGCCCGGCTCGCGTTGGCCTGCGGCGCACCCGTCATCCCGGTCGCCCAGTGGGGCGCGCACGAGGTGCTGCCCTACCTGACGCCGAAGGGAATGCTGCCCGGCATCGCCCGCTCCCTGTGGCGTCGCCCGGTGATCCGGGTGCACTTCGGCGAACCCGTCGACCTGGGCGAGTCAAACGCCGCCACCCCCGGGGCGGCCCGTCGAGCCACCGACCGAATCATCGACGCCCTCACCGACACCCTCGCTCCCCTGCGCCCCGACGAACCCGACCTCCCCCACCACGTCGACCCCGGCCGCCCCACCGACACGAGCCGCACCCACCGCCGCACCCCCTGAAGCCCCGCGCCCGAGGCCCACCCCCGCCCCACCCACGCCCCGCCCACCCCCGCGATCTTGCACTTTCTGTGGCGACATACCGGGCCGAGCCGGCCATAACGGCGACACAAACCGCAAGATCGGCGCGGGCTGCGGGGGTCGCGCGCCGCCTCGGCGCGGGCCCACGGCTCCCCCGGGCAGGGGAGGCGGTTGGCTCGGCGTGGGGATCAGCGCGATCAGGGCTGCGACGAGGCTGAAGAGCGTCAAGCCATCGACGCGAGGGAGTTTTCCATGCTCTGGTACGCACGGGTCGGGACGGCATCGGCGGCGACAGTCGCGCTGGTCGCCGCCGGGTCGACGACGGTGTGGGCGCAGCCCACCGCGCCGAACGGGACGTCGCCTCCGAGGCCCGTGGCGCTGGTCGCCGGCTCGGGGCATTTCGTGTACGACGAGCCGAACATGGTCGGGCACCGGATCTGGTTCGGCGTCGCGGCGGTCACGACCGTCGACGGGTCGACGCGTGGCGAGTTCCGTTACCGGCACGCGCTGCCGGACGGCACCGAGGTTGCCCGGGGACGGGCCGACGTGACCTGCCTTCGGGTGGTCGGGAACGTCGCGGTGTTCACGGCGATCGTTCCCGACGGCGTCGACCCGGTCCGCAACCACGGCTACTACGTCAAGATCATCGACGGTGGTCGGCAGCCCGACGTGATCGTCGACGCCCAGACGCAGAACGGGACTCAGCCGCCACCCACCGGCTGCCTCGACCCCGAGACGGAACTGCCCCCGGAAGCGCCCCCACGCCCCCGGTACCCGATCCTCACCGGCGGGTACGTGGTGCGCCCGTGAGCCCCCTGGCGCTCCCGCCCCACGGGGGTGACGGGGGCGCCAGGGCCCGCGCGGACGAATGTCGCCGACAGGCCATCTGCGCTCCACCGGCCGCGTGCATACTGCGTCGCGTGCTCAACCGATCCGCCTACCTCGACGCGCCCGCGCCGCTGGCGTTCGCCCACCGCGGCGGGGCCGCCGAGGGCGACGAGAACACCACTGCGGCGTTCGCCCGTGCCGTCGGGCTCGGTTACCGGTACGTGGAGACCGACGTGCACGCCACCGCCGACGGCGTCCCGGTGATCTTCCACGACCCGACGCTCGCGCGGGTCACCGGTGAGGCGGGGCGCATCGCCGACCTGAGCTGGGCCGACCTCGCCTCGGTACGCGTCGGCGGCGCCGCCGTCGTACCCCGGCTCGACGAGGTGCTGGACGCCTGGCCGCAGGTCCGCTTCAACATCGACGTGAAGGCCGACGGCGGCGTCGCGCCGACGGTCGCCACCCTGACCCGGGTCGGCGCGGCCGACCGGGTGCTGCTCGCCTCGTTCAGCGACGCCCGACTGACCCGGCTGCGGGCGCTCACCCAGGGGCGCGTCGCCACCAGCCTCGGCATGCGGGGAGTCGCCCGGCTGCGGCTGGCCTCGCTGCACGGCCGGCCGCTGCGGCTGCCCCCGTCGGTGGTGGCCGCGCAGGTGCCGCCCCGCTACGGACGGGTGCCGGTGGTGGACCGCCGATTCGTCGACTACTGCCACCGGCTCGGCCTTCAGGTGCACGTCTGGACGATCGACGATGCGGACCAGATGCACGACTTACTGGATCGTGGCGTGGATGGCATCATGACCGATCACGTCGGCGTGCTGCGCGACGTCTACCGCAGCCGCGGCCACTGGACCGCCTGACCAGCACCGAAGGAACCCCCGATGGCCGAGACCGTGACCCCCACGGTGACCGACACCCCGCCTCCGGCGAGCACCCCCCGCGAGCGCCGAGGCTGGTACATCTACGACTGGGCGAACTCCGCGTTCCAGTCCACGGTGATCACCGTGTTCCTCGGCCCGTTCCTGACCACCGTCGCCGAGACGGCCGCCGGCTGCGAGCTGGGCGCGGACACCTGCGACGGGTACGTGCACCCGCTGGGCATCCGGGTCGCGGCCGGGTCGTACTACCCGTACCTGATCTCGCTGTCGGTGTTCCTGACCGTGTTCGCGCTGCCGGTCATCGGGGCGATCGCCGACCGGTCGGCGCACAAGAAACGCCTACTCGGCGGGGCCGCGTTCACCGGCGCCGGGGCGACCATCGCGATGGCCTTCGTCACCGGCGACCGGTACCTGCTCGGCGGCGCGTTGTTCCTGGTCGCCAACATCTCCTTCGGCGCCGCGATCGTGGTCTACAACTCGTTCCTGCCGCAGCTCGGCGGCCCGGACGAACGGGACGGCATCTCCAGTCGTGGCTGGGCGCTGGGCTACCTCGGCGGTGGCCTGCTGCTGGCGGTGAACCTGGCCACCGTCTCCCTGCTCAGCGAGGACGACAACCCGCAGCGCACCCTGGACCTGGCCCGCTGGTCGATCGTGTCCGCCGGCGTGTGGTGGGCGGCGTTCACCCTGGTGCCGCTGCGCTGGCTGCGCGACCGTCCCGTGACAGCGGCCGTGGCCGCGCGGGGCAACGTGCTCACCGACGGGTTCCGGCAGCTCGGGCACACCCTGCGCGAGATCCGGGCGTACCCGCTGACGTTGTTCTTCCTGCTCGCGTTCCTCGTCTTCAACGACGGCATCCAGACCGTCATCACGATGGCCAGCCAGTACGGCACCGAGGAGCTGCGGCTGGAGCAGAGCACCCTGATCGTCACGATCCTGCTGGTGCAGTTCCTCGCCTTCGGCGGCGCGTTGCTCCTCGGCGCGCTGGCCCGGCGCATCGGCGCGCGCAAGACGGTGCTGATCAGCCTGGTGCTCTGGACCGGTGTGATCCTCGGCGTGTTCTGGCTGCCCGCCGAGGCGCCGCTGCCGTTCATGGCGCTCGGCGCCTGCATCGGTCTGGTCCTGGGGGGCAGTCAGGCGCTGAGCCGGTCCCTGTTCAGCCAGCTCATCCCCGCCGGCAAGGAGGGCGAGTACTACGGCTTCTACGAGATCAGCGACAGGGGTACGAGCTGGCTGGGCCCGCTCGCGTTCGGCATCGTGTTCCAACTCACCGCCTCCTACCGCGTGGGCCTGGTCTCACTGGTGGGCTTCTTCGTGGTCGGGTTCCTGCTGCTGTTGGCGGTGCCGATGCGCCGGGCCATCATCGGGGCCGGCAACACCCCACCACGGGTGCTCTGAGCACGTGCGACGCACCTGACAGATCCGGGCCGGTCGATCGGCTAGGCTGCCCGACCGTGACCGACGACGCCGCTGCCACCCCGACCTGCCTGGCCCACCCGTTCCCCGGCCAGCCGCACGCTCCCGCCGCCTGCGCGGCCGCGCGCGGGCTCGACGGGCGGCCGGTGCACGCCGCGGCGTTGAAGTTCTTCTGGGGGCCGATGGACTGCGGTAAGTCCACGATGGCGTTGCAGATGAACTACAACCACGCCCGGCAGGGCCGCCGAGGCCTGGTCACCACCCGCATCGACCGGTCGCTGGGTCCACAGGTCACCACCCGCATCGGCCTGGCCCACGAGGCCATCGAGGTCACCGACGACCTGGACCTGCGGGCGCTGGTGCGCGGCCGCTGGGCCGACGGGGTACGCGTCGACTACCTGATCTGCGACGAGGCCTGCTTCTACACCGTCGAGCACGTCGAGCAGATGGCCGAGTTGGTGGACAGCTACGACGTGGACGTGTTCGCGTTCGGCCTCGCCACCGACTTCCGGTCCTGCCTGTTCCCCGCCGCGCAGCGCCTGTTCGAGTTGGCCGACGAGGTGGCCCGCATCCAGGTCGAGGTGCTGTGCTGGTGCGGCCGGGAGGGGCTGCTCAACGCTCGGGTCGTCGACGATCGGGTGGTCCGCGAGGGCGAACAGGTCGTCATCGGCGACACCGTGGAGACCGCCGACGTGCGCTACCAGGTGCTCTGCCGGCGGCACTACCGCAGCGGCGACCTCGGCCCCCGCGACTGACGCGGTGGCCGGCCGCCCCGTGCTGGGGACGGCCGGCCGTGGTACGGGTGGGTCAGCCCACGCAGACCTGCTGCGCCCTGATGTTCCACGGCGTGGCGAACGCGACGATCTCCCGTCCGGTCGCCTCGGCGGTGTCCAGTGCCGGCCGGGGCACCAACGTCGCCACCGAGCCGGCCCCGGAGAGCCCGGTCAACACCGCGCCGACCCCGGCGGTCTGCGATCCCGCCGGGCAGGCCGGCGTCGTCACGGACTTCGGCGAGTTCGCGTTGAACGCGCTCGTCGCCTCCGTCAACGCCATCGCCGGCAGCGCGGTGGCGCAGAACGCCTGGGTCTGCAACGTGAAGTTGCCCGGAGCGCCGAACACGTACGCGGTGCTCGACACCGAACCGAGCGCCGCGGTGAACGCCAGCTCGTCGATCGCCACCGCTGCGTTGGCGTTGTCGATCCGGTACCCACCGCCGAAGGTCTTCTTGCCCGGCGGGCACACGGCGGTGATCCCCACCTTGTCCAGCGCGTTGCTCGCCGACGTGGTGGTGACCAGTTGCAGGCCGGACACCGCCCCGGCCGGGGCGCAGACCGCGAACGCGTCCACCGACCAGGGCACGTTCGTGGCGTTGGCCTCCACCCCGAACACCGTCACCGTACGCAGGGTCGCGTCGGCGTAGACCCGGGTCATCAGGACGTCACCCTGACCGTCGTTGATCCGTCCACCCGCGCCGACCACCTGGTCGACGCCGTTGCACGAGATGGTCATCGTCTTGGCGTTCGTCGCGTCCAGGACGCTCGTCGCGGCGACCCGGTACAGGCCGACCGACGCCTGCGCCGCTGTGCTCGGCGCGAGCAGCGTCGTGGCCGCCGCCACGCTGGTCAGCACTGCCAGACCAGCCAGTTTCCGGTTCATTGGATTCCCTCCGCCCTGCCTCGTCGACGATCGACGACGGCGTTGCGACCAGACTCCGCACCCTCGTCAGGGGCCGGTCATCGGCGCGGACGCGGACGGCGTACTGACGCCACGATGACGGGCGGCTGCGACCCTGCCGGCGACGTCACCGTGGCGTCACCGGACTCCGGACGGGGTCCACGAACGGGAGGTCCCATCATGCGTATCCGAGCGGCGGCGCTGGCCGCCCTCCTGGTCAGCGGCGCTCTGATCGGCGTCGGCGGTGGCACGGCGTACGCCGACCCGGACGCGAACCCGTGCGCCACCACCGCCGGCGACCCGATCATGGGCACCGAGGGCGACGACGTCATCTACGGCGGCGCCGGTCCCGACGAGATCCACGGGCTCGGCGGCAACGACACCATCTACGGCGGCGGTGGCGTCGACACGATCTACGGCGGCGCCGGCAACGACATCCTGTTCGGTGAGGGCTGCGGTGACACCCTCGTCGGCGGTCCGAACGACGACGTGCTGGCCGGTCTCGACGGCAACGACCATCTCAACGGGTCGCACGGCGCGGACCTGCTGATCGGCAAGGCCGGCGTCATCGTCTGGGGCGTTGCCACCAACGGCGACATATTCGACGGCGGGGGCGGGGCGGACACCTGCGCCCAGGACGACAACCCCGACGCCAGCGTGATCTTCTACGCGTACGTGGACACCAACGCGGGCAACGAGAACCTCTACCCCTGCTGACCGGCCCTGGCGCGCAGCACATCCGGGTGCGGGGGCGGTGCGTCGATCGCGCGCATCGCCCCGCCCCACCTGTCGAACGCCCGCCGGGCCTCCCCGTGCCGGCCGGCCCCGACAAGCGTCGCGACCAGCGCCCGGTGCGCCCACTCGTCGTAGCAGTCGGCGTCGAGCAGCCGGACCAGGGTGGTCGCGGCCCGGTCGGAGTCGCCGTCGCGCCGGTACTGCCGGGCCAGTTCCCGCAGCGCCCGCAACCACATCGAGCGGGCCTGTTCCCGCAGCCCGTCGGCCCAGTCCTCGTAGGGCTCGTCGGTGAAGGCGTCACCCCGGTAGGCGGCGTCCACGTCGGCGAGCACCGCGCGGGCCCGCGCCGGGTCACCCTCGCGGGCGAGCCGCTCCGCCCGGGGCACGTCGGCCAGCAGGGTCTCCGCGTCGACGACCACCCGGGTCAGGTCGACGCGTACGCCGGTCAGGTCGGCGCGCACGTACCGGTCGACGGGCCACCGCCGGGGCGGGTCGAGCACGGCACGCACGGCGGACAGCAACACCGACAGGCGGTGCGCGGTGCGCCGCGGCTCGTCGTCGGGCCACAGCAGTTCGCACAGCTCGGCCCGTCCTACGGCGCGGCCACGCCGGGCGACGAGGATCTTCAGCAGCGTGCGGGCCTGCCGCGACCGCCACGCCGGCAGCGGGACCTCCCGCCCACCGACGATGACTTCGAACCGGCCGAGCACCCGCACCTCGACGGTTCCACCGTCGACGGACAGCTCGGACAACTGCCGGCCGTCGACCGTCTCGATTCCGAGCGCCAGCAACCGGTTGGCCGCGGCCCGCGCCGCCGAGCGCTGCGCGGCGTCCGCGCCCGGCACCCGGCCCAGCAGGACGACTGTCCGTTCGGCGGCCGGACCCGCGCCCGCCGCCTGCCAGATCGCGCCGGCCTCCACCAGGGCGTCGCGACTCGCGGCCGGGTCGGCGGCGACCGCGGCGGTGAGTTCCAACGCCTCGGCCAACGCGTCGGCCTGCCGTCCGGTCCGGGCCGCCCGTACCGCTTCGGCCGCCCGCCGCCGGGCCACCTCCAGGTCACCTTCGGCGTACGCCACCCAGCCCGTCGCGGCCAGCGCGCAGGAGAGCAGGAACGCCGGCGCCAGCCGGTGTGCCTCGTCGGCGGCGGCACGGGCGGCGTCGAGGTCGGCGGCGTTGCTCTCGCAGCGCAGCCGGGCCAGGCCGGCCAGCGCCGGGATGCGTACCTGCAGGTCCCCCACGTCACGGGCCAGTTCGGCGGCCTCGGCGAAGGCGGCCAGCGCCTCCTCGCGCCGGCCGAGACGGCGACTGACCTCGGCCAACCCGTAGACCCCGGCGGCCGCCCGGTTGAGCCCCAACCGTTGCGAGACCAGTTTGGACCGGGTGAAGTGCAGGGTCGCCTCGTCGTAGCGGCCCAGCCGGACCAGCGCCTCACCCGCGTTGTGCAGGGCGGTCACCAGCACTCCGGGCGGGCCGGCGAGCTCCGCCGCGCGGACCGCCCGTACCGCGGTGGCCAGCGCCGACGGGTACCGGGCCTCCCGCAGCAGGCAGTGCGCCTGGTTGACCAGGACCCTTGCCTGCTGAACCAGGTCACCCGCGCGTTCGGCCGCGGCGAGGGCGTCGGCGAGGTGCCCGTCGCGGCGGGTGCCGGACGAGGTGAGCGCGGCCGCGATGTGCGCCGCCGCCAACGGGGCGTCCTCGTTCACCCGCTGGGCGGCGACGAGCGCGCGGGCCCCGGTGGTGACCGCGTCGTCGACCCGGCCGAGTTGGGCGAGGGTGCTGGCGCGGCAGGCCAGCAGCAGGACGTCGTCGGGGCCCGGTGGGGCGGGCGTCGGCGCGGCGTCCGCCCGGTCGAGCACCGCGAGCGCGCCGGCGTAGTCGGTCCGCAGGTACGGCACCATCGCGGCCCGCCAGAGCAGCCGCGCCGGCCACCGGCGGTCGTGGTCCGCCTGGGCCAGCAGCGGGGCGAAGACGCGCGACGCCCAGGTCACCGAGCCGGACATCCGCAGCGCGTCGCCGAGGATCAGTTGCAGGTCGGGGTGCTGCTCGGCCGGCGGCAGCGCGCTGATCAGGTCGGTGACGTCGGACGCCCCACCGCCGGCGAGCATCTCCACGCCGTGGCTGACGATCAGCGCCGCGCACCGGGCGGTGTCGTTCGCGTCGCGCAGGGCTCGGGCGGCGGCGAGGGGGTACGCGTGGGCGAGGTACCAGTCGGCGGCGGCGGACAACCGGCGGCGGCCCGAGGCGTCCGGGCGGCCTTCCTGTTGGGCCAGCACCGCCGCGAGCACCGGTACCAGCCGCACCGTCGCGGCGGTGAGGTCGGACCGCCGGCGGGGGTGAGCCACCAGCAACCCGGTGCGGGTCGCCCACCGCAGCGCCTGCGCGGTGGCGTCGGCTGGCGCGTCGGCGTCGATGACCACGCACAGCGGCGCGCTGATCGTGTCGAGGTGGTGGATGTCGCCGAGCAGACGCGCCACCTGCGCGGGCAGGTCGGTGAGGATCTCGTCGCGGGCGAACTGCCCGCCGGCGGTGCCGGGTTCGGTCAGGGCCGCGAGCAGCTCCCGCCGGCCGACCCCTTGGCGGCCGAGCGCGTCACCGGCGAGGTGCACCCACGCCGGCCAGCCGGCGGTCAGCTCGTAGACCAGGTAGGCCAGGTCACTGTCGGGGACCGCGTGTTCGTCGCGCAGGATCCGGGCGACCTGGTCCCGACCGAGGGCGAGGGTTTCCGGTCCCCGGTGCACCACGGGTCCGGCACAGGCGCTGCGGGCCGCGTCGGCGAGGGGGTGTCGAGCGGCCAGCGTCACCGCGGGCTGACCCGGCAGCGCGCCCAACAGCCGCACCAGGGCCAGTTGCTCGTCCCCGGTGAGCGCGGACACCTCGTCCACGGCGACCCGGGCGGGCGGGTGCGCGTCCGACGGGCCGCTCGGGTGCGACAGCGCGTCGATCAGATCCGCCGCCCGGTGACAGGCCGTCGGACCGTCCCCGCCGATGACCTCCAGGGCGGTGCTCTTGCCGTAACCGGCGGCGGCCACCAGCAGCAGCCAGCGCTGTGGTCGGGTCCGCCGGTCGGTTGCCATCACGTCGCCTCCACTCGACCGAGCACCGAGGAAGGCCACCCGGAGGGCCGGTGACCCCACGCTAACCATCGTGCGGCCCGCCCACGGTGGCGTTGTCCGAGAACCGACGCAGTGCCGCCGGCCGGGGTCAAGACGGCTCTCGGGCGGCGGACCGGGCCCGCGACCGGTCGGCCACGATGACGGCGACGGTCACCGCCAACGCCAGCGCGGCGCACACCGCGACGGGCACTTCCAGCCCCACGCAGACCGGCACCAACGCCAGCAGCACCAGCACGGCGGTGATCCGGCTGGTCGGCAGGCGGCGCCACAGCAACGCCTTGTAGGCGGCGTGCCCGGCGAGGAACAACGCCGGACCACCCAGGGTGAACAGCGCGGCGAACGGGGTGGCGGGCTCGCCGGGCTGCCGCAGCAACACCTCCGGGTGGTCCGCGAGGGTGAACAGGTCGTCATCGGCGACACCGTGGAGACCGCCGACGTGCGCTACCAGGTGCTCTGGCGGCGGAACTACCGCAGCGGCGACCTGGGCCCCCGCGACTGAGACGCCCGTCGTTCCGACATCCGGTCGGCCACAATCACCGCGGCCGTCACCAGCAGCGCCGCCCCGGCGGTGACCGCTGTCGGCGTGGCCAGCGCGACCGTCCCGGGGATCAGCGCGAGCAGCAGCAGCGTCGCCGTGACGCGGCCCGCCACCCCGACGAAGCCCAGAACCAGCTGGTAGGCGGCGTGCCCGGCCAGGAACAGTGCCGGGCCGCCGAGTACGACAAGCGCGTCCGCCCAGCCGACCGCGTGGCCGGGAGCGTGCAGCAACTGCTCGTCGCCGACCGCGGTGATCACGATGCCGCCCACCATCACCGGGTGCAGGTAGTTGAACACCAGCCGCGACAGCCGTCCGGCCCGTTCACCGGCCTGGGCCAGGGCTCGCATGACGGTGTCCGCCCGGTCGAAGTACACCCACCACAGGGCCACCGATCCCGCGAAGGCGAGCAGGAATGCGAAGATGCCCACCCGGTCCAGGCGCTGCGTCAACGTGCCGCCGGTGATGAGGATCGACTCCCCCAGCGCGATGAGGACGAACGCCTGGCAGCGTTCGGCCAGGTGCCCACCCTCGACCTCCCAACGTTCCGGGGTGCTGCGGCCCAAGCCGGGCACCGGGAATCCGGTGGCCAACCCGAGCGCGTCGACGGCGATCACACCGATCCAGATCACCTCGCGGGCTGGGGGGTCCACCAGGCCGCCGACGAGAGCCAACAACCCGGTGGCGGTGATCCAGACGACGCACTGGCGGAAACTGTCACTGACGTACGGCTGGCCGCGGATCGCCCACATGGCGAAGACCGTCCGACCGATCTGCACCACCGCGTGCGCTCCGGCGAAGAGCAGACCGTCGCCGCCGAACGCGGTGGGCAACGCCGCCGCGAGCAGCAGACTGCCCAGCGTCACCACCAGCAGCGTGGCGCGCACCGGCGCGCGGTCCGGGCGTAGCCAGTTGCCCATCCACACGGTGTAGATCCAGACCAGCCAGACCATGCCCAGCAGCACCGCGGTACGCCCCACACCCGGCCAGTCGAGGTACGCGCTGAGGTACTGGGACAACTGGGTGATCGTGAAGACGTAGACCAGGTCGAAGAACAATTCGGTGGACGTGGTCCGCTCCACCCCGCGGCGGGGACGCAGCAACTGCGGGTGCGCCGGCCGGCTCACGACGTGCCCCGCCGGGCCCGCAGGCGATCCGCCATGATCACCGCGACGGTCACCGCCGTTGCCAGCGCCGCGCAGGTCACCACCGTGGCGCCCAGACCTACGCAGGCCGGTATCAGGGCCAGCAGCACCACCACAGCGGCGATCCGGCTGGTGGGCAGCGCCCGCCACAGCACCGCCTGGTAGGCGGCGTGCCCGGCGAGGAACAGCGCCGGGCCGGCCAGGGTGAACAGGGCGGTGACCGTGGTGGCCGTCGCGCCCGGAGCGTGCAGCAGCCGTTCGTCGCCGGCCGAGGTGACGACGATGCCGGCGACCATCACCGGGTGCAGGTAGTTGAACGCGAGCCGGCCCAGCGCCCCGGTACGCGTGCCCGCGCGGGCGACGACCTCCGCGGCGGCCGGGGCGGACCGCGCGAAGTACACCCACCACAGCGCCACCGAGCCGGCGAACGCCACACCGAACGCGCCGAGGCGCACCACGTCCACGTGTGACGTCAGGGTGTTGCCGGTGACCAGGATCGACTCGCCGAGCGCGATGAGCACGAACGCCGCGCAGCGCTCCGCCAGGTGCCCACCCTCCACCATCCACCGCTCCGGGCGGCTGCGTGCACGCCCCGGCAGGGGGTAGCCGGTCGACAGGCCCACCACCTCGAGCACGATCACGGCCGTCCACACCACCTCCCGGGCCGGGGTGTCGAGCAGGCCGCCGACCACCACGAGCACCGACGTGGCGGCGATCCAGGGCAACGACTTCTGGAACCCGTCGACCAGCCACGGATTGCCCTGCGCCGCCCACAACGCGAACGCGGTCCGGCCCACCTGCACGCTGACGTAGACCACCGCGAAGAGCAGACCCATCCCGGCGAACGCCTGTGGGATCGTCGCCGACAACAGCAGGCTGCCCAGCGTCACCCCGATCAGCATCGCCCGTACCGGGCCCTGGTCCGGTTGCAGCCAGTTGGTCACCCAGGTGGTGTAGACCCAGACGAACCAGACCAGCGCCAACAGCAGCGCGGTGCGGGCTGCGCCACGCCAGTCCGGGTGCGCGATCAGGTAGTGCGACACCTGGGTGATCGTGAAGATGAAGACCAGGTCGAAGAACAACTCGGTCGAGGTGGTCGGCTCGACGCCCTGCCGCCGGCGCAAGAGCCGGGGGTGCGCCAGCTCCGGGGCCGGCGGCTCAGAAGGGGTCACCGCACACCCGCCAGTCGCCGCCCTCGCGGACCACCGGCAGGCGGCGTTCCTCGCTGATGCCGCCGGCGCGGGTCACCTTCGCGGTCACGGTGCCGCGCGGACGCCCACCCTTGGTGGACACCGACACGTCGGTGATCTCGTAGTCGGTCACCATGGGCGGGGTCCGCACCCAACTGGTGAACCCGATCGCGCTCCACCGGGTACGGGCGTCGGCGCACAGCCGTTCGTACGCACGATCGCTGTCACCGAGGGACACCTCGCTGAGGAACCCGTCGGCGGTCTCCCGGATCGGGCCGGCGGCCTGCCGCACGGTCTGCAGGTTCCACGCTCCCAGTCCGGCGACTCCGACGCAGCACAGCGCCATGCCGAACCCGGCGAAGACCAGCCCGGCACGCATCGGGCGGCGCTGCCGGGCCGGTCGGCTCCACGACTGGCCGGCACCCACGACTACCGACCGTAGAGAAAGCCGTCGCGGTGAGGCATGGCAAGCCGGAAACTGGGCCTTCTTTCGGTGCGGCGACGCATCGTCTACCGTCGGCGCACACCCCCGTAGCGTCAGGGAGCCGATCGATGAGCCGCTTCGTGCAGCCGGTACCACCCCCTGCCGACCCGTACGCCGGTGATGCCCTGCTGCGGTCCTGGCTGGAGCGTCACCTCGGGGCGGCCGGTCACGCCGCCGCGAAGGGCCGCCTGGCCGACCTGGCCGCCGATGTGAGCGGGCCGCTGCGCGCGGCGCACGCCGATGCCGAGGCGCACCCGCCGACGCTGGTCCGGTACGACCCGTGGGGCGCCCGCGTCGACCGCATCGAGGTGTCCGCCGGTTGGCGGGCGCAGCGGGCCGCCGCCGCCCGGCACGCGGTGGTGGCGCTGCCCTACCTGCCCGACGCCCGGGGCACCTGGGGCGCTGCCGCGCGGGTCGTGCAGCATGCGCTGCTGCACCTGTACGGGCCGGAGTCGGCGACGTTCTCCTGCCCGGTGGCGATGGCCGACGGCGCGGCGGCGCTGCTCAGCCTGCCCGACGTCGACGCGGGTGTCCGCGACGCGTGGCTGCCCCGGTTGACCTCCACCGATCCGGACACCGCGATCACCAGCGGGCAGTGGATGACCGAGTCGCAGGGCGGCTCGGACCTGGGCCGCTCCAGCACGATCGGCCGGCCGGCGGCGGACGGTTCGTGGCGGCTGACCGGGGAGACGTGGTTCTGCTCCGCGGCCGACGCGGCGATGGCGGTGGCGCTGGCCCGTCCCGAGGGCGCCGGGCGGGGCAGCCGGGTGCTCGCTCCGTTCCTCGTACCCCGGTACGCGGTCGACTCGCCGCTGGCCACCGGCGCGGCCCCGGACGCGCCCGCTCCCGGTGTCGTCGTGCACCGGCTCAAGGACAAGCTCGGCACCCGGGCGCTGCCGACCGCCGAGATCGGCCTGCGCGACGCGTACGCGGTGCCGTTGGGCGACCCGGCGGTGCCCGGCCTGGTCCGGGCCATGACGCTGGTCGTGGTGACCCGGGTGCACAACGCCGCCGCCGCTGCCGGCGGGATGCGACGGGGGCTCGCCTACGCCCGCGCGTTCGCCGACGCGCGGCACGTCGCGGGCGGCCCGCTGTCGTCCTCGCCCCTGCACCGCGCC
This sequence comes from Micromonospora sp. NPDC049662, assembly GCF_040675055.1. Taxonomy (NCBI): domain Bacteria; kingdom Bacillati; phylum Actinomycetota; class Actinomycetes; order Micromonosporales; family Micromonosporaceae; genus Micromonospora; species Micromonospora sp. NPDC049662. Next base: position 99,087 of record NZ_JBFAOC010000008.1, read on the forward strand.
ACGCTCGGCACCCTCGCGGTCGACGCGGCGGGCGCGTTCGCCCTGGCCGGACACGCGTTCGCGCTGCTCGGGCGGGTGGAGGTCGGCGCCGACCCGGAGGCGGTCGCGGAGCTGCGCATCGTCGCGCCGCTGGCCAAGCTCGCCACCGGCCGGCTCGCCGTCAGCTCCGCCAGCGAGTACGTGGAGAGCTTCGGCGGCGCCGGGTATGTGGAGGACACCGGGGTGCCCCGGCTGCTGCGCGACGCGCAGGTGCTGCCGATCTGGGAGGGCACCACAAACGTCCTGTCCCTGGACGTGCTGCGCGCGTTGACCCGGGAGGACGCCGGGTCGCCGCTGCTGCGACGGCTGACCGCCGCCGTTGACCTGGCCCGGCCGCTGTCGCCCGCGCTGGCCGACACCCTGGCCACGGTCGCCGGGCAGCTCCGCGACACCATCGTCGCGGTGACGGCCGACCCGGGCGCGGCGACGGTCATCGCCGGTGCCCGTGCGCTGGCGCTGCGTCTGGCGTACGCGCTGACCGCCGCGCTGCTCGTGGAGCACGCCGCCTGGGGTGACGAGCAGGCGGAGCTGGCGGCCCGGCTGTGGGCGCGGCGGTGGCTGCGGCACGAGGACATCGCCGAGGACGCCCACCACCACCTGGACCTGCTCTGCTGACCGGTCGACGGGAGCGGGGGTGACGGTCGCCGGCGTCGAGAAAAGTCGACGTACCTGACAGGAGTTGGCAGGTACGTCGGCGCAGACTGCACGCATGACGACAACCGCCGACCTCGCGATGGTCAACCTGGACAGCTCCGACCCTGCCGCGCACGCCGCCTTCTACCACCGGGCGTTGGGCTGGGAGATCACCCACAGCCAAGCCGAGTACGCCATGATCCGCAACGGCGGCGTGTCCATCGGGTTCGGCCTCGTCGAGGGCTACCAACCGCCGGCCTGGCCGGATTCGGCCGGGCAGAAGCGGTACCACCTCGACCTCTACGTCGACGATCTGGCCGTGGCCGAGAAGGAGTTCGTGGCCGCGGGCGCGTCGAAGCCGGAGTTCCAGCCCGGCGAGACGTGGGTGGTGCTGCTCGACCCGATCGGGCAGCCGTTCTGCCTCTGCCGCCGACCGCAGGGCTGAGGCCCGGCCCTCGGCGCGTCACCCGTGGCCTGCCGTCCGGCGCGGCCCCGGGGTGGCCGCCGGGGGGGAGCGGGGGGGAGGGCAGCGGGCCGCGGGGCCCCGCGGGGCGCCGCGGCCCCCGGGGGGCGCC
>NZ_JBFAOC010000008.1:100343-171916 GCF_040675055.1 Micromonospora sp. NPDC049662
CCTGCTCTCAGCCATGGCCCGGGCCGGCCCGGGCGCGGCCGCGCCCGGGCGCGCCACCCGCGGCCGCGCGGCCCCCCCCCCCCCGGGCCCCCGCCGCAGGGCTGACGCGGCGTTCAGCGCAGCGGCCCGCGGGCCACCGCGTCGCGCATCGCCGCCGGGTCGCCGACCGGCACGTACTCCAGCCACCAGGTCGCCCCGGCGGCGGCCAACTCCCCGAGGTAGGCCCGTTCGGCGCGCTCGTCCGGGCGGCGGCGTCGCCCGCCGATCGCCACGTCGAACGGCTGGCCGTCGGCCCGGGTCGGCGGCATGGCCGCTGCCAGCTCGTGAACCTCGTCGGGGGTGAAGTCGGCCCAGCCGTCGGTGTCGGTCAGCTTGTAGGGCACGATGCCGTCGGCGCGTGCCGCGCGACGCCGCACCGCCCCGGCCTGGGTGCTGCCGCCGACCCAGACCGGCACCCGGGGCGACTGCACGGGCGGTGGCCGCAGCGCCACCTGCTCGGCGCGGTAGTGGGTGCCGTGGTGCTCGATCCGCTCACCGCTGAGCAGGCCGGTCAGCAGGTCCAGACCCTCGTCGAGCATCGCGGCGCGCACGGCTACCTCCGTCGGCTCGCCGAACGCGGCCAGGCCCCGGTCAGCGGGGTCACCGACACCGACGGCAACCGTGGCCCGGCCGGCGCTCAGGTGGTCGAGGGTCAACACCTCGCGGGCCAGCTTCGCCGGACGCCGACGGGGCAGCGCCGTGACCGCGGTGCCGAGGCGCACCCGCTCGGTACGCCCGGCGATCGCCGTGAGCATCAGCCACGGGTCGTACGTGGACGGGTCGTCGCCGCAGTGGTGGATGACGTAGTCCTCCAGGAACACCCCGTCCCAGCCGGCGCGCTCGGCCAGCTCACCCAGCTCGACGAGGGTGGCGACGTCGAGGTCGTCGCCGCCGCAGGGGATCTCCAGGCCGTGTCTCATCCCCCGACCGTAGGGCGGGGGTACGACGGTCAGCCGCGCCGACGCGACCGGGCGGCCCACACCGCGTACGCCGGGTCGCGGTCGAGGTTGTGCCGGTCCCGGTCGTAGCGGCGGGTGGTGCGCGGGTCGGCGTGCCCCATGGCGTCCTGCACGTCTTCCAGGGGGACGCCCTCGGAGCGGGCGGTGGTGGCGAACGCGTGTCGCAGCGAGTGCGGGGACAGTCGCGCCCACGCCGGGATGCCGGCGGCCCGGGCGAGGCGGCGGACCATCCGGAACACGGAGTGCCGGTCGAGTCGTGCGCCGCTGGCGGTGACCAGCAGCGGCCCGGTCAGGTGGGTCACCGGCACGCCGGCGGCGGCGGCCCGCTGGGCCAGGTACGCGTCGAGGGCGTACGCGGTGCCCGGGGTGAGGGCGCGGCGGCGCTGCTTGCCGCCCTTGCCGACGAACCGCACGCTGCGGTGCCCGCGTTCGGTACCGAGGTCGGTCAGGTCCAGCGAGACCAGTTCCCCGACCCGCAGGCCCAGGTCGGCCAGGAGCGCGATGGCCGCCCGGCTGCGGGCCGCCGTCGGGCCGGTCTCGGCGTCGGCGGCGGTGAGCAGGGCGTCCACCTCCTCGGGGGTGAGTCCGATGGTGGCGGAGTGGTCCCGGTCGACGCGGGGGCGGTCCGCGCCGGAGACCGGGTTGGCGGGTACGCCACCGAGCTTGACGAGGAAGTCGTACCAGCTCGACAGGGCGGAGAGTCGGCGTGCCACGGTCGCCGGGGTCAACGGTCGGCCGCTGCGGGCCACGAGGGTGGACTCCAGCGTGCGGGCGTACTCGTTGACGTGCAGGAACGTGGCCCGCAGCGGGTCCAGGTCGTGTCCCGCGCACCAGCCGAGGAAGGCGGCGACGTCGCGCCGGTACGCGTCGCGGGTGTGCTCGGAGAGGCGACGGTTGCGCAGCCAGGCCTCGGTGACGTCCAGCGGTGCGCTCGGCAGGGCCGGTCGGGCGGTGGGGCGGGCGAGCGTGGGCGCGTCGGTGGACACCATGTGAAAAAGGTTCTCAGCAGCGGATGGGATTGCCACGCAGGCGCGCCGACGGCCGGCCCTCGCGGCGGCGACATCGGGGTCGGCTACGGTCGCATCGTGCGTGCCAGCCGGCTGGTCTCCCTGCTACTGCTCCTGCAGGCCCGGGGGCGGATGACCGCTGGCGAGCTGGCCGATGCCCTGGAGGTGTCGGTTCGTACGGTGTACCGCGACGTGGAGTCGCTGGGGGCCGCCGGCGTGCCGGTGTACGCCGAGCGGGGCCCGGCCGGTGGTTACCGCCTGCTCGACGGCTACCGCACCCGCCTCACCGGCCTGACCGCCGGTGAGGCCGAGGCGCTGTTCCTGGCGGGGATGCCCGGCCCGGCGGCTGAGCTGGGCCTGGGGTCGGTGCTGGCCACGGCGGAGCTGAAGTTGCGCGCCGCGCTGCCGGCGGACCTCGCCGACCGGGGCGCCCGGCTCCGGCAGCGGTTCCACCTCGACGCGCCGAGTTGGTTCCGCGAACCCGAGCCCACACCACACCTGGCCGCACTTGCCGCAGCCGTCTGGGAGGACCGCCGGGTGCAGGTGCGCTACCGGCGGTGGAAGGCGCCTCGGGAGGTGACGCGCACCCTCGATCCGTTCGGCGTGGTGCTCAAGGCCGGCCGCTGGTACCTGGTCGCCGCGGCGTCGGGGCAGGTGCGGACCTATCGGGTGGCGGCGATCCTCGACCTGGCCGTGCTGGACGAGCCCGCCGAACGGCCGACCGGGTTCGACCTTGCCGAGAGCTGGCAGGAGCTGGCCGCACGCTACGAGCGGAGCGTCTACCGCGCCGAGGCGCGGGTACGGATGACGGTGGCGGCGCTGGCGCAGACGACGTACCTGTTTCCGCCGGCGATGAGCCGCGCGGCGCAGGAGAACGCCGGTGCGCCGGACGCGGCCGGCTGGGTCACGACGACAGTGCCGATCGAGTCGGTCCGCCACGGCTGTGTAGAGATGCTCAAGCTCGGCGCGCAGGTGGAGGTGCTGACCCCGACCGAGTTACGCGAGCTGGTCGCCAGCACCGCCCACGCCCTCGCCGCCCTCTACCCATCGTCCGGCGACGCGCTCCCCCGAGGGCCGAGGGCCCGCGACGCGTCGGCCCGGGAGTCGAAGGCCGGCGACGCGCCGATGGCCGGCACCCCGGGGCGGGCGCCGGCCGTCGAGGCGGTGTTCAGGCGTTGATCTGCCGTCGGCCGTTGCCGTTGGCGGTGATGGTGACCCGGCGGGGCTTGGCCCGCTCGGCGACGGGAATGCGCAGCGTCAGCACCCCGTGCTCGTAGCCCGCCTCCAGCTTGTCGGTGTCGAGGGTGTCACCGAGGAACAGTCGCCGGGTGAAGGTGCCCATCGGACGTTCGGCGGCGACCAGCTCGATACCGTCGCCGGCGGGTCGGCGGCGCTCGGCACGGACGGTCAGGACGTTGCGCTCGACGGTGCAGTCGATGGTGTCGGGGTCGACGCCGGGCAGGTCGAACGCGGCGTAGAAGAAGTCTCCGTCGCGGTAGGCGTCGAGTTGCATGGTCGCCGGCCGGGCTGCCGTACCGAAGAACTGCTCGGCGAGCCGGTCCACCTCGCGGAACGGGTCGGTACGCATCAACATGGTCATGCCTCCTCGGTTCTCCTGGCCGAAGGTGATGGTTGAGTCGAGGTGACTCAAGTTCCTCTTCTTATTTAGCGTCTTCCGAGCCGGCCGTCAACTCCTTCTCGAACCAGTGGTCGGCGTACGGCCCCCGCGAGTAGGCGGGGATCTCGGCGTACCCGTGCCGCGCGTACAGGGCGCGGGCCTCGACCAGGTCGGCGCGGGTGTCCAGGCGGATGCGGTCCACCCCGGCCGCCCGCGCCCGACGCTCGACGGCGGCCAGCAGCGCCGCGCCCCCACCGGCCCCCCGGTGCGCGGGGCGGACGAAGACGCGGGTCAGCTCGGCCCAGTCCCGGTGCCAGCGCAACCCGGCGCAGCCGGCCAGATCCGCGCCGCGGTGGGCGAGCAGGAGCACACCAGTGGGGTACGCCAGGTCGTCGCTGGGCATCTCGGCCAGCGCGGCGTCGACCTCGCCGGGTCGGTCGGGGCGGCGGTGGTAGCGCACCACCATCTCCGTCATGTACTCGCGCAACAGGAGTGTCGCGTCCGGATGGTCGGGACGGACAGCGGCGGTCACCCAGTCGGGTCGAACGGTCGTGGTCACCCGTCGATCATCAGTGGCCGGTCAACGGGTTTCCGGTGTCGGTCCGCTGGTAGATGCCCTGCTCGCGGGTGAGCAACCGCTCGTCCACGAGGTAACGGCGCAGGGTGGCGTGGTCCGACGCGCCGCCGGCGCACCACGGCTTGAGCGCGTCGTCGACGGCACGCTCCGGATAGCGCGTACCCGGCTCGAACGAGCGTTGCGCGATGTGTGCCAGCAGCGTTCGCCGCCGTCCGCGCTGCGCCGGCATGCCGACCAGGACGTCCCCGCGCAGGAACGTACGCAGCACGGGGTCGTCGGCCGGCGCGGCGTCGTCGGCCGGGCGGCGCTCGCGCGCCGCGGCCCGCAGCGACGCCTCGTCGACCGCGAGCGCGCCGTCACCGCCGGTGATGAGGCCCGCGGCGGCGAGCCGACCGAGCCCGGTGCGCACGGCCCGCGTGGCCAAGCCGGAGCGCTGCACGACCTCGGGCACGCTTGTCGACCCCAACGCGACCGCCGCGAAGATCCGTCGCCGTCCGTCGTCGGCCAGGGCCCCGGCCAGAGCGTGCGCAGTCATGCCGGTCACCCTCCCATCGCGGTATGCGCGCCGCCAGGCAATTTCCGGGGTACGCGCCCGGGTCCACCATCCCTGGCCTGCCGGTCCACATCCCGAGGTTGAAAAGGATCGGGACAGCGGTCAGCGGTGGGCGTGATCGTGATGAGAAGGCTGCCGCGGCGAGGTCACACCGGGAGACGCCGCGCTGGGCGCGCGGCAGCGGTAGGGTCGCGAAGACGCCTGACGCGTCGAACTCGAAGGCAGGCGTGTCCGCGCGGACGAAGGCGGGCACCCGGACCTGGCGGGAACTACTCATGGTTTCGGCGATTCCAGGGTTTCGGCAGGAGGCGCCGAGGGGCCTCCTGGATCCAGTGGCAGGTAGCCGGTGTCTCCGGCTGGCGCGACGTCGCAGATCACGTCGCTGAAGGAGCCCGTACCGGTCCTGCGGCGTGGGCTTCGAGTGGCACGGCGGACGGAGGCGGGGAGGTCACTCGAACCCGTCCTCATCGCGCACGTGCGCCACTGGTCACTGATCCATGCGCGTCAGCATGGTCAACCCGTGCCTGGTGGGCAACGGATTTACCGCAGGGCTGCGCCCGCCCCGACCGTCCGGGTCTGTTGACCCACCTGGCGGCGGTCCAGAAGGAGGCCGAAGTCGACCTCGCCACGCTCAACCCCGACGTGGTGCTACCCGATCTGACTCCGCGTTCCGTCGGCTGGGCGCAGCCCCGCTGAGCCGATCGGCCACTCGGTGCGCAGTCGCGCGTGCTGGTGCATGTCGTGCCAGCCGTCGGCGTGCCGCATCGACTGACGCGCCACCCCCTCCACGGCGAAGCCGCCCCGCGTGGCGACCCGGCACGACGCCGCGTTGGCCGTCGAGTGGTTCAGCTCCAACCGGTGCAACCCGGCCTGGGTGAAACTCCACCGGGTCAGCGCCTCCAGCGCCGCGGTGGCGATCCCCCGACCGCGCGCGTCGGGCAGCAGCCAGTACGAAATCTGCGCCGACCCTTCGGTCAGCAGCACTTCCCGCAGTCCCGTCTGGCCGACCGGCCGGTCGTCGCCGTCGACGATCGCGAAGCTCACGGCCGTCTCGGCACGCCACCGACCGGTCCACTGTGCCGTCCACGCCCTGGCCTCGGCGTCGTCGTCGAGTCGGAGCACGTGCCACCGCTGGATCGCCGGGCAGCCGAACGCCGCGCGTACGGCGGGGGCGTCGTCGTCGCGCCACGGCCGCAGCGCCAGCCCGGGGCGTACCGCAAGGTGGGGTTGTTCCTGGGCGGCGAGGCTCCCGGCGGGCAGGGCGGGCGTGACGAGCAGCGGCATCGGCCCATTATCGGCTGGGCGGCCTCACTCCCCGGTCGGGCCTCCCGCCAGCTCGGCGACCACGTCGAGGTGGCCCAGGTGACGGGCGTACTCCTGCACCAGGTGGAACAGCACCCGTTCCAACGACGCCGGGTCCGCGCCGTCCCAGCGTGGGCCCGGCGCCCCGATCTCGGCCAGGTCGTGCGCCGACACCACGGCGGTCGTGTGCGCGCCCTGCGCCCGCAGCGCCGCCACCAGGTCGTCACGGGTCTCGTCGGGAGCGACGTACCAGCGGTCGTTCCGACGGTCTCCCCACGGCTCGGCGACGTCCCGACCCTGAAAACCCCACTCGATCCAGCGTCGCTCGACGTGGCGCAGGTGCGTGAGCAGCTCCAGCGGCGTCCACCCGGACGGCAGCCGGCTGCTGCGCAGCTCCGCCTCGTCCAACGCCGACACCTTGGCCACCACCGACTCGCGGAAGTAGTCCAGGTAGCGCAGGAAGACCTCGGTGCGGCTGCCGGCCGGTGCGGTCGGCTCGGGGAAGGCAATCATGACCCGCTCGACAGGTCGCGTCCGCGCACCGTGCCGGTGGCGTCCAGAGTGCGGTATCGCATGTCGTCCTCTCGGTCGGGTTGCGAAACTGATCTTCGCACCTGCTCAGGGCACGTGCACCCGGAGGCTTTACGGGCACCCACCCGGCGTCGTCACGGGCGATGATGGATCGGTGAGCGAGCCCGTCATCGACACCGAGCGCCCGCCGGCCCGGTCGTCCACACCGACCGAGCTGCCGCAGCCCGGTCCGCGTACGCGGGGGCCGTGGCTGGTGGCCGCCGCGACCAGCGTGACGCTGCTGCTCCTCGCGGGTCGCTACGGCTATCACCGCGACGAGCTGTACTTCCTGCTCTGCGGTCGGCACCTCGACTGGGGTTACGTCGACCAGGGCCCACTGGTCCCCGCGCTGGCCCGCCTGCTCGACGAGATCGCGCCGGGCAACCTGGTGGTCCTACGGACGCCGTCGGCGCTGCTGGCCGGGGGCGCGGTCCTGCTGGTCGCCGCCATCGCCCGGGAGCTGGGTGGCGGCCGGGGCGGGCAGAGCTTCGCGGCGGTGCTCGCCGCGATCTCCGGCATCGTGCTCGCCAGCGGGCACCTGCTCAGCACCACGACCGTCGACCTGCTGGTCTGGCTCGGCGTGGCGTGGTGCGCGGTGCGACTGCTGCGCACCGGCGACACCCGGTGGGCGCTCCCGCTCGGGCTGGTGCTCGGCGTGGGCATGCTCAACAAGCTGTTGCCGGCGCTGCTGGCCGTGGGCCTGCTCGCCGGGGTGCTGATCGCGGGGCCGCGTCGGCTGCTGCGCGACCGGCGGGTGCTCGCCGCCGCCGCGACCGCCCTGGTGCTGGCCGCGCCGAACCTGATCTGGCAGGCGGCGCACGGATTCCCGCAGCTCGGCGTGGCCGCGTCCATCTCCGACGGGGGCAGCTCCTACAGCGGCCGCCTCGACGCGTTCACCCTCCAGTTCCTCATCATCAGCCCGTACGCCGTACCGATCTGGATCGCGGGTCTCGTCGCGTTGCTGCGCCGGCCGGCGTGGCGGTCGTACCGGGCGGTGGGTTGGGCCTGGATTGTCGTGTTCGGTGTGGTCCTGCTGGCCGGCGGCAAGGGCTACTACGACGCTCCCCTGCTGTTGGCGCTCGTCGCGGCGGGCGCGGTGGTCACCGCCGCCTGGGCGTCGCGCGGCCGGTCGTGGCTGCGGCGGGGGGTGCTCGCGGCCGGCGCGGTGCCGTTCCTGCTGCCCAGCATCGTGCTGCTGTTGCCCGTGCTGCCGGCCGACCGGCTGCCCGCCTTCGTGGTCGACGTGAACTACGACGCCGGTGAGACCATCGGCTGGCCGGCGTTCGCCGACTCACTCGCCACCGTCCACCGTGGCCTGCCGGAGTCCGATCGCGCGCGGGCGGTCGTGCTCACCGCCAACTACGGCGAGGCCGGGGCGGTCGCGCGCTACGGACCGGCACGGGGGCTGCCCCGGGCGTACTCCGGCCACAACAGCATGCTGGACTTCGGACGCCCGCCCGCGGACGCGGACGTGGTCATCGCGGTCGGCTGGGAGCGCCCCGACGCGCTGAACGGCTGGTTCGAGCAGTGTGTGCTGGCCGGGCGGGTGGACCAGCGGGTCGAGGTGGCCAACGACGAGAACGGCGGCCCGATCCACGTGTGCCGGGGGCTGCGACGTCCGTGGGCCGAGATCTGGGACACCGAGGTACGCCGCGCCGGCTGAGCCACGTCACGCCCGCCGAGCGCTCAGCCGGCGGGGTCGCCGGTGAGCCAGGCGCGGACGGTGGCCAGGGCCTCGGGGCCGGAGTCGACGTCCACGTCGCGGGCGAGGTCGGCGATCGTGATGCCGGCCAGGGCGTCACGCCACGCCGCCTCGGCGGTCCACATGGCGCGGGCGATCGGGCACGCGCCGGTGCAGTCGCCGGGTGGGGTGGCCAGCGGCCCGCGCTGGCGGATCTCGGTGCACACGAAGGCCGGGCCGGGCCCGTCGACGGCGTGGACCACGTCCAGCACGCTGATCGACTCCGGCGCGCGGGTCAGCGCGTAGCCACCGGACTTGCCCTGCACGGAGTGGATGAGCCCCGCGCGGGCCAGCGACTGGAGCTGTTTGGCGAGGTAGCTGCCGGAGACGTCGTGCAGCTCCGCGAGCCGGGCGGCCGGGACCGGCCGGCTGCTGGTGGTGAGCACGACACAGCAGTGCAGCGCCCACTCGACACCGCCGGACATCTTCATCGCCTCACCCTAACCACCCCTGATACTCGGATCCTTCTTATCCGAGTATAGTTCTCGGACATAAGAGGTCCGAGTTTGCCGGCGCCGCTGGGGTGCCGGGACGAACGGGACACGGAAGGTGGAACGGACATGAAGATCGCTGTGATGGGCGGAACGGGCCTGATCGGCTCCCAGGTCGTCCAGATCCTGCGCACGGCCGGGCACGACGCGTTCGGGCACTCGCAGTCGACCGGAGTCGACCTCCTCACCGGGCAGGGCCTCCCCGAGGCGCTCAAGGACGTTGACGTCGTCGTCAACCTCACCAACTCGCCGACCTTCGACGAGGCCTCCCCCGCGTTCTTCCAGACCACCATGGACAACCTCCTGACCGCCGCTGAGAAGGCCGGCGTCGGACACGCCGTGGTCCTGTCGATCGTCGGCGTCGACCAGGTGCCCGACCTGGCCTACTACCGCGCGAAGGTGCTCCAGGAGGACATCCTCAAGGCCAGCGGAGTGCCGTACTCGATCGTCCGCGCCACCCAGTTCTTCGAGTTCATCGACGCGGTCATCTCCTGGACCGCCGACGAGACCGGCGTACGCCTGCCCAGCACCCCCGTCCAGCCGATGGCCGCGGCCGACGTGGCCCAGGCCGTCGCCGACGTGAGCGTGGGCGCGCCCCTTCAGGGCATCCGCAACGTCGCCGGCCCCGACGTGTTCGGGCTCGACGAGCTGGGCCGGATCACCCTCGCCGCGCGCGGCGACCAGCGGACCGTCACCACCGACGACACCGCCGGCATGTTCGCGGCGGCCCCCGGCGACGTGCTCACCGGCAAGCAGGACGCCGTTCTCGCGCCCACCTCGTACCGGGAGTGGCTGGCGCGCTGACCTGCGCCTGGGCGTCCCGGGACGCGGGGCGTCCGCCGCTCGTGCGGACTAGGCTCTGGCCATGGTCACGGCGGGTCTCCTCCTGGCGGCCGGCGCCGGCCGACGGCTCGGCCAACCCAAGGCCCTCCTGCCCTACCGTGGCCGCCTGCTCGTGGAGCACGCCGCCGACCTCCTCACCGCCGCCGGCTGCCGACCGGTGCTGGTGGTGCTCGGCGCGCAGGCCGACCAGATCCGCGCCCGCACCCGGCTGCCCGAGGTGGTGGTGAACGACGACTGGGCCTCGGGCATGGGCTCGTCGCTTCGGGCCGGGCTGGACTCCCTGGCGTCCAGCCCGGCCGCCGCCGTCGTGGTCACCCTGGTCGACCAGCCCGACCTGACCCCCGAGGCGGTACGCCGCGTCGCCCGCGACGCCACCGCCGAATCCCTCGCCATGGCCACCTACCGCGACGGGCGACGCGGACATCCGGTGCTGCTCGGGCGCGACCACTGGCCCGGAGTCGCCGAGGCGGCGACCGGCGACCGGGGCGCCCGCGACTACCTCCGAGCCCACGCGACAGCCGTACAACTGGTGGACTGCGCCGACGTCGCCGACGACACCGACGTCGACCTGCCCGAGCACGCCGCCCGCCTCCGATAGGCTGACGCCGTGCTCAGCGAGGTCAAGGGGTTGTCCCGACACTTCACCGAGGCCAGTCTGCGCGACCATCTCCTGCGGCGTTCGGTACGGCAGGACGACGGCTGCCTCATCATCAGCGGGTACGGCACGCGGCGCGGCGTTCACCAGAAGGTCGCCGGCCGCGCCTGGGCGCACATCGCCGCGTACGTCGTCCTCGTCGGCGGGTACCGCCCCGATCTGGAGGTCGACCACCTCTGCCCGGCGAAGGACTGCATCGAGCCCACCCACCTGCGGCAGGTCAGCCGCGCCGAGAACTGCCGCACCCGGGTGCAGGGCCCGACCTGCCGCAACGGGCACGACCGTGAGATCGACGAGTCGACGGGTCGATACCGCCGGACGTGCCGCGCCTGCAACCGGGACAGCCAACGCCGGTGGCGCGAGCGCCAGGCCGCCGAGGTGAGCCAGGCCCGCTCGGCGTACCTGCCGAACTGACGCCGCGACCCCTCGGCGCGGTGCTGATTCGCGCCCTACGGCGAGCACCTCTGGGTCTGTGACACGGGCCTCGGTCAGCGGCAGCCGGCTCTACGAGGTTCCCGCCGGCGACTGACGCCCTCCGCGCACCACCGCCGCAGCGGGCCCCGGGACTCCGTCAAGGAGTCCCGGGGCCCGCTGCCGTGCCGTCCCAGCCCGTAGACGGCGGTCCTCGCGATCCGGATCCGAGAATGTCTCCGAATACAATGGAGAGACTTCTTGAGCGAATCTTGAATCGCCTGGTCAAGCCGGGAACGGCGACAGCGGGGGACGGTGTCGGTGAAGTTCAGGCTGCTCGGCGAGGTCGAGGCGGAGATCGACGGCGCATGGGTCGACCTGGGCCACGCTCGGCAACGCAGCGTCCTGGCGATCCTGCTCATCGAGGCGAATCGCGTCGTGCACGTCGACCAGTTCCTCGAACGCGTCTGGGCCGATAATCGTCCGCAGCGCGCCGTGAATTCGCTGTACAGCTACCTGTCCCGCCTGCGGTCCTGCCTGGCCGACGGTGCCGAGATCTCCCGCCGCTCGGGCGGCTACCTGCTCAGCGTGGACCCGGCCGCGGTGGATCTGCACCGGTTCCGCGACCTGGTCGCCGGGGCGCGCGCCGTGCCCGACGACGAGGCGGCGCTGGGGCGGTTCGACGAAGCCCTCGGCCTGTGGCGTGGCGAGCCCTTTCCCCGGCTGGACACCCCGTGGCTCAACGAGACGCGCGAGGCGCTCACCCAGGAGAGGCTGGCCGCCGAACGGGACCGCACGGACACCGCGCTCCGCCTGGGCCTGCACGCGTCCCTGCTACCGGACCTCCTGCGGGACGCGCCGGCCCATCCGCTGGACGAGCGCCTCGCCGGGCAACTCATGCGCGCCCTCTACCGCTGCGGTCGGCAGGCCGAGGCGCTGGAGCATTACGACCGGCTGCGCCGTGTCCTGGCCGACGAGACCGGCGTCGACCCCGGCCCCGATCTGCAAGCGCTGCACCTGGGCATCCTCAACGGCGACCCGACACTCGCCGCGCCGACGACCGGGACCGCCGCGACCCACCCGACGCCCCGGCAACTGCCGGCCCCACCGCCGTTGTTCACCGGCCGGGTCCGCGAACTGGCCACACTGTCCCGCCTCGTCGAGGATCAGACCAACGACGCGGACGCCGTCGCCGTCGCGGTCATCGGTGGCACCGGCGGCGTCGGCAAGACCTGGTTGGCCCTGCGCTGGGCGTACGACCACCTGGACCGCTTCCCCGACGGCCAGTTGTACGTCAACCTGCGCGGCTTCGACCCCGCCGCCGAGCCGGTGCCGCCACCGGTGGCCCTGCGCGGCCTCCTCGACGCCCTGGCCGTACCGCCCAAGGCGATCCCGACCGGCGTGGACGCGCAGGCGGCCCTCTACCGCACCCTGCTCGCGGGCCGGCGGATGCTGATCGTGCTGGACAACGCCCACGACACCGGGCAGGTCGCCAGCCTGCTACCCGGCAGTCCCACCTGCACCGTCCTGGTGACCAGCCGTCGCCGCCTGGGCGGCCTCGTGGCGCAGGGCGCGCAGGGCTTCACCCTGAACGTGCTCACCGACGACGAGGCCCACGACCTGCTGTCCCGCCGGTTCGGGCCGCGACTGCTCGCGGAGGAACCCGACAGCGTCGCCGCGCTGCTGGCCCGGTGCCACGGCCTGCCACTGGCCCTCAGCATCGTCGCGGCACGCGCGGCGATGCACCCCGGTCTCCCGCTGCGGGCGCTGGTCGAGGAGCTGTCCGAGGAGGCGACGCGGCTGGACGCCCTGACTACCGGCGACCTGAGCGCCGACCTGCGCGCGGTCTTCGCCTCCTCCACGCGCGCCCTGCAGCCGGAGGCGGCCCGGATGTTCCGGCTGCTCGGTCTGACTCCCGGCCCCCAGGTCGGCCTGGGGGCCGCGGCGAGCCTCAGCGGGCTCTCCCCGCGGCAGACCCGGCCGCTGCTGCACGACCTGCACGAGGCGCACCTGGTCCACCAACAGACGTCGACGCGGTACCGCCTGCACGATCTGGTCCGCCTGTACGCGGCCGAGCAGGTCGAGCGCGACGCCCCGGACCACCGGCAGGCCGCCCTCGTCCGCATGCTCGACCACTACCTGCACACCGCCCACGCGGCGGCCTGCCTGCTCGACCCGGCCCGCGAGCCGATCACGCTGCCGCCCGCCCAGCCCCAACTCACCCTCGATCCGGTGGCCGACCAGGCGCAGGCGCTGGCCTGGTTCCACACCGAACACGCCGTGCTGCTCGGCATCCTGCGGCAGTCCGCGCGCGACGGGCTCGACGCGTACACCTGGCAGTTGGCCTGGACGATGGAGAGTTACCTCGACGAGCAGGGGCACTGGCGTGACTGGACCGCGACGCAGCTCGCGGCGCTGCGGGCCGCGAGCCGGCTCGGTGAGCGGCACTGGCAGGCGTGCTCGCACCGCAGTCTGGGAGTGGCCCACACCCAGCTCGGAGAACTCGACGAGGCCCACCGGTACTACCAGGGGGCACTCGCGCTGTTCGAGGAGCTGGGCGACCCGGTCAGCCAGGCGCACACCCACCGTGGGCTCGGCTGGGCCTTCAACCAGCAGGACCGCTGGTCCGACGCGCTGCGCCACAACGAGCTGGCCCTTGGGCTCTACCGGCAGGCCGGGCACCGGGCCGGGGAGGCGATGGCCGTCAACAATGTCGGCTGGCTGCACACCCAGCTCAGCGACCACGGCGCGGCCGTGGCGTACTGCGAGCGGGCGGTCGAGCTCAACCAGGAGATCGGCGACCAGCACGCCGAGGCGGGCGCCTGGGACAGCCTCGGCTACGCGTACCACCACCTGGGCCGGCACGCCGAGGCCAACACCTGCTACCAGCGGGCCCTCAAGCTGGTCCGCAACTTCCGGGACCGGTACAACGAGGCGGAGATCCTGACGCATCTGGGGCAGAGCCACTCCGCCGCCGGCGAGGCGGAGCAGGCGCGCGATTTCCTGCGGCAGGCGGCCACGATCCTTCGCGAACTCGACCATCCGAATGCCGAGACGGTGGCCCAGGCGTTACGCGACCTCGACGGCTGACCGCCTCCACCACCTCGTCGAAGAGGAGAGTCAAGACTCCCTCAAGGGCCGCCCAAGCCGGCACGCCGACGCTTTCTGACGTCCACCTTCGTCAGTCAGAAAGCAGGAGAACCGATGAGACGGATCCGTATGGCGCTGGTCACGGCGGTCGCCCTCGCGGCGTCGACCCTCAGCGTGGCCAGCCCCGCGTACGCCGCGGGCGACACCCAGCTCGGCATCGACGTCGGCAACATCGCGTGGGAGCAGTACACGTCCACCAACGCCGACGTCCAGGCACGGCTGTCCGAGACCTCGACCGAAGACTGCAACTTCTACACCGGCTTCTGGGCCGACCCGGCCAACGACCGCAATGACGGCACCGCCTCCACCTACGGCAAGTGCGGCAAGACCACCAACGGCTACATGTACCGCGACGGCACCAAGGCCTGGGGGCCGGTGGCGTGGCGCAAGCGGCAATGGTGCGCGGACTTCGCGAAGTTCGCCTTCTACTGGGGCGGCGCGAAGTACACCGGGCTCACCGCGGCGGCGGGCAGCTTCCGGACGTACGGCATCAACAACGGCACCTGGCACGGGCGCGGCAGCGGCTACGTCCCGCGCAAGGGTGACGCGGCGGTCTACGACTGGGACGGCAACGGCAGCTACGACCACGTCGCCATCGTCACGTCGTACTACGACACCAGCACGGACGGCAACCACTACGTGGTCGGCGGCAACCAGTCCGACGGCGTGACCCACCCGCAGTACAGCAACTGGGCCTCGTCCATCGTCGGGTACGCCTCACCGGCCGCGAGGTAGACCGGGCAACGACATCGGCTCCGGGCCCTGCGGGTCCGGGGCCGGTGTCGAACGCCGACCAGCGCTCGGAGAGGGTAGCCGTGCAGCGCCGGGCGGCGGCCGGTGCGTCTTCCTAGTGGAGAGCACTGACGGGAGCGGGCGTGTCGTTCGAGGAATTCGTGGCGGGGTATGGCCGGTCGCTGGTGCGCCTGGCGTTCGTCCTGAGCGGCGATCGGCAGGTGGCTGAGGATCTGGCGCAGACCGTGCTGGCCGACGTGTACCGGCACTGGAAGCGGGTGCGCGCGGCGACAGACCCCGAGGCCTACGTACGCCGCATGCTGGTGAACGCGCATCTGAGTTGGCGTCGCCGGCGCTGGACGACGGAGCGGCCCACCGACCTGCGCCAGGAGACCGGCGCCACGGTGGCCGACCCGGCCGACGCGGTCGCCGCCCGGGACCAGATGCGGGTGCTGTTGAGCAGGCTCGCCCCGCGCGCCCGCACAGTGCTCGTCCTGCGCTACTACGCCGACCTGGACGACGCGGCGGTCGCCGCGGCCATGGGGGTCAGCGAGAGCTCCGTGCGGGCCACCGCCTCACGTGCCCTGGCGAGCCTGCGCGGACCCGCGGCCATCGACGCACAGAGGGAGACCCGATGAGCCAGTCGACCGAGCGCGAGTTGCGCGAGCTGTTCGCCGCCGACGCCCCCGACGCCCCCGACGAACTGGCCGTGGTCGCCGGGGCGGTGCGCAGGGTCCACCGCCGACGCCGGACCCTGATGCTGGCGGCGGCCACGACCACGGTGATCATCGCGGCGGCTGCGTACGGCGTCCACCGGCCGACCGCGACGCCGCAGGCACAGCCGCCGGTCACGTCATCGTCCGCACCGGTCACTCCGACGCCCGCGGCCGACCTGCCGGCCGGGGTCAAGCCCGGCGACCCGCTCGCCTTCGGCGCGGCGCAGTGCGTCAAGGCGTACGCACCAAAGACCCTCGCCGAGCAGGCCTTCGCCTTCGACGGCACCGTGACCGGCATCGGACCGGCCCGAACCGAACGCGGCGCGCATCCTCCGCTGGACCTGCGATCGGTGACGTTCCAGGTGCACACCTGGTTCCGGGGCGGATCCGGGGGCACCGCCGTGGTGGACATGTCGCCGCCCGCCGCCTCGGGCGGGACGGGCGATGCCACGTCCGAGGCTGGCCCGGCCTATCAGGTCGGCACCCGGTTGCTCGTGTCCGGCATGCCCCGCTGGGGCGGCGCGCCGCTCGCCGACCCGATCGCGTGGGGCTGTGGCTTCACCCGGTACTACAGCCCTTCGCTGGCGGCCGAGTGGGCCACCGCGACGAGATGAACGGCCGCCTATCAGGACGGTCCGTCCGTATGAGGTGGCATTGCGGCCGGGGCTGCCTACGCCGGCGAGGGGGCGCTGCGCCCCGGCACCACGAGAACGTGCACTTCTACGCACCTACTCGGTCGGCATCGACGGCGAACTCGCCCAGCTGGGCGATGACGGCTACCGCCCGCTGCGCCTGGACACCCCTGGCCACATATACCCCCTAGGGGTATATTCAGCGGGGTTGAAGGAGGCGAACATGACACACGAACATCACCACCACGAGGGCACGCCAACGCTGGTTGCGGCACACGAGAACGACGGGCGCCCCGCAGCGGCGGCGGGTTGGGCGGTCGCCGCGCAGGCGACACTGCACTGCTTGACAGGCTGCGCGATTGGCGAGGTGCTGGGCATGGTGATCGGTACCGCGTTCGGGTTGCACAATGCCGCCACGGTCGTGCTGTCGATCGTCCTGGCGTTCGTGTTCGGGTACGGGCTCACGATGCGCGGTGTGCTGCGCGCCGGCGTCGGGTTCCGCGCGGCGCTGACGGTCGCCCTGGCCGCCGACACCGTGTCGATCGCCATCATGGAACTGCTGGACAACGCGTTCATCGTCGCGGTGCCCGCGGCGATGGACGCCGGGCTGACCAGCGTGTTGTTCTGGGCGTCCCTCGTGGGTTCGCTGGTCGTGGCGTTTGTGCTGACCATCCCGGTGAACCGGTGGATGATCTCGCGGGGCAAGGGCCACGCCGTAGTGCACCAGTACCATCACGCGCACTGACACGACCGACCCGCGCGGCCGCACCCCAGCTCGGGTGCGGCCGCGGTTGCTGTCTACACCTGCCCGGTCTACGACCACCTCGACAAGCCCGGCTCGGGATCGGCCCATCACACCCGTCACCGGCCGTGCCGCGCGCGCCTGTGGCCTGGAAGCTGCGGGCGGCCCGGGGCGGCGACGGACCGCCGAAACAACAGCGTAAGTGCTTACGCATCTTAACTGTCATTATGGTGCGCGCGCGTTATGTCCCGTTTGTAGGCATGGATTAAAGGATTGTTGTTACCGGTAATTCGTTAATTGGTGCGACCCGGTCCCCCGGAGGGTTGCGAACGGTTTGCGGGCGTGTCGGCGCGGTCAGATGCTGCCACTGTGGCGCACGACTGCTTGTGGAGCGGTCAGGATCCGGTCGTTGCGGCGCGCTCGCGATTCGCACGGATCTCGTCGTGGTGGTCGGCGGCCCAGCCGATCAGCGAGGTGACGATCTCGTGTAGGCCGCGACCCAGCGGGGCGAGGGTGTACTCGACGCGCGGAGGGACCTCGGCGTAGGCGGTGCGGATGATCAGGCCGTCCTGCCCGAGCTGTCGAACATCAAGGCAGGCTTCGAGGACCACACCGGCGTCGACCAGGTCATCCGTGCCTCGTCCGGCATCGAATGGACCCTGGTCCGCGCCGTGACCCTGACCGACAAGCCCACCGGTGGCACCGTGCGGGCGGCCGAGGCCGGCACCGAAAAGCCCGGCGCACGGATCAACCGCGCCGACCTCGCCCGGTTCCTCGTCCAGACGATCGAGGACGACGCGTGGACCCGCAAAGCGCCCCTGGTCTGGAGCACCCCCGGCTGACCCCTCCCGACCAACCTCTCGATCCCTGATCGCACATCCGCCAGCACACGCCCTAGGCTCAGGAGCCGGTATTGGGACAGCTCGGAGGCGTCATGGCGTTGCGGTTCGAGCATCGTCCGACCGACGCGGACGCGGACATCGTCGACCGTGTCTGGCGCACCACCAGCGACGCCGAGGAGACGATGACGTCCGTGGCGCGTACGTGCTGCCACCTGATCGTCACGCGTTCGGCCGGGCGGCTCCTGGTCTCGCTACGCGGGCCCGAGACCAAGGCGACCACGGCACCGGTCCCGCCGGACGCCGAGTTCCTCGGGATCCGGTTGACGCTCGGCGCTGTCTTCCGGCCGCACCCCGCGACGTCGATCGTCGACAGCCACGTGCCCTTCCCGGTGACACGCTCGGGCCGGGTGGTCATCGGCGGCGAGGACTGGGAGACGCCGACGTACGAGAACGTCGAGCAGTTCGTCCGACGGCTGCGCGACTCGGGGCTGCTGTTTCCCTCACGCCTGACGGGAACCGAGGCCGACCGTCACGGGTCCACGCGCACCCACCAGCGGCAACACCGTGCCGTCACCGGACTGTCGCCGACCGCCGTGACGCAGATCGACCGCGCGAACGCCGCGGCCACCATGCTGCGCGACGGCCTCGACTGGCGCGCGGTCGTCTCGGTGCTGGGCTACTTCGACCAGGCTCACCTGGCACACGCGCTGCGGCGCTACGTCGGACACACCGCGCGAGGGCTGGGCGCCGGTGACGACCCGACGATGTCGTTCCTGTACAAGACCGATCCGCGGCCCGGCAGCTAACCTCCGTCGGCCGGCCGCCGGAGGGCGGCGGCCCGACCCAGACAACCGGAGGAGAACAGTGCTGCTCAGCGTCAACGTCTTCGTCAGCCTCGACGGGGTCATGCAGGGACCGGGCGCCCCGGACGAGGACCGCTCGGACGGTTTCGAGCGGGGCGGCTGGCTCGTCCCGCACATGTCCGCGCACACCAACGAGGTCGTCGAGGGCTGGTTCCGTACGGCCGACGCCTTCCTCTTCGGCCGCACGAGCTACGGCCTGCTCGGCGGCTACTGGCCGAAGGTCACCGCACCCGACGACCTGATCGCCGCCAAGCTCAACACCCTGCCCAAGTACGTCGTCAGCGAGACCCTGACCGACGAGGAGGCCGACTGGAGCCCGACGACGGTGTTGCGCACCGACATCCTCGACGAGGTCCGCCGGCTCAAGGACCGGCCGGGCGGGGAACTCCAGGTGCACGGCAGTTGGCGGCTCGTGCAGACGCTGCACGAGGCCGGACTCGTCGACCTCTACCGACTGCTGCAGTACCCGGTCGTCGTCGGCAGCGGCAAGCGCCTCTTTCCGGACGGGTCGACGCCCGCGACGTTCGCGGCCCCGCAGGACAGCGTCCGCGTGTTGCCCGGCGGCGTCGTCTCGTTGACCCTGACGCCGGCGACCCTCGGCGTCCTCTCGACGGGCGCCTACACGGTGGACGAGGGGCGCTCGGTGCCGGTGCTCGGCTGACACCGACGAGTGGCGCAGGTGGTGGGACCGTGGCCATCCCTGAAGGCTCAATCCTTGGTTCTGATCGTAATCCTGTCGAGCTGCTGCCGAAGACCGTTCGCTTCGTCCCTGCGGCCGACTCCTTCCAGCACATCGGCCAGAGTCCGGTACGCGGAGAGTGCTTGGCCTGCGAACTTCTGCGGCATACGTTTGGCCAACGATCCGTAGAGCTGAGTCGCCTCGGTGATCGCCTTCAAGGCTTCGGGCAGGTTCTGCTTCGCGTCTGCGCACACCGTGGCGTATGTCCACAACGACATGGCGAGGTCGGGTAGGTGGGCGTCCCGGTTCGTCTCGGCCAGTTGCCGCCGGACGGCCACGATTTCCTCGGCCGGGGCGATGGCCCGTTCGCGGCGGCCCAGCGCGAAAAGGATGCTGCCGACGCTGGTCAACGAGGTGGCGAGGTCGGCTAGGTAGACGTCCGGATTTACCTCGGCCAGCCGCCGGTGAATGACGGCGGCGGTCTCAGCAGCAGCCAACGCCTGCTCAGGGCGGCCCAGCTCGAACAGGTAGGCGCCGAGGTTGTTCAACGACGCCGCGAGGTGGGGTCGGTAGGCGTCCGGATTCGTCTCGGCCAGCCGCCGTCCGATGGCCACGGCTTCCTCGGTCGGGGCCAGGGCCTGCTCAGGGCGGCCCAGCGCGGACAGGTGGGCCCCGAGGTTGGTCAACGAGTCGGCGAGGTCGGGAAGGTGGACGTCCGGGTTCGTCTCGGCCAACCGCCGTCCGATGGCCACGGCTTCCTCGGTCGGGGCCAGGGCCTGCTCAGGGCGGCCCAGCTCGAACAGGTAGGCGCCGAGGTTGTTCAACGAGTCGGCGAGGTGGGGAAGGTGGACGTTCGGGTTCGTCTCGGCCAGCCGCCGCCGGATGGCCACGGCTTCCTCGGCCGGGGCCAGGGCCGGTTCAGGGCGGCCCAGCGCGGACAGGCGGAGGCCGAGGTTGTTCAGCGACAGGGCGAGGTCGGGTAGGTAGGAGTCCGGATTCGCCTCGGCCAGTACCCGGTAGGTGCCGGCGGCCGACTGAGTCGCGGCCAGCGCCTGCTCATGGCGGCCCAGCGCGGACAGGCAGTTGCCGAGGTTGTTCAACGACAGGGCGAAGTCGGACACGTAGAAGCCGCGTTTCTTCTCGGCCAGCCGCCCCAGGATGGCCACGGCTTCCTTGGCTGGGGCCAGGGCCTGCCCGGAGCGACCCAGCTCGGACAGGCAGGCGCCGAGGTTGTTCAACGAGTTGGCGAGGTCGGATAGGTAGGCGTCCGGGTTCGCCTCGGCCAGCCGCCGCCAGGTGGCCACGGCCTCCTCGGCCACGGCCAGAGCCTCCGCCAGGCGGCCCAGCCGGGCTAGAACCGCAGCGACAGTGTTCAGCGACGTGGCAAGAAAGGGTAGGTAGTCGCCCGGGTCTGCCGCGGCCAGCCGACGGAAGACGGCGACAGCCTCCTGGACCGGAGCCACGGCCTGCTCGCCGCGACCCAGCTCGGACAGACGAAGGCCGAGGTCGCTCAACGAGGTGGCGAGGTTTTCTTGGTGGGCGTCCGGGTCTGCCGCGGCCAGCCGCCGCCAGGTGGCCACGGCCTCCTCGGCCACGGCCAGAGCCTCCTCCTGGCGGCCGACACGGGCAAGGCGGAAGACCTGTTTGGACTGCAGAACAGCTTGTTCGGCGGGATCAGTGGTGTGGGCGAGGCGGTGTGCGGTCAGCACGCTCGTCACGGCGGCCGCGGCGATGTCATAGTTTATGTGCCTCTCGATCGGTAGCAGAGGTTCGATGCTCTCCAGCACCTCGATGCTCACGGATCGGCTGGTGGCGAGAGCGGTCAACGCGGTGCCGCCCGCTCTGATCGCGAGATCGGGATGTGTGCGCAATAGCGGGTAGAGGAGAGTGCTGCCCACGTGGGGCCAGCGGTCAGCGGCCGCGGCGAGGAACATGATCGATCGGGAGAGCACCGAGCTTGTCGAGTCGTCCTGGGAGCGGGCGGTCAGGAGAGCGGTTGCGGTGCGGGGTGCCCAGTCCTGCGCGGGGTAGTCGGTGTGGTGTCCCGGCAGGGTGAGTGCGAGGAAGTCCTCGGTGAGCCGGTCCGGATAGAGGGGTTCCAGGACGGTTGGCTGGTTGGGTTCGGCAGGTGGATAGCAGACCGTGTGGTCGCGGAGGATCTGTTCGACATCTGGCCCGACACCGAGCTGTTCGAGAAGCTCGGCGCCGGCGGTGCGGTCGAGCGCGCCGGTGAGGGCAGCGGTGAAAACGGCGTGGTTCATCACGTCGCCGGGGGTCCGATAGCCGCTCCCGGTTCCCGTGAGGCCGTCGTGGTAGAGCCGTCGCCAGTGCAGTTGTTCCCGATTGAGCAGGTACCGGGTCAGGGCGTCCATGCCTTCGGGAGGCCGCTCGCCGCTGACAGCGGCGTCGACGGCGACCAGGGCGGCCATGTGTACGGCGAGGGTGAGCCCGAACTCGGGACTGTCGAGCGGGACCGAGGGCAGGATCGTGGAAGGGCGGGGATGCCGGTAAATGGCGGCGAACCGGTCGCGGGCCGCGGTGAACATGGTGGGCCGGGCGTGATCGGTGGGCAGGTCGGGGAGCCGCTGGGCGCTCGTGTGGCCCCGATAGTTGTCGAGGATGGCGCTGATCGCCGGCCACGTGTCCAGGCTGCGGCCGATCATGAGAATTCGGGTGGGGACGCCGACCTGGTGAAGCAGGGTGTTCTTGAGTAGCCAGGTGAGGTTGCTCAACAGCCACCGGTCGGCGTAGTCAACCACGAGAAGAAGCCCGGCGGTCCCGGTCAGGGCGAGGTCGTGGCTGCCGGGCTCGGGCCGGTCGGCGTCGGGACCGTGGAACGCGGCAACCACTTTCCAGCCGGCGCTGAGCGACTCGGCCGCGAGTTGGGCGGCGAGACGGGTCTTGCCCTGCCCGCCGGGCCCGTGCAGCCAGCGCACGCTCAGCCGCGGCGGTCCGCTGTCGCGCCACTGCCGCAGGTCGGCGAGTTCCTGATCGCGGCCGGTGAACGGCACCACGGCGCGTCGGGCGTTGAGCAAGCGGCTGGGCATCTGCCGCAGCCAGTCCACGTCGGCGTCCGGTTCGGGTTGCCAGTTGGCCAGCAGGTAGAGCGGTTCGCCGTTGGCGAAGACGTGGATGTCGGCGTTGATCACGCCGTAGGCGAACCCAGCGACCGACGTGACCTGCTGGAAGGAGGGGTGTGGTCCGTCTGCCGTGGCCATGCGATCCATCGACTCCCGCTCACGCTTCCGTCGACGGTGACGCCTCGTGGTAGATGATGTTGCCGTTCTGGACGCCGAACGCGACGCCGTGGTCACGGGCCACGATGTTCTGGATCTGCACCTTCTGCTCGGCGGGTAGCCGGGCGGTGACCTCGCTGACAAGCGCCCGCAGGTCGTCGATGACGGTCGGGTCGTCTTCGGCGAGATCCTGCAACCGGGTCAGCCATTGCGGCTGCTGCTGGGCCCGGACCTCGACCTGCTTGTCCGCCGACGCCTGCTCCACGGTGGCCGCCAGCGCATCGAGCCGACGCGCGGCCTTCGCCTCCTGGTCGGCGCGACCGCGGCCGAACAGCCGGATGAACCCCGGGCGAGCCAACCCGTTCCACACGTCCGTAGCGGCGGCGGTCACCAGCGTCGTGGCGCCGATGGCCAGCATCGCCTGAATGTCCGGGGTCACGTCTCTCCTCGCCGGTGGTAGGCGCACTCGCGTTCGGTGGCGACCGAGGTGGCGTCACCGTCTCGAACCCGAGAACCGAAGCCGATCGACGCACCGAACGTCCAGATCGACATCCTGGCACCATCATGGAGCGCCGTCGCCACCTGCGTAATTACCCGGACACGACACACAACTTCGCGGTCGGTCATGGTTCGATATCGCGGCGTCAGCCGCGGGGCAGGCTCCGGCCGTCGGGCAGCGTTCGACCGCTCAGCAGCGCCACCAGAGAACCGCTGTCGGCGCGTACGAGCTGGCCGCTCCCCCGGCGCCAGTCCGTGTCGGTCGCTTCGAGCCGGACACCGGTCAGGTCGACCCCGAATATGGTGCCGTTGGCGTCGCCGAGATTGCCCAGGACGGTGCTGACCGCGTCCGCCGGTGCGACCTCGGGCCGGCCGAGGGCGAGCGTCACGTCCAGGGAGTGGATGACGGCGTGACTCAGCGCGCCCGCGGCGCCACCGCCCGGCGGCTGCCAGGCGTGCAGGCTCGGCGATCGGAGCTGATCGAGAAGGTCGGTGCGGGGCAGCTCGGCGTCGCGCGTGGCCACGGTGTCGGAGAGCACGGTGAAGTCACCGCGGGCTGCGGCCATTTCGGCCGCGAACTGTACGGGGGTCAGCCGTACCGGCATCGTGACGTGCGCGACGACGTGTCGCACCAGCCACTTCTCGCACAACGAGGGCGCATCCCAGATGTCGATGGCCGAGGTGGCGAGAAGGTCGGCGAGCCCTCGGTAGGTCGATGCGACCCACGGCTGCGGGTCAGTCATGGTTGATCCTTCCGGGTGAGGTGGGCGAGGCGCTCCGCGAGCTTGTCGAGCGAGGTGGCGAAACCAGCGCGAGCATCGGGCGTACGCATCGCCTCGGGCACGTGCCGCTGGTGGATGACGACCGCGGTTCCGCCGTCGCCGAGATCGTGAAACGTGCTGGTCGTGTGCATCCGGGTCGCCGGCTCGACCCAGGCGAGCAGCTCAGGCACAACGATCTCGGTGAACGTGGCGACCATCCGGTAGCTGCCCTGGTCTCCGATCATCAGGGTCTCGAACCGACCCCCGGGCCGGAGGTCGACGACGATGCCGTCGACCGGTGTCACCATGCCGCGCGGTCCCCAGAACTGCGCGAGTTCGTCGGGCTCGGTGAGGCACCGCCACACCAGTTCGCGCGGCGCGCGGAAGACCCGCCGATAGACGAGTTCGTCGTCACCCACGGATTTCAGCCTTCCTGCAGGTGGGCGAGGTGCGTCTCCAGGCGGTCCAGGCGATCCGCCCAGGCCTGGCGGCTCTGCTCGATCCAGGACAGCGCGGCGTCCAGCGCCGCGGGTTCGAGGCGACACGGCCGGCTCTGCCGGTGCCGCCCCTGACTGATCAGGCCGGCCCGCTCGAGCACCCGGATGTGCTGCGACACGGCCTGCATGCTCATGGCGTACGGCTCGGCCAGCTCCTTGACCGTCGCCTGGCCCGTGGTCAGCCGAGCCACGATGTCGCGCCTGGTCCGATCGCTCAGTGCGGTGAACAGCGCATCAAGCTGCTGGTCGTCGAGGGTCACGCTCATGGCCCTTATCCAAGCAGAAGCTTTATAAAGCGTCAACTTGAATAAGGGCTCTGAGCGTCGCTCGTACTCACGGCATGCCGAACCACCGGGCGAGATGGTCGTCGAGGTTCCGCTGCTCGTCGCCGATCCAGGCGACGTAGCCGTCGGGACGCAGCAGGAGGCACGGGACGTCCACCGCCGCCCCGGCGTCCGCGAGATGATCGACCCGGTCCTTCCAGCCACCGACGGTCAGTCGCTCGGTGCGGTCCACCAGCAGGCCACGGCCGCGATGCAGCAGCCCGTAGAGGTTGCCCTGTCGCACGTCGACGTCGGGCAGCCGGCGACCGAGCAGGTCCGGGCCCTCGCCCAGGTCGTAGCGGAGGCCGGTTCCGGTGATCTTCTCCAGCAGATGGCGGTTCACCTCGTCGAAGTCCATCAGCTCACTGAGCAGACGGCGTACGGCCCGCGCGCCCGGTTCGTCGGACAGCAGTTGCGTCTGGGCGCGCGTGTTGTCCAGCACGTCGGCGGCGACCGGACGACGTTCGGCCTGGTAGGTGTCCAACAGGGTGTCCGGGGCCCAGCCCTGAACCTGCGCGGCCAGTTTCCAGCCGAGGTTGACCGCGTCCTGCACGCCCAGGTTGAGGCCCTGACCGCCGATGGGCGGATGAATGTGGGCGGCGTCGCCGGCCAGCAGGACCCGACCGACCCGGTACCGCTCGGCAAGCCGGGTGGCGTCGCCGAAGCGGGACATCCAGCGCGGCGAGTGCACGCGGAAGTCGGTTCCGGCGACGGCCCGCAGTTGTTGAGCGAAATCCTCGATGGTGGGCGGCTGAGCGCGATCGCTGACTCCGGCCGCCGGGACGACCACGCTGTAGGCCCCGACACCCGCGGGTCGGACCCAGAATCGGTGCCGGGCTCCGCCGATCGCGGCGACGGTGGCGGCGATCTCCTCCGGCGGGACACCCGCTTCCATCTCGCCCATCAGCGTCTCGGTCCGCGTGGGCTCGCCGGGGAAGCCGACGCCGAGGAGCTTGCGCACCGTGCTGCGCCCGCCGTCACAGCCGACGACGTAGCGGCTGCGCAACCGCTCCCCGTCGGACAGCTCGACGGTCACCCCCTCGTCGTCCTGCGCGAGACCGGTGACCGCCCGCCCGCGCCGGACCTGCGCGCCCAGTCCGGTCGCGTGTTCCGCGAGCAGACGTTCGATGACCGGCTGTGGGATGCCCAGCAGGTAGGCGTACGGGGAGTCCAGCCCGGTGGGCGCGGGTTTGTCGATGGCGGCGAAGTAGGCACCGGCCGGACGTCGCCGTCCGTGCGCGAGCATGCGGTCCAGGAGTCCGCGCATCGCCAGCACCTCGAGGCTGCGGATGTGCAGACCGACGATGCGGACGGCCGACGGAGGTTGGGTCTCCTTCTCCAGCACGAGGACCCGCACGTCGTGCAGGCGTAGTTCGGCGGCAAGCATGGCGCCGGTCGGCCCGCAGCCGACGATGATCACGTCGAACAGGCGCGGCGGACGATCCGCGTCGGGGCTCGGCGAGGAAGCAGGATCACGGTGAACGGAGGACACAGGAGCGGCCTTTCGAGAGTGCCTTGGTGAAAGGCGCTCCCGGCGACAGCTACGTCAGTCGCCCAACCGTGACGGCGAGGGGAGCACCCACATCGAACCAGCGGTCATGGGTCTCACCTCCTCGGACGGTGTCGCGGTCGACTGCAAGCTACCGGCCGCGCGGTATCGCGTCCAGCTCTTTTGTGTCGCTCACCGCAGCATCGCCCGGGTCATCCGGCGCGTCGCCACGTACATCGCGATCGAGCCGAGCGTCGCCTCGACGAGCGGTTGCTCGATCACCCGGGCAGCCTACGAAAATTCGACTGACAGGTGCAAGACTAATACCGATCATTGAAATTTTTGGACGAGAGCCAGCGCGCTCGCCGTTTGACCCTCGACCTCCTTGAGGCCTGACCATCGGCCACATGAACGACCAGATGACCCTCGACCCGACCATGACCCGCGTCATCGAGGCGGTGCGGCTCGGCCAGACCGGCGACACCGCCGAGGCCCGCGAACTGCTCACCGCGCTGTGGGACGAGCTCGGCCCGACCGCCGACGCGCTGCACCGCTGCACCGTGGCCCACCATCTCGCCGACCTTCAGGACACCCTCGACGCGGAGCTGAGCTGGGACGAACGCGCCCTGGCGGCGGTGTCCGAGCTGACCGACGAACGCGTCCGGCGGCACCTGCCCTCGCTCGAGGTCCGGGCGTTCCTGCCGTCGCTGTACCTCAACCTCGCCGACTGCTACCGGCGACTGGGCAACGCCGGCCCGGCCCGGGAACACCTCGCCCGGGCCCGGGAGCACCTGGACCAGCTACCGGACGACCCGTACGGCGAGATGATCCGCACCGCCGTACGCGACTTCGACGCGGACGACCCGACCGACCACCGACGGCCCTAACGGCTGCCGGCTCAGCGGTCCGCTGCCGTGTGGGCCGCCCGGTACGCCTGCGGTGAACGTCCGTAGCGGGCGCGAAAGAGGCGGCTGAAGTGGGCCTTGTCCGGGAAACCCCAACGGGCGGCGATGAGGTGCACCGGCTGCCGCGCGTGCAGGGGGTTACCCAGGTCCCGCCGGCACCGCTCCAGACGCTTGGCCCGGATGAGTTCGGCAGGTGTCGTCGCCTCACCGTCGAACAGGCGGTGCAGGGAGCGCAGGGAGATGTGGTGGGCGGCGGCGACGCTACGAGGGTTGAGTTCGGCGCTGTCGAGGTGGCGGTCGATGAAGGCGACGACGCGGGCGCGTAACGCGGCGTGCCGTGTCTCCGGCGACAGGACGCCCTCGATGTCGAGGCGCTGGGCGAGCGTGGCGGTGAGCAGGTCCAGCGTCACGCCGCCCAGCACCTCGGCCTGGTTCGGCTCGTACTGCTCCGGGTGCGCCGCGATGCTGCGCAGGTGGTGGGCCAGGAGCCCGGCGACGCCGGAACCCGACGACATCGGCGTGGCCAGGAGGCGACGCACGCGATCCGGCGGCAACGGCAGCGCCGCGTAGGGGATCTGCACGGTGATCGTCGTGGCGAGACCGGGCTTGTCCGCCCGGTGCCGGGCGATGTGCGGACGGGCCGTGTCCAGCAGGGTGAAGTGGCTGGCGGCGACGAGCGCGGTCTCGGTGCGACCCTGGACCAGGGTGCTACGACCCGTCAGTGGCAGCGTGAGCTGGTAGATGTCCGCCTGGGCTCGGCGGACCAGCCCGGCGGGCCGGGTGGCGAGCAGCGACGGGTACCGCAGCGAGGCCAACCGGACCCGGCCGAGGTCGATGGCCTGGGCGTACGCGACGAAATCGTCCAGCCGCGCGCTGGTGATGTGCACGGGCCCCGTCTCCTGGGCGATCAGGGCGTACCAGAACTCGAACCGGTCCGCCGACGGCAGTACCGTCGTGTCCACCACCAGGTTGGGCAACATGGTGTCCGCCTCCCCCCGAGCACGAGGATGGATTCTTGCACGCATCGA
Organism: Micromonospora sp. NPDC049662; assembly: GCF_040675055.1. Classification (NCBI taxonomy): domain Bacteria; kingdom Bacillati; phylum Actinomycetota; class Actinomycetes; order Micromonosporales; family Micromonosporaceae; genus Micromonospora; species Micromonospora sp. NPDC049662. The sequence continues at coordinate 128,203 of NZ_JBFAOC010000008.1, forward strand.
CCTACGGACGTCCGTGATGACCGGCGCCGACGTACGGGCGGCGGCCGACGAGATGACCCGGGTGCTGCGCCCGCACCTCGACCGCGACTGGTCGGTGCCGGCCGGCACGTTGAGCTGGAGCTGCTGGACGACCGCCGCGCACGTCGCGCACGACCTGCTCGCGTACGCCGGCCAGGTCACCGGCCTGGCGCAGGACAGCTACCTGCCGTACGACCTGCGGGTCTCCCCCACGGCGGGCCCGGCCCGGGTGCTCGACGTGGTACGGGCCTGTGCCCGGCTGCTCGCGGTCGCCGTCGAGGCCGCCGAACCGACCGAGCGGGCCTGGCACTGGGGCCCCTGCGACCCGGCCGGGTTCGCCGCGATGGGGGTGGCCGAGACGGTGCTGCACACCCACGACATCACCCTCGGCCTCGGCGTGCCGTGGCAGCCGCCGCACGGCCTGAGCGCGCTGGTGCTGCGGCGGCTCTTCCCGGACGCCCCGCCCGGCGACGCGCCCGACGTGCTGCTGTGGATGACCGGCCGTGGTGAATTGCCGGGTCGGGCACGGCGTACCTCCTGGACGTGGCGGGCCGCGGTGGAGTGACCCCGGCAGCCGGTCGGGCGGGTGCCGCGTTGGTCGAGGGACCAACGACCTACGCGGCACCCGCGCCTGCTCTGCTGAACGCCGTCGGCACCCGCGGGGATGCCGACGCCGTTCCAGGTAGTTCCTCAGGTCCATCTGATGCCACGCTCGCGAACGCCACGCATGCGCTTCTCCTTCCCCCCTTCGGGGCGGCCCCGTGCCCACCCGACGACCTCAGCGTCGACCGCCGCCCACCTCGGCGGTAGGGCTTTCGGCGTTCGGGACCGTTCGGGTCTGTACGATCCGGTCCCCGAACGGCGCGAAACGGGCGGCGCGTCTCCACAGCGGACCGAGGGCGAGGACCGCCAGCACGCCCGACAGTCCGCTGAACCCGACGACCGTGGTGGCCGGCCACCGGTCGGCGGCCAGACCCGCGAGCACCATCGCCGTCCCCTGCAGGCCACTGAGGCCGGTGACGGCGACCCCGAACGCGCGTCCCCGGTACTCCGCCGGCACCGCCCGGCCGAACAGCGCGTTCAGCGGGACGGCGAAGGCGCTCGCGGCCCCGGCCAGCGCCAGCAGCAGGAGCAGCACCCACAGCGGCGGAACGAGCCACGCCGCCGTCAGCACGCCGGTGGACAGCGCGGCCAGGGGCAGGATGAGCCGGGGTCGGGTCGCCGGTGGGCAGAACCGGGTGAGCGCGACCCCGCCGAACGCCATGCCCGTCGGCGCGGCGGCCAGCAACACACCCACCGTGGCGGCGTCGCCGTCGTACTGCCGCGCCAGCGGCGCCATCAGCCCTTCGGCGGCGTAGGTGCAGGCGCTGGCCGTCCAGAGGACGAGCAGGTAGGCGCGCAGCCGGGGGTCGGCGGCGAGCACCCGCAGGCCGTCCGCGCGGCCGGCGCGGACCCGACCCGACGGCGCCGGGGGCGCCGGACGTGCCCGGACGCCGCGCGCGATCAGCAGGGCCGAGACGAGGAACGTGCCGGCGTCGACCAGCAGCGCGCCGCGCAACGACAGCAGCGCCACCAGGCTCCCGCCGACGGCGAATCCGAGCACCTGCACGACCTGGGCGCAGATGTTGTCCACGCCGTTGGCCACCGCGTACCGGTCGCCGTCGAGCACGTCGGGCAGCAACGCCGCGCGCGCGGCCACGAACGGCGGCCGCATCAGGTTGACCGCGAAGAGCATCGCCACCAGGGCCGGCGCGGGGACGGCCGGCAGCGCCGCCACCGGCACGAGGGCCGCGCGGGCAAGGTCGCACACGATCAGGACACGGCGGCGGGGATACCGGTCGGCCAGGCCGGACAGCAGCGGTCCGCCGACGAGCCAGGCCAGATAGGAGCTGGCGTACGCGGCGGCGGCAAGCGCCGCCGATCCGGTCCCGTGGTAGACGAGGTACGCCACGGTGACGGCCGTGAGCTGGTCGCCCGCCAGGGACAGCAGGTACGCGCCGAAGAGGTGGGGGTACTCGCGTACCGCGAACACCTCGGCGTACGTCGCGGCGCGCTCACCCACGTCGCCCCCGTTCCCCGTGCCTGCCGTCAGGTCGCCCGGTGCCGACCGTAGCGGCGGCACGGGGATCGAGGGCCAAAGCGGGTGTTCGGGACTGTTCGGGACTGTTCGGGGCGTCAGGCCCGGCGACGCCAGGGCAGCCACCAAGCCCGGCGGGATCGGCGGGCCGGGGCGGCGACGGGGGCCGGCTCGGTGGCGGCGGCGGTCACGTGCCGAGGGGCGCGTTCGGCACGCCAGCGGGCGACCACCTCGTCGGCGTTCACCGGCCGGACCGCGACCCGGGGCCCGTCGGGGTTGCGCAACCAGGCCACGATCTGCGCGTTGAGCTGCCCCACGAAGGCCCGCACGGCCTGTTCGGTGGGCAGGTCGCGGACCTCGTCGGGGACCTGCTCGACACGTCGACGCAGTTGCAGCGGGGTGGGCAGCAACAGGTCGCTGGGCAGCTTCTCGCGCTCCAGGAAACTCTTGATCCACCACGACTCGTCGTACGGCATCCCGCGCCCGGGGATCGGCTTGCCCATCCCGGGCAGGTTGTCGAACTCGCCGCGTTGCGCGGCGCCCCGGATCTGCGCCTCCACGGCCGCGTCCCACGCTTCGGTCACCCTGCGGCACCTCCTTCGGCCACCGTAACGCGCCGCCTCCGACCGGCGACACACGCCGCAACAGGTCAGCGCCGTCGGGCCGGTGACCATTCCCGTGCGGCAGGCCACCGCCTCGCAGGTGGCTCTGGGTCACCGGTCGCCGTCCGGCCTACCGTCGGTCGGGGGCCGGTGAACGGGGGCGACGTCATGGTCGATGCGGGTGCGCTGCTGGGTATCGCGCTGGTGGCGTTGGGTCTGGTGCTCACGCCCGGCCCGAACATGGTCTACCTGGTCTCCCGGTCGGTGGCGCAGGGCCGCCGGGCCGGCCTGATCTCGCTGCTCGGGGTGGCCGCCGGTTTCGGCGTCTACCTGGCCACGGCGGTCGCCGGTCTGGCCGCCGTGTTCGTCCTGGTCCCGGCGCTGTACACGGTGGTGAAACTGGCCGGCGCCGGCTACCTGCTGTGGCTGGCCTGGCGCACGGTGCGCCCGGGTGGTGGGTCACCGTTCACGCCCGCGCCGCTGCCACCGGACCGGCCCCGGCGGCTGTTCACCATGGGCCTGGTCACCAACCTGCTCAACCCGAAGATCGCCATCCTGTACGTGTCGCTGCTACCGCAGTTCGTCGAGCCGGCGCGGGGACAGGTGGCGGCGCAGAGCCTGCTGCTCGGCCTGACCCAGATCGCCGTCGCGCTGAGCGTCAACGCGATGATCGTGCTCAGCGCCGGGACGCTGGCCGGGTTCTTCGCCCGCCGGCCGATATGGTTGCGCGTCCAGCGGTGGGTGACCGGTACGGCCCTTGCCGCGTTGGCCGTCCGTATCGCCGCCGACCGTTCCCGGGCGGCTGTCGCCGTACCCTGATCCGGTCCTCACCGCCCACGGTGGCGGCGGACCATCCCGGCGGCCAGCGGCGCGGCGTCCAGGTCACCGGCGGCGAGCCGGGCCACGAGGGTACGGCGGACCAGCCGGTCGGCCAGCGCGGGCGCGTGCCGGCCGACGGCCATCTCCAGCCGGCCGCGTCGGGTGGTCGCCACGTCCCGGGGCGCCCGCCGGGCGGTGGCGGCGCGCAGGATCGCCGCGACGACACCCTCGACCGGCTCGGGGCGGGACACTCCCCGCAGCGACAGCCCGGCCTCGGCGGTGCTGTCGTGGATCGGCGAGGCGACCATGCTGGGGTAGACGACGCTCACCCCGACGTGGGTGCCCACCTCGTGGCGCAGCGCGTCGGCGTACGCGACGAGGGCGCGTTTGCTGACCCCGTAGGCGGCGGCGAGGGGCAGCGGCAGCACCGCCATCCGGCTGGCCACGAAGATCACCCGCCCGCGGGTGTCGAGCAGGGCCGGCAGCGCGGCGGCGGTGGTGCGCCAGGCGGCCAGCAGGTTGACCTCCAACTGCTGGCGGACCACCTCGTCCGGTGCCAGCTCCGCCGGGGCGGGACCGCCCACCCCGGCGTTGTTGATCAGCAGGTCGAGCCCTCCGAGCCGGGTGACGGCCTCCCGCACGGCGGCGGGGACGGCGGCCGGGTCGGTCAGGTCGCAGCCGAGCACCGGCAGGTCGTCGTCGTCGCGGGCGTGCAGGTCGAGCCCCACCACCCGGGCGCCGCCGGCGCGCAGCGCGACGCCGAGGTGCCGGCCGAAGGTGCCGCTCGCGCCGGTGACGAGGACCCGCCGGCCGGTCAGCGCCGTCACCGGCGTGCTCCGGTCTTCAACTCCCGGGTCAACTCGGCCAGGTACACGTCGAAGTCCACCCGCATCGCCGGGCGGCGCTGGCCCCAGCGGGCCGTCGCCGCTCGCAGCTCGGCCCGGCAGGCGGCCCGCTGCCGCGCGGGGTCGGGCAGGGCGTACCGGCCGGCGAGCTGCGCGGCGACCAGCTTGGCCTGCGCCTCGACCAGCGGGAACGCGGAGCCGGTGGACTGCATCAGCCCGACGAACATCAGGCCGGGGGCCGCGGGGTGGAACACGTGCCGGTACAACGCCAGGGTGTCGGCCCCGCCGCCCAGCAGCTCGGCCGGCAGGAACCCGATCTCCACCCGGTAGCCGGTGCACCACACGATCAGGTCGACCTGGTCGGCGCGGCCGTCGGTGAACTCGACCCGGTCGCCGTCGAGGGCGGCCACACCGGGGCGGGCCTCGACGTCGCCGTGGGCGAGCCGGGACAGCAGGCCGTCCGAGAGCGTCGGATGGTCCTGCAGGAAGCCGTGCGTCGGCGCGGGCAGCCCGTAGCGGGCGGGGTTGCCGACGGCGGCGGCGAGCATGGTCTGGCTGATGCGCTGGCGCAGCCGCCACGGGAGCCGGCGGGCCAGCGCGCCGTTGAGGGTGTCCGAGGGGCGACCCAGCAGGTGCTTGGGCACCACCCAGACGCCCCGGCGCAGCGACAACAGCGTCCGCTCGGCGGCGTACGAGGCGTCCACCGCGATGTCCATCGCCGAGTTGCCGCCGCCGACGACCAGGACGCGCCGGCCGGCCAACTGCTCGGGGCCGCGGTAGTCGTGGCTGTGGATCTGCTCGGCGGTGCTGGTGCCGGGGTACGGCGGCTCGGGCAGCCGGGGCACCCGGTTGTGACCGTTGGCGACGACCACGGCCTCGACGGTGACCTCGACCGGCCCGTCCGGCCCGCTGGCCGTGACCGTCCACCTGCCGTCCGGTCGGCGGATGACCCGCTCGACGGTGTGCCGCAGGCGGATGGCGTCGCGCAGCCCGAACCGGTCGGCGTAGTCGGCCAGGTAGCCGGCGACCCGCGTGTGGTCCGGGTAGTCGGGCCAGTCGGCGGGCATCGGGTGGTCGGCGAACTCGGTACGGCCACGGCTGGTGTTCAGGTGCAGCGTGCGGTACGCGGGTGAGTCGGGCGCCCCGTACACCCAGAGGCCGCCGACCTGGTCGGTGGCCTCGAAGCAGACCACGGTGACGGCGGCGTCGCGCAGCGCCTTGACGGTGGCGAGTCCGGCCGCGCCGGCGCCGATCACCGCAACCCTGGGTTCTGCCCGCATCGCCGCTCCCCCGCATTATCCAACGTCCGATGGATAATCGTCGGGCGGCGGCGGCCCGTCAACCCGTCGGTCCGTACAACGCCGTGAGGAAGCGGTGCACGAACGCCCGGAACTCGCGGCGTTCCCGGGCCGCCGGCGCGCCCGAGGCCAACGCCACGACGTGTCCGTGCGTGGCCCAGACCAGGCTGCGTACGGTGATGTGCGGGGTCGGCTCGGCCAGCGCGCCGGCCGCCGCGGCGGCGGTCAGCAGCTCCGCCACCAGCCGGTAGAGCGGTTCGGCGTAGCGCTGGTCCAGCTCGGCGTGCCGCTGCGGCTCCAACCAGCGTCGCAGCCACAGAGCGGTGGTCTCCGGGTGGTCCTGCAGGAAGTCCACGAACACGTCGACCAGGTCGTGCAACGCCCGCCGCGCCGCGTCCGGGCCCGCGTCGAGGGCCGTGCGGGCCCGCTCGGCGGCGGCGGTGAGGACCTGCCGCTCCACGTCGAACACCCGCGCGAAACACGCCTCGTAGAGCGCTGCCTTCGTACCCGTGTGGTGGGCGACCGTGGCGACGTCGACCCCGGCGGCGGCCGCGACCTCCCGCAGCCCGACGGCGTCGAAGCCACGCTCGGCGAACAGCGCGGTCGCGGCGGTGAGCACCACCTCGCGGGTGGGTCGGGTCTGGTCGCGCCGAGGTCGACCCGGACGGCGTCGGGGCGTGGTCATGGCCGCCATTGTGCCCCTAGAATCCAGCAACTGTTGGATTGCGGAGAGGATGCGGCGATGACCGGGCTCGACCGGCGGCCCGCGGCCGCCACCGACGCGACGCTGCCCCGCGGCCCCCTCGCCGGGTTCGCCACCGGCTCCCTCGGCATGGGTGTCTGGGTGACCGTTCCCGGCCTGCTGCTGCTCTACTTCCTCACCGACGTGCTGGCCGTCGGGCCGTGGCTGGCCGGTCTGGCGCTGCTGCTGCCGAAGATCGCCGACGTGCTGCTGCACCCGTGGGTCGGGCACCGCGCCGACGTCGAACTGGGCCGCCGGGGTGACCGGCGACGGCTGCTGCTGCTCGGCTGCGCCCTGCCGGTCGCGTTCGCCGCGCTGTTCGCGGTGCCCGGCGGCCTGACCGGCGCGCCGGCCGCCGGCTGGGTGGCGGTGGCCTTCGTCGCCGGCAACCTGCTCTTCGCCGCCTACCAGGTCCCCTACCTGGCCACCCCCGCCGACCTGCGCATCGGCTACGACGAACGCACCCGGCTGATGGCGTTCCGGATGGTCGTGCTGACCCTCGGCATCCTCGCCTCCGGCCTGCTGGCCCCGCTGCTGACCGGCGGCGACGCCGCTACCCGGGGCGGTTACCAGCGGATGGGCGTGGTCCTCGCCGTCGGGATGCTGGTGGCCATGCTGGTGGGCGTGGCCGGCATCGCCCGGCTGCGCGGCGTCGCGTCGGGCGGCACGGCACCGAGGCACGGCGGGTGGCGGGCGCTGCGCACCGCCCTGCGCGATGAGCAGTTCCGTCCGCTGGTCGCCGCCTACCTGGCCATGTCCACCAGCACCCACCTGGTCCTGGCCGGGGTGCCCTACTACGCGGAGTACGAGCTGCGTGCCCCCGCGCTGACCACGGTGCTGGTGGCCGCGTTCGTCGCTCCGGCGCTGCTGGTCACCCCCGCCTGGCTGGTGCTGGCCCGCCGGATCGGCAAGCAGCGGGCGCTGCTCGGCGCGCAGGGCGCGTTCGCGGCCGGGTCGCTGGTGCTGGCGGTAGGCAGACCGGCCGGCCTACCGGTGCTCGTCGGCGCGGTGGCGGTGCTCGGGGTGGCGTTCGCCGGCATGCAACTGCTGCCCTTCTCGATGCTGCCCGACGTGATCCACGCCGCCGGCGCCACCACCGGAGCGGGCACCTACACCGGGGTGTGGACGGCCACCGAGGCCACCGGCGCGGCCCTGGGCCCCTACGCGTACGCCCTCTGCCTGGCGGCGGGCGGCTTCGTGGCGTCGACCGCCGGTGAGTCACCGGCGCAGCCGGACGCGGCGCTCGCGGCGGTCCGCTACGGCTTCGGGCTGCTGCCGGCGGCGGCGATGCTCGCCGCGCTGCTGCTGCAGCGCCGCTACACCCTGGACGCGACGGCCCGGGCGGCGACCTGAGCAGCCGACACGCGGCCTAGACTTCGCCCTTGATGGACGCCCCGCTCACCCCCACCGAAACCCGCCCGTGCGCCCACTGTGGAGCGCCGGTGGCGCAGCGTGTCGGCGCTGGCCGGCCGTTCCGCTACTGCCGTGACAACGACGGCGCCTGCCAACGCGCCTCGCGCAACAGTCGGATGCGCCACCGCAACGCCCCCGGCCTGCCCGGGCAGGTGGCCCGCACCTGGGAGGCGGTGGACCGCCTCGACCAGATCGTCGAGACGTTGACCGAGGCGCTGCACGCCGAGCTGTCCCCGGTGGGTGTGCAGCGGCAGCTCGCGCAGGCCCGCGCGGAGGCAGCCACCGAGGTCGTGGCCGCGCAGACCGAACGCGACGAGGCCCGCGACGACGCCGAGACCGCGTCGGCCGACGCGGCGCGCGCCCGCGAGCAGGCCCGCACGGCCCGCGCCGAGGCCGACGACGCCACCCGACGTGCCGAGGTCGCCGCGCACCGCGCCGCCGCGGCCGACGAGCGCGCCCAACAGGCCGAGGCCGCCCGGGACCAGGCCCGCCACGACGTCAGCGCCGCCGAGGCGCTGCGCGCGCAGGCCGAACGCGACCGCGACCAGGCCCGCGCCGAGGTCCGTGACCTACGGGGCGAGCGCGACACCGAGCGGCAGCGCGCGGCCGACCTGACCGTCGAGCGGGACGCGGCGCGCGCCGACGCCGAACGGGCCACCCGGGACGCCGCCGACGCGGGCGAGCGGGCCGCGCGGTGGCAGGCCGAGGCGCAGGACGTACGCCGTCAGATCGACCAGGCCCGCGCCGACGCCGCACGGACCCGCGCCGCGGCCGCGGACGCCGCCCGGGCCCGCGAACAGGCCGAACGGGCCCGGGACCGCGCCCAGGCCGTCGCCGCCGAGGCCGACGGCGCCCGGCAGGACGCCGCCGAGCTGGCCGCCCGGCTCCGCGCGGAGCTGACCGCCGCGACCGAGCAGCGCGACACGCTCAGCGCCGAGCTGACCGCCGCCCGGCAGGCCGCGGCCACCGCCGAGGGTCGGCTCACGGCCCTGACGGTACGGCTCGAGGCCGCCGAGGCCGACCGGGACGTGGCCCAGCGGCGGGTGGCGCAGCTCGGTGACCAGGTCAGCGACCTGGCGCTGGCGCTGGCCCGCCTCGGCGCGGCCGCACCCGGCGGGGCGGGTGCTTCCGACCCGGGTGCGACGTCGCCGCAACCTTGACCGCGTTCGGGCGGTTAGGGCGTGTGGCAGAGTCCTCGCACGCCTTAACATCCCCGGTGGCAGTCACGACACGCCACCGCCGTGGCGTCCCGGTCGTGGCCGGCTACCCTTGGTTCCGGCCCGCCCGTGGACGCCTCACGCCCTCGGGCGGGAATGGTGCGACGGGAACGCGCCGTTACACCCAGAAGACCAGCACCACGAACGAGGGGAAGTCGATCATGGGCGAGCGTATGCTGCGCGGAAGCCGGCTGGGCGCGGTCAGCTACGAATCCGACCGCAACACGGAGCTCGCGCCGCGTCAGACCCGCGAGTACCTCTGCGCCAAGGGCCACCAGTTCGAGGTGCCGTTCGCCGTCGACGCCGAGGTCCCGACGACCTGGGAGTGCAAGTTCGACGGCAGCGTCGCCCGACTCGTCGACGGCAGCGAGCCGGAGCAGAAGAAGGCCAAGCCGCCGCGTACCCACTGGGACATGCTGCTGGAGCGGCGTTCGATCGCCGAGCTTGAGGACATCCTCGCCGAGCGGCTCCAGGAGGTTCGTACCCGCCGCGGCCGCGCCTGAGCCGCACCCGCACGACACGGCGCCCCCGGGAAACCCCGGGGGCGCCGTCGTGTGAGTGGGTGGATTCAGTTGCGGCCCGGCTCGACGATCTCGCCCTCGATGGCGCGGCCACCGTCGACGACCACCGGCTGCTCCGGCTGCGGACGTGGCGGCGGCTGTGGCGCGCCCTGACGCACCCGGACCGTACGCGGCCCGAACAGGTCACCGGCGACCATCGACGACACCCGCCGTTCGGCGGCGCGTTGCACCCCGACGCGGGCCAACCGGCGCACCGGCGGCACCATCAGCGACAACCCGACCAGGCCGCTGACCAGCCCGGGTATCGCCAGCAGCAGCGCACCGGCCAACCCGACGAGCCCGTCGGTCACCTGCCGTCCCGGCGGCTGCCCGGCCTGCGCGGCGGTGCGGAACCCCCGCCAGGCGCGCATTCCCTCGCGGCGCAGCAGCACCAGCCCCAGCAGGGACGCGGCGAACACCAGCAGCACCGCCGCGCCGAACCCCACCGCCCTGCCCACGACGACGAACACCGCCAGCTCCAGCACCACCGTCAGCAGCAGGGCCAGCGGCACGAACCTCAGTCCTCGGCGCATCTCACCTCATCGCCATCCCGCGGCACGACACGAACCGCGCATCCAGCATGACACGGCCGCGCTCACGGCCACCGCACCTGACCGGTGGGGGTGCCGTTCAGGCTGCGGCGTACGGCCTGCCGCCGGTCCTGCACACCCCACGCGGTGATCCGCCACAACGCCTCGGCGACGATGCGCGGACTCATCTTGCTGTCCCCGCGTTCCCGCTCGGCGAACGTGATCGGCACCTCCACGATCCGCACCCCCGCCCGGTGCGCCAGCCGCGACAGCTCCACCTGGAACGAGTACCCCTGCGAGGTCACCGACGCCAGGTCGATGGCGTCCAGGGCGCTGGTCCGGTACACCCGGTAGCCGCCGGTGGCGTCCGAGACGGGCATGCCCAGCGCGAGACGCGCGTACAGGTTGCCGCCGCGCGACAGCAGCAGCCGCCGCAGCGGCCAGTTCACCACCCGCGCCCCGCTGGTCCACCGCGACCCGATCACCACATCGGCGTCGCGGGCGGCCTCCAGCAGCGCCGGCAGGTCCTCCGGGGCGTGGGAGCCGTCGGCGTCCATCTCCACCACCGCGTGGTAGCCGCGCTCGCGCGCCCACCCGAACCCGGCCAGGTACGCGGCGCCGAGCCCCTCCTTGCCCCTGCGGTGCAACACCTGCACGTGCGGGTCGCCGTCGGCGAGGGCGTCGGCGATCGCGCCGGTGCCGTCGGGGCTGTTGTCGTCGGCGATGAGGATGCTCACCGTGGGGGCGGCCCGGCGGACCCGCCCCACGATCGCCGCCACGTTGTCGGCCTCGTTGTAGGTGGGGATCACCACCAGGACCCGACCCACGCCGGGCACCTCGTCGGGACGCCGGATCGTATCGGTCGCCTGGACCACGGTTCCTCCGCTCCCGCCGGCGTACCGGCTGCTGCTATCCGGGCACGACCCGCTGGCGGCGCCGCAGCACACCCGCGCCGACCAGGGCGGCCACCGCCAGAGCGGCCAGGGCCAGCTCCGGCCACCAGCCGAGGCGGGTGGCGAGGGTGAGCCCGCTGTCGAGCCGTAGCTGCCGCACCACGACCTCCCGGGTGTTGAACCCGGTGGCATCGCTTACCCGCCCGTCGGGGGCGACGAACCCGGACACGCCGACCGTGGAGGCCATCAGCGCCGGGCGGCCGTGCTCGACGGCCCGCAGCCGCACCATGGCCAGCTGTTGGCGGGCCTCCGCCTCGTTGAAGGTGGCGTTGTTGGTCTGCACCACCAGCAGTTGCGCACCGCCGGTGACCGTGTCGCGGACCACCTCGTCGTAGGCGACCTCGAAGCAGATCACGTCGCCGAGCGTCGCCGGGCCGGCGCGTACCACCCCCGGGGTGCTGCCGGGCACGAAGTCGGTGCGGATCAGGTCGACCTTGTCGCTGACCATGCGCGCGATGTTCCGCAACGGCACGTACTCGGCGAACGGCACCGGATGCCGTTTGGTGTAGAGCTGCGCCATGTCGGCCCCGGTGCCGGGCCGCCACAGGATGCCCGCGTTGCGGACCTGCCCGGCGCCGGGCCCGAGCAGCACCGCGCCGACCAGGATGGGCGCGCGGATCGCGTCGGCGGCCTGGGCGATGCGGGCCCCCGCGGTGGGGTTGCGCAGCGGGTCGATGTCGCTGGAGTTCTCCGGCCACACCACCAGGTCGGGCCGTTGCGCGGTGCCGGCGACGACCCGGGCGGCCAGCTCGATGGTGGCGTCGACGTGGTTGTTGAGCACGGCCTGCCGCTGGGCGTTGAAGTCCAGCCCGAGGCGCGGCACGTTGCCCTGCACGATGGCGACGGTCACGGCCTTGCCGCCGCCCGCGGCGGCGACGGGCACCAGCAGGCTCACCGCGCCCACCGCCACGGCGACGGCGGCGGGTACGACCGCCGCCAGCCACCACTCGGCCCGCGCGTCGCGGCGGGCCGCCCAGCCCCGCCAGACGGCGGCGGCGAGCAGGCCACCGGCGAGGGCCACGGCGAAGGTGACCAGTGGCGCGCCGCCGAGGGCGGCCAGGCGCAGCAGCGGAGAGTCGTCCTGGCTGAACGCGAGGCGACCCCACGGGAAACCGCCGAACGGGGTACGGTCGCGCACCGCCTCCTGCCCCACCCACAGCAGCCCGGTCAGCGCCGGCCACTGCCAGGGGCCCCGGTCGGCCAGGGGGGACACCCAGGCGGTGGCGGCGCCGAGCAGCGCCAGGTAGCCGGCCTGCAGCAGGGACAGCAGCACCCACGGCAGGTAGCCGGTGTGCAGGTTCGTCCAGGCCAGCATCGGCGCGAACAGCGCCACCCCGGTGAGGAAACCCAGGCCGGCGCCGGCGCGCAACCGCCGCCGGTGGGCGGCGGCGGCCAGCAGGGCCACCCCGACGGGCGCGAGCGGCCACACCCCGTACGGCGGGAACGCCAGCAGCAGGGCCAATCCGGCGACCACGGCCATCGGCGCGGCCACGCGCAGCGGCAGCGGCCGACCCGCGGCGACCGGCGCCCTGGTCGCCGTGGGGACGTGACTCTCGTCCCGGTCCAGCGTCGTCACCGCAGCTTCACCTCGATCACCCGCCGAAGGCTACCCGGCCGCCATCCGCGCCTGACCCCTGCTCCGCGATCTTGCACTTTCTGTCCCGACGAACGGGGCATTCCTGCCCGTTTCAACAACAGAAACCGCAAGATCGGCGCGGAGGTTGGGGGCGACGTCGCGCGCACATGAAATCGGGGCGCGGCTTGCGCCGCGCCCCGATGCTCCCAGGCCCTTCCCGGCCGGTGGGGCGAGAATGGGGCACGCCGACCTTCGGACCGACCAGGCGGTTGACTGGCTGCCCCCGCCGGGCCGTTGTCTACTGGCCGTGCACCTCACCCTGCCCGTACACCGGTAACCGCGGCCGGTTCGCGCCGCCCCGCCGACCCCCGCCCGCTGGACCTGGCCGCCGCGACGAGAACACTGAAACATGTCGCTCGGCCAGCGGACGAAGGGACGAAGCGAACAACAGCCGCTTCCCGTGGTAGGACTCAAAGACGGTACGTGCTACACCCCGCCTCCTGTCAACCCACCCCGGCCTGTCGTGTGTTGCGCCACGGCGTGTCGGATCGGTGTGTCTCACTGCGGGCACAGATGGTGGCGCAACAGCGCCTGCGCCGCCGTCCGGTGCTCCTCGGCGAGCAGCCCACCGGCGGCCAGCACGTAGTCCACGTCCACCACGGCGCGGGCGGCGCGCGGCACCGCCCACCCACCCGCGTGGTCGGCCAGGACCGCCGCCAGCACCCGCCCCGACGCGTCGGCCGGCGCGTGCCGCAGCACCCCACCGGAGCCCACCAGCAGCCGCACGTCCCGCAGATCCCGCCCGGCCCGCTCGCCGGTGGCGACACCACGGGCGTGCCGGCGCAGCGCCACCGTCGCCGCCAGGGTGGCGATCCGCGCGTCCACGGCCCGCTCGGCATCATCGGCGGCCAGGAACGCCGGGTCGGCCGCCCGCCGCTCGGCGGCGGCAGTGAGGTCGCCGGCGTCGGTGAGCAGCCGCTCCTCGACGGCGGCGCGCACCACGCCCGGCGCGCTCCACCGCATGCCGAGATCGCCCTCGACGGTGCGGGCACGCCACAGGCTGCCGGCGACCTCCCGGCCCGGCCCGCTGGCCCGCTCGTCGGGGGTGAGCACCGAGTACACGTCGGTGGTGGCCCCACCCACGTCGACGACGGCCAGGTCGCCGCCGATGGTGTCGGCCAGCACCTCCACCCCGGTCAGAACCGCGTCCGGCGTGGCCGCCCGCACCAGCCGCGCGAAACGGGTACCCCGGGACAGTCGTTTACCACCGATGACGTGCCGCAGGAACACCGCCCGGATCGCGGCCCGCGCCGAGGCCGGCGTGAGGACCCCGATGCGCGGCAGCACGTTGTCCGCGCTGCTCACCGGCACCCCGGCGTCCCGCAGCAGCGCGGTCAGCTCGGCGCGGACATCAGCGTTGCCGGCCAGGACGACGGGCGTGCGCCAGCGGGCGCGGCCCAGCCGGGTCGCGTTGTGGCGGATCGTGTCGGCGTCGCCGCCGTCGGTGCCACCCACCAGCAGCACCACGTCCGGCCGGGCCGCCCGCAACGCGGCCAGGGCCGCCGCGTCGAGCCGCCCGGCGCCGGTGTGCACCACGTGCGCGCCCGCGGACAACCCGACCCGCCGGCCCGCCTGCGCGGTGACGAGGGCCTCGTAGCCGATAACGGCCAGCCGCAGCCCACCGCCGGCCGACGAGCAGACGTACCACGGCACGTCGCGCAGCCCGAGCCCGGCGGTGGCCGCCGTGACCGCGGCGTCCAGGCCGCGCAGCACGTCACTGCCCACCGTCGTCGGCGCGGCCGCCACGCCGACCAGGACACCGGCCGCCAGGTCCACCACGGCCGCCTTGGTGTACGTGGAGCCGACGTCCGCGCAGACCGCGAGGGTCATGAGGAAGCGGGTACGACCACGGTGCCGGTCGCGGTCACCGCCACGATCGGCGGGTCGAGGACCTCGGCGGCGGACTCGGAGCGGTCCGGGCGGCCCCGGCACACCACCACGCAGCTCAACTCCAGGGTGCGGCTGCGGGAGCCCACCCGCGATACCTGCGCCGTCACCTCGACCACGTCACCGGCCCGGATCGGCGCGGTGAACCGCACGTCGGAGTACCCGGCGAACAGGCCCTCGTCGCCGTCCGTGCGGATGCACACCTCGGTGGCGACGTCACCGAACAGCCCCAGGGCGTACGCCCCGTCGACGAGGTTGCCGGCGTAGTGGGCGTGCGCGTACGGCACATACCGCCGGTGCGTCACCGTCAACCCGAGCCGCGCGTCGTCGGTCATGCGTTCGCCTTCCGTTGCGTGATCAGGGCGTGCACCAAATAGCTGGCCACCTCGCCCGGCGTGGTGCCCCGACCGAAGATCCGGTCGACGCCCAACTCGTCGGTCATCGTCTCGTCGAAGCGGGGACCGCCGACGATCAGCAGCGGCCGCTTGCCCGCCGGCATGGCCTCCCGGAACGCCGCCGACATCTCCCGCGTGTTGTGCAGGTGCGCGTCGCGTTGCGTGACGACCTGCGACACGAGCACCGCGTCGGCCTTCTCCGCCCGCGCGGCCTCCACCAGCTCCGGGACACTGACCTGCGCGCCCAGGTTGGTGACCTTCAACTCCCGGTAGTACTCCAGGCCCTTCTCCCCCGCGATGCCCTTGACGTTGAGGATCGCGTCGATGCCCACCGTGTGGGCGTCGGTGCCGATGCACGCGCCGACCACGGACAGCTTGCGCCGCAGCCGCTGCTTGACCACCGTGTTGACGTCCTTGGCCGACAGCAGCGCGAAGTCCCGCTCCACCACCTGCACCGCGTTCAGGTCGACGAGGTGGTTCACCCGCCCGTACACGACGAAGAACGTGAACCCGTCCCCCATCGGTTTGGCGTGCACCACCATCGCCGGATCGATGCCCATCTTGTTGGCCAACTGCACCGCCGCGCCCTCGGCCCGCTTGTCGTGCGGCACGGGCAGGGTGAACGACACCTGCACCATCCCGTCGCCGGTGGTGTCCCCGTAGGGCCGAACGATCCCCTTACTCACGACCCGCCTCCAGGATCTCCGTGGCCGGGTTGTAGTAGTCGCCCTCGTGCGCGGCGACCCCGTCGAGGCCCTTGCCCCGGTCCGCGGGCCGCTTCATGATCCCGAAGGTGCCCTCGGCGATCGCGGTGAGCAGCGTCTGCTCCCCGATGCGCTCCAGCAGGTCCAGAGCCTCACCGAGCACCTGGTTGGCGCGGCGACGGATGAACCCGCCCGCCGCCGGCACGAAGTCCTCGTGCAGCCCGCCGGCCGCGCCGAGGACGTACCGCACGTTCTGCAGGGCGATGTCCCGGTCCGACAACCACGGCGTCACCACCGCCTCGGTCATCATCCCCACCAACAGGATGCCCTGACCGGTCAGCGTCCCCGCCAGGTTGAAGAACCCGTCGAGCAGGTTGCCCCGGAACACATCACCGGTCATGTGCTTCGTCGGCGGCATCCACTTCAGCGGCGCGTCCGGGAACAACTCCCGCGCCAGCAGGGCGTGCGCCAACTCCAGGCGGAACGACTCCGGCACCTCCGGGTTGATCTCGAAGGCGTGCCCCAGGCCCAACTGCCAGTCCGCCAGGCCCGCCTCGTGCGCGAAGAACTCGTTGAGCAACTGCGACACCGTCACCGTGTGCGCCTCGTCGACCGCATCGGCGGTGGTCAGGTAGTTGTCCTCACCGGTGTTGATGATGATCCCCGCGCGGGCGTGGACCTGCCGGGAGAACCGCTGGTCGACGAACGTGCGCACCGGGTTGATGTCGCGGAACAGGATCCCGTACATCGAGTCGTTGAGCATCATGTCCAGGCGTTCCAGGCCGGCCAGGGTCGCCATCTCCGGCATGCACAACCCCGACGCGTAGTTCGTCAGCCGCACGTAGCGGCCCAACTCCTTCGACGACTCGTCCAGGGCCGCCCGCATCAGCCGGAAGTTCTCCTGCGTGGCGTACGTGCCGGCGAACCCCTCCCGGGTGGCGCCCTCGGGCACATAGTCCAGCAACGACTGCCCCGTCGAGCGGATCACCGCGATCACGTCCGCGCCCGCCCGCGCCGCCGCCTGCGCCTGCGGGATGTCCTCGTAGATGTCCCCGGTCGCCACGATCAGGTAGATCCACGGCCGCTGCTTCGGGTCACCGTGCCGCTTGACGAGCCGGTCCCGCTCGACCCGCCGCCGGTCGATACGCCGAATCCCCGCGCCCACGGCCCTGCGGGCCGCCGACCGGGCCGCCGTGGCCGCCCGACCCGACGGCACGCCGAACCGCACCGACCCGGCGGCGGCCTTCTGCGCCAGCAACGTCACGTCGGTGCTGCCCTCGCGCACCAGCGCGTCGAACACCGGCGCCGCCACCCCGTGCCCCAGGCCGACGTCCGCGACGACCGCGTCGACCAGCCGGTTCACCCACGGAATGCCGTCCGGGTCGGCGCCCGTCACCCCGGCCAGGCGCAACACCGCCCGCTCCACCGACACCGTCGTGTGGCTGCGCGCCAGGTCGACCACCGGCTGACCGGCCCGCCGCGCCAACTCCCGCGCCCGCGCCACCAACACCGGATCAAGATCAAGCTTCCCGGTCACGCCACACCGCTCATCTGCTCGCTCACGACGACCCTTCCTCATAGATGACCTCGCCGCGCAGCACCAGCCGCCGGCACACCGGCAGCGGCGTCGGATCGTCCGGGCCGCGCAGGTCCGGATCCTCGGCCAGCAGCACCGGCAGGCCCCGCTCGACGCCGGCCGGCGTCGACCACACCGCGAACGTCGCCGGGGCGCCCAGCGCCAGCACCCCCTCGGCGTCCAGGTGCACCGCCCGCCACCCGCCGCGCGTGTGCGCCGCGAACGCCGCCCGCACACTCATCCGCTGCGCCGGGTTGTGATGCGCCGCCGCCGCCCGCACCGACCCCCACGGGTCCAACGGCGTCACCGGCGAATCCGACCCGAACGCCAACGCCACACCCACCGAGTGCATGGCACCCATCGGGTTCGACTCCAACGACCGCGCAAGGCCCAGGCGCGCCTCGTACATCCGGCCCGCACCACCCCACAGCCGGTCGAACGCCGGCTGCACGCTCGCCACGATCCCGTACTCCACGAACCGCGCGATCATCCGCCGGCTCATGATCTCGGCGTGCTCCACGCGGTGCCGGGCCGCCCGCAGCCGCTCCACACCCAGCGTCGCCGCCGCCGCCGCGAACCCGTCCAGCACCGTGCCGATCGCCGCGTCACCAATCGCGTGGAACCCGCCCTGCAGACCGTGCGCCGCGCAGTCCACCAGGTGATCACGCACCTGCTCGACCGTCAGGTAGCCGTGCCCGCAGCCGTCACCGTCGCCGTACGGCTGCGACACGTGCGCCGTACGCGACCCCAACGCCCCGTCGGCGAACAGGTCCCCGCCAGCGCCCACCGCGCCCAACTCCCGGGCCCGCGCCGCGCCACCCAACTCACCCCAGTACCCGTACACCTCCGGCACCCCCGCGCCGGAGATGCCCAGCAGGCCCGTGAAGTCCTCCTCGTCGGAGATCTCCGGACCGCCACACTCGTGCACCGCGGCGATCCCCAGCGACGCCGCGTGCGCGAGCGCCACCCGCTGCGCCGCCACCCGCTGCGCCCGCGTCACCGCACCCTGCGCCGCCGCCCGCACCACGTGGTGCGCGTCGCGACGCAGCCAACCCGACGGGTCGTAGCCGGCCGCGTCCACCACCTGCGGGCACGCCGCCAGCAACGCCGACGACACCAACGCCGAATGGATCGACGCCTGCGACAGGTACACCCGCCGGCCGCCGGCGGCCCGGTCCAACGCCGCCGCGTCCGGCAGCGTCGCGTCCGACCAACCCGACTCGTCCCAACCGTGCCCCAGCACCACCGCGTCCGCCGGCAGACCCGCCGCGAAACCCGCCACCGCGTCCAGCAACTGCCCCGCCGAGCGCACGCCAGACAACTCCAGCCCGGACAACGCCAACCCGGTGTCCGTGGCGTGCACGTGCGCGTCCACGAACGCCGGCGTCACCAGCGCCCCACCCAGGTCCACCACCTTCTCGGCCGGCGGCGCGTCACCGTCCGTGCCCAACCAGGTGATCCGCCCACCGGACACCAGCAGCGCGGTCGCGCTCGGATCCGCCGGACAGTGCAACACGCCGCCGCGGTACAACGTCGAGGGGTTCGTCATGACCTCAGTCTGCCGCGATCCGCGCCGCGAAAAGCTGGCGCACCCCCGGCTCGGCACGCAGCAACCCCAGCGCCAACTCCGCGTGCCCCGGCACGTACCCGTTGCCCACCAGCATCGTCACGTCCGCCGCCAGCCCCTCCGCGCCCAACGCCGCCGCCGAGAAGCTCGTCGCCATCGAGAAGAAGATCACCGTGCCGCCGTCCGCGGTCGCCAGGACCGCCCCGTGCTCACAACCCGGCACGTCCACGCAGACCACCGTCACGTCAGCCGGCGTACCCAACGCCGTGGTCACCGCCGTGGACAGGCCCACCGGATCCCGCGCGTCGGCCACCGCCACCACCGACGCCAGACCCGCCGCCGTCAGCGCGTCGCGCTCCGCCGCCACCGGAACCACCCCGACGGTACGGGCGGCGCCCGCGCGCCGCGCTGCGGCCAGGGACAGCGACCCGCTCTTGCCCGCCCCACCGATCACGGCCACGCTCACCGGCGTCGGATCACCCGCACGCCGCCGGTCCTCGACCTGACGCGACACCACCCGCGCCGTCAGCGCCGGCGCCCCGCACACGTCCAGCACGGCGAGGGACAGCTGCGGATCCTCGTCCTCGGGCAGCACCGCCGCGATCGACCGGGCGAAAAGGATCGCCCACCCGTCACACGGCACCTGCTCGCTGCGACCGTCCCAGCGGGCCAACCCGTCGGTGATCACCAGCGGCGTCAGCGTCAACGACACCAGCGAGGCGACCCGCTCGCCGGCCTTGAGTCCCAGCGGGGAACGCCGACCGGCCTCCTCGACGACGCCGATCAACATCCCACCCGAGCCGGTCACCGGGTTCTGCATCTTGCCCCGCGTGGAGATGATCTCCAGGACCTCGGCGCGTACCGCGTCACCGTTCCCGCCGTGCTTCTCCGACAACTGGCGGAAGCTCGCCGCGTCCAGGTTCAGACGCTGCACCCGGATCCGCACCTCGTTCGGCGCGATCTCCCTCGACGCGTCCAGGCGCCACGCCGCCTGCGGCAGCACCCCCGCCGGTTGCACGACGCGGTGCAGTCCCACCGGTGACGTCACGCCAACCTCCCCTGCGCAGCCGCTCGAAGCCCCGGCCAGGGCTCGCGTAACGGGAAAACTTACGGCAGACTAATTTCTTTGCCGAATATTTTCCAGTAGCCTTCGAGCTTCAATGATCCACCGCACCACCGAGGAGGGGCCGTGACCCAGACCATCCCCCAACCCCGTCACGCCCCGGTCGCCACACCGACCGCCGGGCAGCCGTACGAATACCACCGCCGCCCCCTGGTCGAACCCGACTGGACCCGCTTCCCCGGCTGGCGACACGTCACCCGCGACCAGTGGGAAAGCGCCCAGTGGCAGCGGGTCAACTGCGTCAAGAACATCAAGCAGCTGCGCGCCGTCCTCGGCGACACCATCGACGAGACCTTCTACGCCGACCTCGAGGCAGACCAGAAGGCACTGGCCACCATGTCCATGCTGGTGCCCCCGCAGATGATCAACACGATGGTGCCGTTCGAGACGATGAGCACCGAAGCGCTGCTCGCCGACCCGATCCGCCGCTACATGATCCCGGTCGCCTCCGACCGACGCACCGACTGGCCCTCACACCCCTACGCCAGCCGTGACAGCCTCCACGAGCACGACATGTGGGTCGCCGAAGGCCTCACCCACCGCTACCCCACCAAGGTCCTCGCCGAACTGCTCTCCACCTGCCCGCAGTACTGCGGGCACTGCACCCGCATGGACCTCGTCGGCAACTCCACCCCCACCGTCGACAAACTCAAACTCACCCTCAAGCCCGTCGACCGCTACGACGCCCACATCGCCTACCTCAAGAACCACCCCGGCGTACGCGACGTCGTCGTCTCCGGCGGCGACGTCGCCAACGTCCCCTGGCGCAACCTCGAGTCGTACCTCATGCGGCTGCTCGACATCGAAACCGTCCGCGACATCCGGCTCGCCACCAAGGCCCTCATGGGCCTCCCCCAACACTGGCTCCAGCCCGACGTCGTCGAAGGCCTCGAACGCGTCGCCCGCACCGCCGCCCGACGCGGCGTCAACCTCGCCATCCACACCCACGTCAACCACGCCCAGTCGCTGACCCCACTGGTCGCCAAGGCCGCCCAGACCGCGCTCGACGTCGGCGTACGCGACGTCCGCAACCAGGGCGTCCTCATGCGCGGCGTCAACGCCACGAACGCCGACCTGCTCGACCTCTGCTTCGCCCTGCAGGGCGAAGCGGGCATCCTGCCGTACTACTTCTACATGTGCGACATGATCCCCAACGCCGAGCACTGGCGGGTCCCGGTCTGGCACGCCCAGCAGCTCCAGCACGACATCATGGGCTACCTGCCCGGCTACGCCACCCCGCGGATCGTCTGCGACGTCCCCTTCGTCGGCAAGCGCTGGGTCCACATGCTCACCGACTACGACCGTGAGCGCGGCATCTCCTACTGGACCAAGAACTACCGCACCTCCATCGAGTCCGCCGACCTGGAGGCGCTCAACAAGCGCTACGCTTACTACGACCCGATCGACACCCTGCCCGCCGACGGCCAGCAGTGGTGGAGCGACCACCGCGACGACTGACGTACCCGAGGTGCTGGCCGCCCACTCAACCGGTGGCCAGCACCTCGGACAACGGCGCCGGCGTCAACCCACGCTCGCGTAACCCGGCCAGGATGTGCGGCAATGCCTCATCGGTCATCGTCGCGTTCGCCTCGGTCACATGCATGATCACCACCGAGCCGGGACGGACGTGGTCCAGCACGGCCCGCACCAGCGGCTTCCACGCCTTCGCGAACGGATCACCGCTGATCACGTCCCCGTCCACCACCGTCACACCCAACGGCGCGAGGGCGTCCAACGCCGCCGCGTCGTGGCACAACCCCGGAAAGCGGAAGTATCGGGTCTGCCGCCCCCCGTACGGCGCGAGCACCTCGAACGTCTTCGCCACGTCGGCGGCCAACTCGTCGACCGGCAGCCGGGGCAGGTCGTAACAGTCCGCCGTGAACGCCGCGTGCCCGTAGGTGTGGTTCGCCAACTCGAAGCGCGGATTGCCGGCGATCCGCCGGGTCACCTCCGGGTACCGCCGCACCCACTTGCCGGTCAGGAAGAACGTCGCCGGCACCTGCTCGCGCTCCAGCAGGTCGAGGATCCGCAGGTTCGCGTACGACCGCACCTTGCCGCTGCGCAGATTGGCCAGCATCCCGTCGGTCATGTCCGCGTCGAACGTCAGCGCGACCCGGGTGCCGGCCCGTGGCCCGTGGTCGACCACCGGCGCCCTGGTCCCCACCCTCGACGCCCCGGGGACGCTCGCAACCCCCGGCGTCGGAGTAGCTGTCGATGCGGCGCTGCTGGCCGAGGGCGCGGCGGAGGATCCGACGAACGTCGGCCGCTCCGGCGGCGGCACCCGAGAAGCCGCGCACCCGCCCACGCCAAGCGAACCCACCACAACCAGCACCCCACACCAGAACGAGCGGAGCCGTGGTCCCATCACGCGCCGCATCATCGCAGAATCGGGTACGTCTCACCGCCCCGCCCACCTCACGCCGATCTTGCGCTTTCGGTCGCCGGAATAAGCGATATGACCCCTTACGACACCACAGAAAGTGCAAGATCGCCGCACGCGGGAGCCCCGGGCCTCCTAGCGGGCCGTCGATCATGGACTTGTGGTGGGGACGAAACACTCGCGAGACCATGAATCAGGCACCACAAGTCCATGATCGACGGCGTGGAGGGGGTGGCGGGGTGGCGGCGTGGAGGGGGTGGGTGGCGAGGGGTTATGGGGTTGTGGTGCGGGGGGTGTACATGATGATGGCTACGCCTAGCAGGCAGAGCGCTGCGCCCAGCAGGTCCCAGCGGTCTGGGCGGAATCCGTCGACCACCATCGCCCAGCCCAGCGAGCCGGCCACGAACACGCCGCCGTACGCGGCCAGGATGCGGCCGAAGTTCGGATCCGGCTGGAACGTGGCCACGAAGCCGTAGCAGCCGAGGGCGACCACACCGGCGGCGATCCACCACAGACCGCGCTGCTCACGCCAACCCTGCCAGACCAGCCAGGCGCCGCCGATCTCAGCCAGGGCGGCCAACGCGAACAACACCAGCGAACGAAGCACGGTCACGCCGCCGACCCTAACGGCTCGCACGCGTGGGGTCCCGGAGCGGCATCTGCTCGGGGACCCCACGACCGCTCAGGTCACTTGTTGAAGGCGTCCTTCACGTTGCGACCCGCGTCCTTCACGTTCTGACCGGCCTGCTTGGCGCGCGCGTCACTCTGCTCACTGGCGCCCTCGCCACGCATCCGCTCGTTGTTGGTCATGTCGCCGACCCGCTCCTTCGCGGCCCCGGCCATCTGCTCGACCTTGTTCTTTGCCTTCTCGGTGAAGCTCATCGCGCCTCCTCGGTCTGGCGGTTGTCGCCGCTCGCTTGCCCGGTCTTCCGGTGCTGAAACCGGTGGTGCCGGTCGGCACACCCGCTAGGGCGTCCTAGGAAGATAGGTTGAGGGAGGGCGGCCCGGACCACGCCGCCACGGTGGTTAACTGGCCGCATGGGAGAGCTCCTGCTGATCCGGCACGGCGAGACCACCTGGAGCGCCAGCCTCCGGCACACCTCGTACACCGACCTGGAGCTGACCCCCGACGGCGAGCGACAGGCCCGGACCCTCGCGGCGTTCCTCGCCGGCCGGCGCTTCGCCACCGTCCTGTCCAGTCCCCGCTCCCGGGCGCTGCGCACCGCGCAGCTCGCCGGGCTCACCGTCGACGCCGTCGACGAGGACCTCAGCGAGTGGAACTACGGCGAGTACGAGGGCCGCACCACCGTCGACATCCACGACGACGACCCGCACTGGAACATCTGGACCGACGGCTGCCCCGGCGGCGAGTCACCCGCCCAGGTGGGCGAGCGTCTCGACCGCGTGCTGACCCGCGTCACCCCGTTGCTCGACCGCGGCACCGTGGCCCTGGTCGGCCACGCGCACAGCCTGCGGGTGCTCGGCGCCCGCTGGATCGGGCTACCGCCGTCCGCCGGCGGACGACTGCGGCTGGACACCGCGACGGTGAGCGCGCTCGGTCACGAGCACGGCCGGCAGGTCATCCTGCGGTGGAACCAGCCGGCTCCTCCGGCGCCCGGGACCGCGACCGACCAGGCGCCCCGGCACTGATCTTCGGCGGACGATTCTCGTACGGCGTGGACAGCACCACCGTCGTCCGGGTCGTCACGTTCGCCGAGGTGCGGATCTCCTGCAACACCCGCTCCAGGTCCGTCGGGCTGGCCACCCGCACCAACAGCAGGTAGAAGTCCTCCCCCGCCACCGAGTAGCACGAGTCGATCTCGGGTAGGTGGGCGAGCCGCTCCGGCGCGTCGTCCGGCTGCGACGGATCGAACGGCCGGATCGCCACGAACGCGGTCAACGGCAGGTCCAGCGCCTCGAAGGAGACCCGGGCCGCGTACCCCTTGACGACGCCGCGTTGCTCCAGCCGCCGTACCCGCTGGTGCACGGCGGACACCGACAGTCCCACCCGCTCGGCCAGGTCGGTGTACGACAGGCGGCCGTCAGCGGTCAGGGCGGCGACGATGGCGCGGTCGATCTCCTCCACGGCGAGCAACCTACCGGGAAATCGGCGCGACGGCGACGAGGAACCCCGCCGCGCCGCCCCGCGCCTGGTCAGCTCTTCGCGAGCGCCCGCGAGATCACCAACCGCTGGATCTGGTTGGTGCCCTCCACGATCTGCAACACCTTCGCCTCGCGCAGGTACCGCTCCACCGGGTGATCGGCCACGTAGCCGGCCCCGCCGAGCACCTGCACGGCGTCGGTGGTCACCCGCATGGCCATGTCGGTGGCGAACAGCTTCGCCTTCGCCGCCTCGATCGAGTACGGCCGCCCGGCGTCGCGCAGCCGGGCCGCCGCCAGGGTCAACGCGCGGGCGGCGGAGATCTGGGTGGCCGCGTCGGCGAGCAGGAAACCCAGACCCTGGAAGTCGATGATGGACCGGCCGAACTGCTGCCGCTCCCGGGCGTAGCCGACGGCGTAGTCCAGCGCCCCCTGAGCGAGCCCCACCGCGCAGGCCGCGATGCCGAGCCGGCCGGAGTCCAGCGCGGACATCGCGATGGTGAACCCGGCCCCCTCACCACCGACCAGCCGGTCGGCCGGCACCCGTGCCCCGTCGAAGACGATCTGCGCCACCGGCGAGGAGCGCAGCCCCATGGTCCGCTCCGCGGTCTGCGGCGCGATGCCGGCGGTGCCCGCGTCGGCCACCAGGCAGGAGATGCCCTTCGGGCCGGGACCGCCGGTGCGGCAGAACACGTTGTAGAAGTCGGCGCTGTGGGCGTGCGTGATCCACGCCTTGGTGCCGGAGACGACGTACGCGTCGCCGTCGCGGACCGCCCGGGTGCTCAGTGCCGCCGCGTCCGAGCCACCCTGCGGCTCGGAGAGGCAGTACGCGCCGAGCAGCTCGCCGCCGAGCATGTCCGGCAGCAGCTTGCGCTGCTCGTCGGTGCCGAACGCGGCCACCGGGTAGCAGCTCAGGGTGTGCACGCTGACCGCCTCGGCGACCGCGAGCCAGCGGCTGGCCAGGATCTCCAGCACCTGCAGGTACACCTCGTACGGCTGCGCCGCGCCGCCGTGCTCCTCGGCGTACGGCAGACCGAGCAGGCCGGCGCGGCCGATCGTGCGCAGCACGTCGCGGGGAAACTCGGCGCGTTCCTCGAAGCCGGCGGCCTTGGGCGCCAGCTCACGGTCGGCCAGCTCGGTAGCGAGGTCCAGCAGGTCGTGGGCCTCGTCGGTGGGGAGGATCCGGTCGACAGTCATAGCGCGATGAGCTCCGTGGGGGTGGTGTTGAGCCGTTGCACGCCGTCCGTCGTGCAGACGACGATGTCCTCGATGCGGGCGCCGTGCCGGCCCGCCAGGTAGATGCCGGGTTCGATGGAGAACGCCATACCGGCCTCCAGGGGCCGGTCGTTCCCGGCCACCAGGTAGGGATCCTCGTGACCGTCCAGGCCGATGCCGTGCCCGGTGCGGTGCAGGAACGCGTCGCCGTATCCGGCGGCCGTGATGGGCGTCCGGGCCGCCGCGTCGGCCGCCGCCGCGGTGCGGCCGGGCCGGACCGCCGCCACCGCCGCGCGCTGGGCCGCGTGCAGCACCGCGTAATACGCCTCGAACTCGGCCGGCGCGGTCCCGCCCGCCAGGTAGGTGCGGGTGCAGTCCGAGCGGTAGCCCGACGGCATGGTGCCGCCGATGTCGACCACCACCGGGTCGCCGACGCCGATCGGCCGGTCCGAGGTGCCGTGGTGCGGGCTCGCGGAGTTGGGGCCGGCGGCCACGATGACGAAGTCGACGCTGACGTGCCCGGCGGCGCGGATCGCGGCGGCGATGTCGGCGGCCACCTCGACCTCGGTGCGCCCGGGTCGCAGCCACTCGCCCATGCGCAGGTGCACCTCGTCGATCGCCGCGCCGGCCTCGGCGAGGGCCGCGATCTCCGCCGGGGACTTGCGGATCCGCAGCTCGCGCAGCACGTCGCCGGCGAGCCGCTGCGCGGCGCCGGGCAGCGCCGCGCGCAGGGCGAGGACCTGCTCGGCCCACATCCGGTCGGCGAGCCCGACCGCCGCCGCCGGGCCGTCGAGGGCGGCCACGACCAGGGGGTACGGATCCGCGCCGTCGGCGTGGTCGACGATGCGCAGACCGGTGGTGGTCGAAGCCTCGGCGGCGGGACGTTCCAGCCGGGGCACCACGAGCGTGGGCTCACCCTCGGCGGGCAGCACCAGGCAGGTCAGCCGCTCCCCCGCGTGGGCGTCGTAGCCGGTCAGGTAGCGCAGGTCGGAGCCGGGCGTGAGCAGCAGCGCGTCCAGGCCGGCAGCGGCGGTGGCGCGCTGCGCGGCGACCAGCCGGTCCGGCGGGTACAGCTCGTCGGTTCCCACCCGGTCAGCTTAACGGTCGTTTGGGCATCGTCAGAAGCCGCGTGGGCTCCGCGACGGAAATTCATCGGTGTTGATTGACTCGGACAGTTAACACTCTTTAAGATTTGGCCACCTCGAGGCCCACCCGTTCCTGCATCCCCCACGTCCCGCCCGCGACAACCCTGCGCGGGCGGGTGTCGTCCCCCGCCCACGGGAAGGCCCCCATGTCCTCACCACTGCGCCGCGTCCTCAGCGCCGGCCTGCTCGCCCTGGCCACCGCCGTCACCACCGTCGCCCTCGTCCCCACCGCCGCGCAGGCCGTGGTGCTGCCGAACGGTTTCAAGAGCGTCGGCTACATGCCCTCGTGGGCCGGCAACGTCAACACGATCCAGTACAACAAGCTCACCCACATCAACTACGCCTTCGTGCTGCCCAACAACGACGGCAGCCTGCGCGCCGTGGAGAACCCGAGCAAACTCTCCTCGCTCGTCTCCCAGGCGCACGCCAACAACGTCAAGGTCTCCATCGCCGTCGGCGGCTGGAACGACGGCAACGACTCGGCCTTCGAAGCCCTCGCGGCCAACTCCGGCAGCCGGTCGGCGTTCGTCAACAACCTGGTCAACTTCGTCAACCAGTACAACCTCGACGGCGTCGACATGGACTGGGAGTACCCCGACCCGGGCGCCTCGGCCAACAACTACACCCAGCTCATGACCCAGCTCGGCAGCGCCCTGCACAGCCGCGGCAAGCTGCTCACCGCGGCCGTCGTCTCCGAGGGCTACTACCTCGACGGCGTGCCGACCGCCGTGTTCAGCCAGGTCGACTGGCTCAACATCATGGCGTACGACGGCGGCAGCCCGCACTCCAACTACGACTGGTCGATCAACAGCATCAACCTGTGGAAGTCCCGTGGCCTGCCGGCCAGTAAGGCCGTCCTCGGCATCCCCTTCTACAGCCGCCCCGGCTACTACACGTACTCGGCGCTCGTCGCCCTGGACCCGGCCAACGCCAACCGGGACTGCACCACGGCCGGCGGCGCGCAGCAGTGCTACAACGGCATCCCGACCGTCAAGCGCAAGACGCAGTGGGCCCTCGCCAACGCCGGCGGCGTGATGAACTGGGAGCTGTCGCAGGACACCACCGGCTCCACCTCGCTGGTGAGCGCCATGTACGACACCATCATGGGCGGCACCACCCCGCCGCCGTCGGGTCGTACCGGCCGGATCACCGGGATCGGCGGCAAGTGCGTCGACGTGGCGGCCGCGAGCACCGCCAACGGCGCCGCCGTCCAGATCTACACCTGCAACGGCACCGCCGCGCAGACCTGGACCGTCGCCACCGACGGCACGCTGCGCGCCCTCGGCAAGTGCGCCGACATCACCAGCGGCTCCACCGCCAACGGCGCGAAGGTGCAGCTGTACGACTGCAACGGCAGCGGCGCGCAGGTGTGGCAGGCGCAGTCCAACGGCACGCTGCGCAACCCGCAGTCCAACAAGTGCCTGGACGTCACCGACAACACCTCGGCCGACGGCGCCCGCCTGCAGATCTGGGAGTGCTTCGCCGGCGCCAACCAGCGCTGGACGCTCCCGGCCTGACCCGACCCGTACGCCTCGATCCCCGGTCGACGCCTCGCGTCAGCCGGGGATCGTCGCGTGGTCGCGGGCCAGCGCCAGCATCTCGTCGACCGACCCGGCCGGATCGGTGACCGGGAACTGCACCGCCCGCACCACCGACGCCGGGTCGACCAGCATGGTCAGTCGCTTGAACCGGGTCACCCCGCCGGCCCGGAAGGTGGGCAGCAGCAGGCCCGCGGCGAGTCGGCCGTCCTCGTCGGACAGCAGCGGAAAGGGCAACCCGGCGTGGGCGGTGAAGTCGGCGAGCTGGTCCGGTCGTTGGGTGCTGATGCCGTACACCCGCACCCCCAGGTCCCGGAACCGCGGATACCGGTCGGCGTAGGTGGTCGATTCCAGGGTGCAGCCCCGCGCGCCCGGGATGTCGGCCCACCCGGGCGGATAGGCGTTCACGCCCGGCGCGTACGCGCCCGGGAAGAGGTAGAGGACGCTCCAGGCGTCCGGCGTCGCGACCGGGACCGGCCGTCCGTCCGGCCCAGGCAGGACGACCTCGGGCAGTCGCCGCCCGACGAGATGGTGCACCCGTCGGGCCTCGGCGGAGGCGTCGTCGGCGGTCGCGGTCAGTTCCCCGTCACCCATCAGGTGCCTCGTTCCCCAGTCCTGTAGGGCGATCAGCACCGGTAGCAGGCCCTCGCCCCGCGCGGTGAGCAGGTAGTCGTGCCGGGGCGGGTGCGCGGAGTACGGGCGACGTTCCAGCACGCCGTGCTCCACCAGCGCGGCCAGGCGTTCGGTCAACGCCCGCCGGCTGACGCCCAGCTCGCGCTGGAGCGCGTCGAAGCGGGTCGTGCCGCCGGCGACGTCGCGCACGATAAGGAACGTCCACCAGTCCCCCAGCACACCGAGCGCCTGCGCGATGCCGCAGTCCGCGTCGGCGAGATCCTCCCGTCGCACCCGCTTCCTCCCTCTGTCCCCACCCGACTATAGTCCGTTCCAGAATGGAACGCACTGACACCAGGAATGCCGCGGCGCGACGAACGGGGGCCGACGACATGCACGTCGACGCACGGGCCGGGGTGTTCTGGCGCTGGTGGACCGCCGGCACGACCAGCATGGTCGGGTCGGCGGTCGGCGCGGTGGCCCTGCCGCTGACCGCGCTGGTCGTCCTGAACGCCTCCGCCTGGCAGATGGGTCTGATCGCTGCGGCCAGCTACGTCGCCTGGATCGTGATCGGCCTGCCGGCCGGTGTCATCGTGCAACGCCTGCCGCTGCGCGGCGCCCAGGTCGGTGCGGACGTGGCCCGAGCGCTCGCCGTCGCGTCGATCCCACTGGCCTGGTGGTGGGGGCAGCTCACGGTGACCCACCTGGTGATCACCGCGCTGGTCGTCAGCTTCGCCAACGTGCTGTTCGACGTGGCCAACTCGACCTTCCTGCCCAGCATCGTCGAGCGCGAGCAGTTGCAGTCGCGCAACAGCCTCACCTCGGCCACCCACGCCGCGACCCTGCTCAGCGGCCCCTCGCTCGGCGGATTCGCCGTGCAGGCGCTCGGCGCGGTGCCCACCCTGCTCGTCGACTCGGCCAGCTACCTCGTCTCCGCGGCTCTCCTGCGTACGCTGCCCGCGCGCCGGGTCGACGCGCCCGAGCACTGGCCGCCGGTCGGCGCGCTGATCCGCGAGGGCTGGCGCTACGCCGCGTACCACCCCGTCATCGGTCCGTGCATGTGGGCCGCGACGGCCATGAACTTCGTCTGCGGCGCGCAGTTCGCGCTGCACCCGCTCTACCTGGTCCGCGACCTGCACGCGCCACCCGGCCTGGTCGGCGTCCTGCTCGCCGTCGAGGGTGTCGGCGCGCTGGTCGGCGCCGCCCTCACCACCCGGATCACCAGGTGGCTCGGCAGCGCCCGCGCGCTGGTCGCCGCCGGACTCACGACGGTCGTCGGCGCGGTCCTGATTCCCGGAGGCACCGGTTGGCCCGCGTACGTGGCCTTCGCCGCCGGCAGCATCGTCTTCTCCCTCGGCACGGTCGTGCTCAGCGTGACCACCCGCACGTACCGGCAGATCGCCAGCCCGCCCGAGCTGCTCTCGCGGGTGATGGCGACCGTACGGTTCGTCTCCTGGGGCGCGATCCCGGTCGGTGGGCTCGTCGCCGGCGCGCTGGCCGGCCCGCTCGGCACGCGCGCCACCCTGCTCGTCGTCGCGGCTACCCTCATCGGTGCGCCCCTGGTGCTGCTGCTCTCACCGGTCCGGCACCTGCACGACCTCACCGACCATGACCGCGACGAGAGCCGGCGTCCGGCCGTCACCGCTGGTCGGTGAGCGCATCCGACCACAGACCGCCGGCCACCCGGCGAGCCCTGGCCGCGTCGCCGAGCACGTCGACGCTGTGCACGTACTGGTCGACCGCACCCCACAGCGGTCGGTCGCGCATGGTCGGATCGGTCATTGCGGCGCGTAGCGCGACGGCGACACGCTCGGCACGCAGCACCAGGAACGGCCGGCGGTGGAACGGGACGGCCCGGGCGCGTACCGGCGCTGCCAGAGACGTTTCGTCGGTCCACCGGGCCATGGTCTCCAGCGCCTCGACCAGACCAGCCTGGCGTCGGGTCCAGTCGCCCGGGCCCACCGCCTCGGCCAGCGCCGCGACCACCGGGGCCGCGCCGGGCAGTCCGGCGAAGACCGTGCCGAGCCACTTGTCGTACGGCGGCCAGCGCCGACGCAGCAGCAGACCGAGCCGGAGCAGGTCTCTGGCGAGGCCCCCGGTGACGATCCGGCTGCCCAACTCGTCGCCGACCTCGGCGCACCGGCCGGGCAGGTGCTCAGCCTGCGCGACCCGGGTCCACACCGCGGCCAGGACGTACCGCCACACGTCCGGCGGATACCACCGCACCGCGTCCCGCCGGGCCGTCAGCGCCCCGTCGAGCCCGTCGTGGAAGACCGCGCCGCCGGTCACCTCGGCGAGCCGCTGGGTCGGGCACGCCAGCCAGTCCGCCGTGCCGACCCCGGCCATCGGGTCGAACCCGAGCCGCTGGCGCCACCACACTGCCACGTCGTCGATCGTGACCCCGTGCCGCGTCCCGGCCGCGTCGGCGACGCCCAGTCGACCGTCGTCACCGGCGAAACGAGTGGGCCAGCCCAGGAAGGCCGCGGGCAGCTCAGCGTCCAGCACGGCGCGCAGTCGCGGGATCGCGGCGACGTCCGCCGGCCCGACGAACACCTGCACCCGAGGACCCCAGTCGTGGTCGGTGGACCGGGCCGTGTCCAGGCCGAGCACCTCCGAGCCACCGTCGAGCAATCCCGCCGCGTACCGCAGGCCAGGGAGGCGACCGCGCAGGATCGGCGCGACCACCTCGTCGTGGTACCGCCGGGCCAGCACCAGGCCGGGAAGGAACGCCACACCGGCAGTCTGCGCCGTCGGCGGCCCGGCCCGCACGCTGGTTTCCCGGGTGGGACCGGGGCGGGGGCCATAGCCTGGGATCGGGAGGCCGACATGGGTGGCCCCGACCGGGAGGGCCGACGTGACATCGAACGACGCGAACCGGGCGGCGACCCGCCGTCGTCGGCAACTGTGGGCCGGAGTCCTCGCGCTCGTCGGCCTGGTCCTGCTCGTGATCGGCCTGACGGTGGCCGACGGCGTCGCCGCCTGGGTCGAGGTGGTGGTCGCGATCCTGTTGCTGGTGACCAGCTACGTGGTGCAGCACCTCGCCCGCCGCGACACCGTCTATCGGCGCTGACGCCGCTGGGCGGCCGGGCGTACCGCTGATCGTCGGAGGGCTGTGCCAGGCTGTCGGGCGTGGCACACCGACCCCCGATCCTGCTGATCGACGCAGCCAGCCTCTACTTCCGGGCGTACTTCGGCATTCCGGAGTCCGCCGCGCGCACCGAGGACGGCCAGCCCGTCAACGCGGTGCGTGGCTTCCTCGACATGCTTGCCACGCTCATCCGTGGTCGCGGCGCGGACCGGATGGTGTGCGCCCTCGACTACGACTGGCGACCGGCGTGGCGGGTCGAGCTGCTGCCGTCGTACAAGGCGCACCGGGTGGCCCCGCAGGGCGGCGAGGTCGTCCCCGACACGCTCTCCCCCCAGGTGCCGATGATCCTCGAGGTCCTCGACGCGGTCGGCATCACCGCCGTCGGCGCGAAGGGCTACGAGGCCGACGACGTGCTCGGCACGCTGTCGGTGACCCAGCCGGGCCCGGTCGAGGTGGTCTCCGGCGACCGGGACCTGTTCCAGCTCGTCGACGACTCCCGGGACGTGCGCCTGCTCTACGTCGGGCGCGGCGTGGCCAAGCTCGACGACTGCGACGACGCGGCGGTACGCGCCCGCTACGGCGTGCCGGCCGATCGGTACGCCGACTTCGCCGCCCTGCGCGGCGACCCCAGCGACGGGCTGCCCGGGGTGCCGGGCGTCGGCGAGAAGACCGCCGCACGGCTGATCGAGCGGTACGGCAGCATCGACGGCGTCCTGGCCGCGCTGGACGACTCCGACTCGTCGTTCGCGCCGGGTCTGCGTACCAAGCTGGCGGGCGCCCGCGACTACCTGGCCGTCGCGCCGACGGTGGTCCGGGTGGCCCTGGACGTGGCCCTGCCGGAGCTGCCCACCGCGCTGCCGACGGCCCCCGCCGACCCGGAGCGGCTGCTCGACCTGGCCGGCCGGTGGAACCTGGCCGGCTCCGCCCGCCGACTCGTGGACGCCCTGGCCGCCCGCGTCGACGCCGGCTGAGGAGACCCGGCCCGGCGCGGCGTCGAACCCGCGTGGCGGTCGCGCCCCGATGTCTGTCGGACCTTTCCGGCACAATGCCCGGCCATGGACGTACGACAGGAGTTCCGGGGCGCGGCCCGGGAAAAGGGCGTGCCGCTGGCCGAGATCGAGCGCTGGGTGCGGCTGGCCCGACCACAGACGGAGCTGGTTCCCAAGGGCGACGGCCTGCCGGTGGTCGGCCGGTTCGGCGGTCTCGCGGCGTTGCCGCCGGATGCGGAGTGGCCGCCCGGGCAGTGTCTCGCTTTGACGCTCGACCTCGCCGCGATTCCCTCGCACGGGCACGACCTCGACCTGCCGGCCGACGGGTCGCTGCTGTTCTTCGTCGAGCCGCGCTTCACGCCCACCCGGTGTCGGGTCGTCCATGTGCCGGCGGGCGCCGCGGTGACGGAGCGCCCCGACCCCGGAGTGCCGGTCTTCGATCCGGTTCCGCTGCACGCTCGTGCCGGCTGGAGCCTTCCGGAGAACGAGCGCGAAGCGCCGTTCGACCTTCGCCTGGACGACGAGGTCGAGGAGGCGATCGGCGAGGTGATGTGGTACCTCGACGGCAACGACCACGACTTCTCCCTCGGCGGCTACGGCGCCGCCAGCACCGGCGGAGCGGACAATCCCATCCTCGACGGCACCGAGCACACCGTGCTGGCCACCGTCTGGCTGGACGAGGGGCAGGTGGGTGACGCGTTCGGCGAGACGTTGATCGTCGTCAACTTCATGATCAGGCATACGGACCTGGCCGAGCGCGCCTTCGACCGGATCTGGCTGATGACGGACTTCAACGGCTGACCCGGTCAGGGGCGCCGACGGCGTGTGTGGCGGCGCGACGGTGTCGGGGCACCGCCCTAGTGCTGTGACCACGAACGTTCACGGTGTTGGGTGACGCGCCGCCTAGCTAGGCTGAACGCATGACTCATGCGGCGGAACCGATCGAACCGTCCGGGGTGTGGGCCACAGCCGTGGGCGTGGCCCGGGTGCGGGCAATGGAGACGGCACGCGAGCAGCCGCTGTTCCGCGACCCGCTGGCGCTGGCATTCGCCACGGCCGGCGGGAGAGGCCCCGGGACGCCGCCGCCCCCGCGCACGGACGAGGCGGCGCGGCGCCGCTGGCTCGGTGTGGCCTTCTCGATCGTCATCCGGACGAAGTTTCTGGACGACCTGCTGGATCGGGCGGTCGCGTCCGGCGTCCGGCAGGTCGTGCTGCTCGGGGCCGGGATGGACAGCAGGGCCTTCCGGATGGACTGGCCCGCGGGTACGCGGTTGTTCGAGGTCGACACGGCCGAACCGCTGGGCTTCAAGGCCGCGGTGCTGCGTCAGGAGCGTGCCGTTCCGCGCTGCGAGCGGATCACCGTCCCGGTCGACCTCCGCGAGGATTGGTCCGCCGCCCTGGCCGCGGCCGGGCATGATCCGGCGCAGCCGACGGTGTGGATCGCCGAGGGGCTGCTGATCTATCTACCCGGGGACGCAGTGGAGTCGCTGCTCGAACGGGTCGGCGCGCTGTCCGCCGCAGGCAGCAGGATGGGCCTCACACTGGGCTCGCGCGGTGTGGTCGAACGCTTCCGGGGGGATGCCGTTTCGGGATCGGCAGCGTCGATGTGGGTCTGGGAGATGCCGGAGGACCCGGTCGGCTGGCTGGACGGCCTCGGCTGGGAGGCGGAGGCCTTCACCCTGCGTGAGCGCGCCGAGGCCTACGGACGTCCTGCGCTCACCCCGCCTCAGCAGGACGAGGGCGCGGGCGGGCTCGTCTCGGCGGTTCGCGCCGCGCCCTGATCACTGCGCCGCCGCATCCGTACGAGATCTGTCACCGACACAGCCTGACCGCCACGACGCCATCCGACCAACAGGCCCGACGGCCTGTCGGCCAACGTGAACGTTCGTGGTCACGGCACTAGACGCGCAGGTTCGCCGCCAGGTCGCCGATCGCGCCCATCGCGTACCGCTGCAGGCCTGGGCCGAAGGTGATGCGGGTGGCGCCGTTGCGGGCCAGCGCGGCCACCGACTCCCGGCTCGGGGCGGCGGCCATGTTGATCGGGCCGGCGATGCCCTTGCGCAGCGCCGGAAGGACGTCGATGGGCGCGCGCAGCGGGTAGACGCAGTCGACCCCCGCCGCCACGTAGAGCTTCGCGCGGGCGATCGCGTCGGCCGGATCGCCGGTGCCGAACAGGAAGGTGTCGACGCGCGCGTTGATGACGAGCGCGTCGCCGGCCACCGCCCGCACCTCGGCCAGCCAGTCCGCGTGCCGCTGCGGTTCCTTGAGCGTGGCGTGCCCCTCGGAGTCCTCCAGGTTGCAGCCGACGGCACCGGCCTCCAGCAGCCGCTCGACCAGTTCGGCGGGCGTCAGCCCATACCCGTCCTCGACGTCGGCGGAGACCGGTACGGACACGGCCCGGACGATCCGCGCCACCGCGGCGAACATCTCGGCGGCCGGGGTCGCGCCGTCCTCGTAGCCGAGGGAGGCCGCGACTCCGGCGCTGGGCGTGGCGAGCGCGTCGAATCCGGCGTCGGCGAAGACCCGGGCGCTGCCCGCGTCCCAGGCGTTCGGCAGGACGAGCGGGTCGCCGGCCGGGCGGTCGTGGTGCAGGGCACGGAGCACGGAGGCAGTCATCGTTCAGGTCTCCCGGGGGTCGTGAAGGGACGACGGTGCGGGCCGGACAGGCCACCCGACCTGCACCGTACCGCCGTCGCACGCGCCATGCCGCCGGGAGACCCGCCGCGCCGACGCGCAACGAAAGGTTGCACGTCGCCGCCGGGCCGTTGTACCGTGACGCAACCAAAGGTTGCGAGAGGGTGGTACGCATGGAGTACGGAGTGATCGAACGCGACATCGACGTCGACGCCTCACTCGAGGTGGTCTTCGAGGTGATCAGCCAGCCCGAGCACGTGCGGGAGTGGTGGCCGGACGACGCCCGGTTCGAACCGGTCGCGGGCGCGCCCGGCGAGCTGGTGTGGCGCGACGCGCAGACCGGCGCGACGACGACCGTCGACCTGGCCGTCGTCGACGTGGACCCGCCGAAGCGGTTCTCCTTCCGGTGGTGCTTCACCGAGCCGGACCGCGGCGGCCAGTCGTTGCTGGTCACCTTCGACCTCGTTCCGACCGCCACGGGGACCCGCGTCCGGATGACGGAGACCGGGTTCCGCGAGATGGGCTGGGAGGTCGCCCTGCTGGAGAAGCAGTACCAGGACCACGTCAGCGGGTGGAACCACTACGTCCCGAACCTCGGCGCGTACGTCACCCGGCTGGTCGCCACGTCATGACCACGGCAGTCGACGATGCCCTGTGGTCGGCGATCGGCGATCCCATCCGGCGCAGCATGATCGACCTGCTGCTCACCGGCGGGCCCGGCACGGCCACGTCACTGAGCGAGCGACTCCCCGTCACCCGCCAGGCCGTCTCGAAGCACCTGACCGTCCTGGACCGGGTGGGCCTGATCCACTCGACTCCCGCCGGTCGGGAGCGTCACTACCAGGTCGACGAGGCGCAACTGGCCCGCGCGGTCGCCCAACTGACCGCCGTCGGGGCGACCTGGGACGCCCGCCTGCGCCGGATCAAGCGGATCGCCGAGACGATCGAACGTCACCGCACCGACAACCACGGAGAATGAGATGGTCGACATTTTGCACCGGGTCGGCGTGGTCGCCCCGCTCGACGACGTCTACCGCGCGGTGGCCACCCCGGAGGGACTCGCCGGTTGGTGGACGACCGACACGGTCGGCACGAGCGAGGTCGGCGGGCAGCTGGCCTTCCGGTTCGGCGACGTCGGTGGCTTCGACATGCAGGTCCTCGACCTGGACCCCGGCGGCCACGTCCGCTGGCGGGTCACCGGGGGTCCTGAGGAATGGGTCGGCACCGAGATCGACTGGCACCTTGACCAGCGGGGCGACCACACGATCGTCCTGTTCGCCCACGAGGGCTGGCGTGCGCCGGGCGAGTTCATGCACCACTGCAGCACCAAGTGGGCGACGTTCCTGATGAGCCTGAAGGAGCTGGTGGAGACCGGGCGGGGCAGGCCCGCCCCGGACGACGTCGCGATCAGCGACTGGCACTGAGCGCGGGGCTACTTCACCTTGCGGGTGGACCGTACGACGATGTCCTCGTACTCGGGGTGCTTCACCAGCCACTCGGCGAGGAACGGACAGATCGGCACCACGCTGCGGCCCTTGGCGCGCGCGTCGTCCATGACGGCGCGCGCCAGGGTCGAGCCGACGCCCCGACCCTCGTACGCCGGATCGACCTCGGTGTGGGTGTAGGCGATGATGGCGCCGGTCAGCTGGTAGGTGACGATGCCGGCGACCGCGTCCGTCTCGTCGCGCGCCTCGAACCGCTCCCGCGCGGGCACGTCTGTCACGGTGAACTGCACCGGATCATCCAAGCACAGCGCCCGTGGCGACCAGTCGTCGCCACGGGCGCGTGGGGGCCGGCAGCCCCCGAGGGAGCGGGGCGTCAGGGGCGCCGACGGCCCAGGACGGCGGCGGTGCCGGCCACACCGATCGCGGCGAACACGACCTGCAGGAGCAGCTCGATCCAGTCGATGCCGGCGGTGTCGTCGACACCGAGGGCCCCGGCGACGAGCGTGCCGAGGATCGCGGCGAGCACGCCGATCGCGAGGGTGAGCACGATCGAGATGTTCTGCTTGCCGGGAACCACGAGGCGACCGAGGGCGCCGATGACCAGGCCGATGATGATCGCGGTGAAGAAGCCCTGGATTTCCACGGGGGCCGTCCCTTCCGAAGGTGTTGTCGTCAGCGACGTCTGGTTGCCCCATGCCCGGCCCCGCCGAAACCGGCGATCGACCCACGGGCTGATTTGTCACACAGTTGTCATGTCCGGGCCGGGACGGGGACGCGCGCTGGTCCCGGCCGCAAGCGACCGGGACCAGCGGCGGGTCGATCGTCAGGAGGCGGCGATGCCCTCCATGCCGATGCCGTCGGTGAACTTCGGCAGGCCCTCGACGGTGGTGACGAGGCGCAGGGAGCCGTTGTCGTTCACCTCGTAGCCCTGAACGTTGCCGGCGGCGGCGTTCTGGACGTACAGGAAGCCGTCGCTGGTGGTCATGTCGATCGACCCGCCGCCGGTGTCGGCGGCGACGGCGTGCACGAGCTGGAGCTTGCCGTCGTCGTCGACCTTGTAGGCGCTGATCGTGGAGCTGCCGGCGTTCGCGACGTAGAAGTAGTCGCCGACCCGCTGGATCCAGCAGGGCGCCTGCTGGCCGTTCGGCACCGACGGCCCGAACTGGTCGAGGGCGCCGTCGTCGTCGATCTCGAAGCGGCTGACCTCGTTGCTGCCGGACTCGGTGACCAGCACCGAGTCCTCGCTGTCGAAGGTGAAGCCGAACGGCGTGGACCCGGCGTCACTGATGACCGGCTGGCGGGACAGTTCGCCGTGGCGACCGATCTCGTAGCTGAACATGACGTTGGCCGCCTTCGTCGACACCAGGACGAACTCGCCTTCCGGGTCGATCTTGACCTGGGCGGGAGCGGTCATGAACGCCGGCGGGTTGCCGTTGTGCAGGCCGAGCGAGCGGTTGGCGCCGTGGATCGGCGACAGGCGTCCCTTGTCCAGCTCGAAGCCCTGCACCGACCCTTCGCCACCGGCGTTGAGCACGTAGACGAGGTGGTCGCGGACCGTGACGCTGACCGGGAGCAGACCCCCGGACCAGATCACCTGCCGCTTGTGCAGCCGGGTGCCGTCGACGTCGAAGACGGTCACGGTGTTGCTGCCGGCGTTAACGGCGAACAGCAGCCCGCGGTGGTAGATCAACGACCCCTGCGACGCCAGCGCGTCGACCGGCGCGCCGATGGTGAAGCCGCCGAGGCCGCCGGTCTCGTACTCCCCCGCCTTGCTGAGCTGGCCGTCGTCGTCGCGCTCGTACACCTTGATGGTGTTGCCCTCGGCCTTGTTGGTCTGGACGAAGACCGCGCCCTCGCTGCCCCGGTGGTGTCCGCGTCCCCCGCCGTCATCGTGGCCACCTGCGGGACCGCCGTCCGCGAAGGCGGCCCCGGGAAGGCTTCCGGCGCTGGTCAGACCCACCAGGAGGGCCGCCGCTAGCGCTACGCTGCGCTTCATCACTGATCTCCTTAGCCGCAACTCACGAGGAATGAGAGTTTTTCTCTCCTTCGCAAGCTATCGGAGGAAGATCCCCCTTCGCGGTTGGTTACCCGTAAGTGGCATCGCCGCGCGTAACGGCGGATTTGTGCTACAAGAGGCGTTCCAGGAGCCGGAACCACCTCGCTGCCCAGGCGTCGTCGGCGCGGTAAGGGGAATCGCAGAGCGGTCAGCGGTCGCACCGGAGGAGACACACCATGACGAACCCCGCACCGGGTCCACGCTCGTCGATGAACGGTGGTGGTGTCGCCGTCGTGGAGTTGTTCACCTCCCAGGGCTGCAACAGCTGCCCGCCCGCCGAGGAGCTGCTCACCGAGATCGAGCGCGACGCCCGCACGCGTGGGGAGCCGGTGTTCGCCCTCGGCTTCCACGTGGACTACTGGGACGATCTGGGCTGGCCCGACCAGTTCGCGGACGCGGCACACACCGCACGGCAGGAGGCGTACGCCCGCGCCTTCGGCTCCGGACGTCTCTACACCCCGCAGATGATCGTCAACGGCAGCGTGGAGTTCGTCGGCTCCGACCGGGGCCGGGCCGCGAGCGCCATCGCGTCCGCCCTGACGTCGGCCGCCGCCGCGCCCCTGACGGTGTCGGTGCCGCAGGTCGGCGGAGGCGGCACGCCGTTGGTCCTGGACTACCGGGTCGAGCGGCCGCCGCAGCGCGCGGTGGTGAACGTGGCGATCGTGCAGCGCGGCCTGGACAGCGCGATCGCCCGGGGCGAGAACGCCGGCCGGACGCTGCGGCAGGACAACGTCGTACGCGCCTTCGCGTCGACACCCCTGCACGGCGAGCGGGGGCAGGTGGAGCTGGCCGTGCCGCCGGACCTCGACCCGGGCCAGGCCACGGTGATCGGTTACGTCCAGCGCGAGGCCGACCGGGTGGTCGTGGGCGCCGCGGCGGTCGACCTGTCCGGCTGAGTCCTGTCGGTCCCGGTGCGTACTCTCGGCTCATGCGAATGGCGCGTGACGTGCGGGGTCCCGGTGGCTGACGCCGACGACGTCCGCCGCCTGGCCCTGGCCCTGCCCCAGACCGTCGAGATCGACAGCGAGGGCTTCGACTTCCGGGTGGCCGACAAGGGTTTCGTCTGGTCCTATCCGGAGCGCACGCCCGGCCGGCCACGGGTGATCCGCCTCGACATCGCGGTGCTGTTCGTCGGGGACGAGGCCGAGAAGCAGGCGCTGCTGCTCGGTGAGCCCGACGTCTTCTTCACCACGCCCGGGTACGACGGCCTGCCGCTGGTGCTGCTGCGCCTGGCGGCCGTCGACGTCGACCGGCTCCGCGAGCTGGTGACCGACGCCTGGCGGATGCGCGCGCCGGAGGCGCTGCACGCCGAGCTGGACGGGGTCGGCCGGTAACCCCGGTCAGTTCGCGACATCCGCACGCAACCGAACGGACACATTGACGGGGATCTCGACGGTCGATTACCGTGCCGTCTGAGAGAGCGCTCTCTCGATCGACGTTTTCCACAATTCAGACGCAAGGCGCCGGGGCGGCACGATCCGCGCCCGGACGCGCGATGGAGGCACCATGAAACCTCCCGTCCCCCACCGCCGATGGGCGCTGGCAGCCGCCACCGCCCTGGCCCTGGTCGTCGGTGGCCTCACGATCCCCGTCACCCGTGCCGCCGAGGCCGCGCCCGTCGGCGCCGGCAGCTACACCACCACCCCGGTCGGCGCTCTCCCCACCGGCTGCGGGCAGATGTCCAGCAACCCCCGGCAGTTCGCCACCGCCAACGCCCCCGCCGGAGCGGTGCCCACCAACGACTGGTGGTCCTCGCTGCTGTGGAAGCGCACCGACTGCGCCTTCAGCGAGCCCCTGCACGCCCACCCCACCTCGTACGACACGTTCACCGACGGGCTCGGCTTCTCGGCCAACTCCACCCCCGCCATCAGCGGCACCGCCACCGGCGTCGGCGAGTACCACTACCCGTACGTGCAGGACATCCGCGTCGGCGTGGCCGGGCTCGCCGCGCCCCAGGTCAAGGTGGACGGCTGGACCGACTGGACGGTCAGCCCGTACTGGAGCGACGGGGCCCGCACCCTGCGCGCCACCATCGGCCACGGCCTGCCGTTCGCCTACTTCCAGGCCACCGGCGGGGACGCGGTGATCGGCACGTCCGGCACCCCCGACGTGTGGTCCAACAGCGGGACCACCATCGGCTTCCGGGTCAACGGCCACGACTACGTGGCGTACGCCCCGAGCGGCGCGAGCTGGGCCGTCAGCGGTAGCCGCATCTCCTCCACCCTGGCCGGTCGCGGCTACTTCTCGGTGGCCCTGCTGCCCCCGACGGGCAGCGCCAGCGAGCGGGCCGACCTGGCCACCAGCTACGGCCGGTACGCGCACGCCCACGTCACCGGCACCCGGGTCTCCTACTCCTACGACCCGTCGACCAACGGCCTGAGCACGACGTACGCCTTCACCACCACCGCCCGCGAGGGCAGCGCCACGCAGACCGTGGTGAGCCTCTACCCGCACCAGTGGAAGTCCCTGTCGGGCTCGACCCCGATCACGCCGACCTACCCGTCGGCGCGGGGCCGGATGAAGGTCCTCACCGGGATCAGCCAGTTCCGTACCGCCATGACGTTCCAGGGCGTGCTGCCGGAGCTGCCGGCCGTCGGCGACGGGAGTGGATCGGATCTGTCCACGTTGACCGGTCACCTGGCCGCGGCCCGGAGCAACCCGATGGACCAGCGCGGCAACGACACGTACTGGACCGGCAAGGGGCTCGGCCGGGCCGCCCGGATCGCCGAGATCGCCGACCTGGTCAACGACACCACCACCCGCGACAGCGCGCTGAACGCGATCCGCTCCACGCTCACCGACTGGTTCACCGCCTCCACGGGCAAGACCAGCAAGCTCTTCTACTACGACGCGAACTGGGGCACCCTGATCGGCTACCCGGCGTCGTACGGCTCCGACCAGGAGCTCAACGACCACCACTTCCACTACGGCTACTTCGTCGCCGCCGCCGCGACGCTGGCCAAGTTCGACCCGTCGTGGGCCGCGAGCAGCCGCTACGGCGGCATGGTGGACCTGCTGATCCGCGACGCCAACAACTACCGTCGCGACGACACCCGCTTCCCGTACCTGCGGGACTTCGACATCTACGCCGGGCACGACTGGGCGTCCGGGCACGGCTCGTTCGGCTCCGGCAACAACCAGGAGTCGTCCTCCGAGGGGATGAACTTCGCCAACGCCCTCATCCAGTGGGGGCAGGTCACCGGCGACACCGCCGTCCGGGACGCCGGAATCTTCCTCTACACGACACAGGCCGCCGCGATCCAGGAGTACTGGTTCGACGTCAGCGACCAGAACTTCCCGGCCGCCTTCGGGCACTCCACCGTCGGCATGGTCTGGGGCGACGGCGGGGCGTACGCCACCTGGTTCAGCGGCGAGCCGGAGATGATCCAGGGCATCAACCTGCTGCCGGTCACCGGTGGGCACCTCTACCTGGGCGCCAACCCGGCGTACGTGCGCACCAACTACGCCGAACTGGTCCGCAACAACGGCGGGCCGCCGACGGTGTGGCAGGACATCCTGTGGCAGTTCCAGGCCCTCGGCGACCCCGACGCGGCCCTGGCCAACCTGCGCGCCAACCCGGGCTACACCCCGGAGGAAGGCGAGAGTCGGGCGCACACCTTCCACTGGATCCGCAACCTCGCCGCGCTGGGCACCGTCGACACGACGGTCAGCGCCAACCACCCGCTCAGCGCGGTCTTCTCCCGTAACGGCGCGCGCACCTACGTGGCGTCGAACCCGACCGCGAACCCGATCACCGTCACGTTCTCCAACGGCACGCGGCTCACGGTAGGGGCCGGACGGACGGCCACCACCGGGGCGTACACCTGGAGCGGCGGCAACGCCTCCGGCGGCGTACCGCCGACGAGCACGCCGACCACCGCACCGCCCACGACGGCACCGCCCACGACGGCGCCACCGACCACCGCCCCGCCGACCACGCCGCCGCCCAGCTCGGGCTCGCCGACGCGGTACCTGCTCGCCGGTGGCGGGTTGGGCAACGCGGGCAGCACGGCCACGACCACGGTCGCGGCCGCCAACGGAAACCACGACGGTACGCCGACGAACGCCCAGGTCTTCACCGCGACCGGCCTGAACCTCACCTACTCCGGTGCGCAGACCGCGTTCGACCTGTTCGTGGACGCGGGAACCGCCGTCGGCAACGGCACGCAGGTACGGGTCTCCTACGACCTGACCGGCAACGGCAGTTGGGACCGGACGGAGACGTGGCGCTACTTCGCCACCGACCCGGTCACCGGCTACGAGCACTACACCCAGAGCGCCGGCCTGGCCTCGGCGACCGGGACGTTGGGCACGTTGAGCAACGGCACGGTCCGGGTGGAGGTCTGGTCGGCCATCGGCAACAACCCCACCACCCTGGGCATCGGCAACCAGTCGGTGCTGCGCCTTCCGTACTCCTGACCGGTCCCTCCGCGCCCGCCGTCGGCCGTGCCCCGGCCCCCCGGGGGGGGGGGGGCCTGCCCCCCGGGCCCCGGGCTAGTTTGGGCGGAAGTGGGGTATCCGGGGTTGTACGTTAGGGGGAATTGCCGGGC
>NZ_JBFAOC010000008.1:171926-199990 GCF_040675055.1 Micromonospora sp. NPDC049662
CACCCCGGCGGTGCTCCCCCTCCCGACCCCCTCCCGGCGCCCGCCCCCCCCGCGGTGGCCCGGGCCCCGGCCGACGGTGGGCGCGGTGCCGTCACCCGGGGCCCGGGCGATCGTTGCCCGGAAATGGGGAAGCGCGGGTACGACGGATCGGGGCAAGCACCGGCCTGCAACGTGCAGCGGGCGAGGGCCGAGATGGTCCTGCATTTCACAAATCACGGCACCGCTAAATAGATAGACACCAATCTTGACGTACGCATCGGGGCAGCGCACCGTGAGGAGCAGGCGGCGG
The DNA here is from genome assembly GCF_040675055.1 of Micromonospora sp. NPDC049662. NCBI lineage: Bacteria > Bacillati > Actinomycetota > Actinomycetes > Micromonosporales > Micromonosporaceae > Micromonospora > Micromonospora sp. NPDC049662. Next base: position 172,216 of record NZ_JBFAOC010000008.1, read on the forward strand.
ATGCCCACCATTGTCGGCCCGCCTCGCGCGACGGACGGAATGCGAGCGCCGCTGAATTCGCGCGGCGTGTCAGGAGGCATTCGATGCAGTTGAATCCGTACTCAGGAGCCTATCTCAGCGATCCCGCCGCCACCTGGCGACGCATTCTCGACGATCCCGCTCGGGCGTTGTACGCCGAGGATCTGGGCCTGTGGTTGATCAGTCGGCACGCGGACGTCCGGCGGGCCCTCGCCGACGCCACGACGTTCGGCAACGCCCTCACCCTGGCCCCGGTGTACGAGGTCTGCCCGGCGGCGATGAGCCTCGTCACGCAGCTCGACGCGCCGCCGACCACGGTCGCCGCCGACCCACCGGTGCATCCCCGCACCCGCCGCGCCCTACGGGCGACCTTCGCCAACACCGCCGAGCGGGCCGAGGCGGAGTACGGCCGGATCGTCCGCCGCCGCGTCGAGGACCTGGTGTCCCGGCTCGTCGCTCAGCAGGGCCGGCGGGTGGACCTCGTCCGGGAGTTCACCACCGAGCTTCCGCTGCTGGTCATCCTGGACATCCTCGGGGTTCCCGACGCCGACGTCGACCGGATCCGGCGGTGGGCGGACGGCCAGGTGGCCCTCATCTGGGGGCAACCGGACGAGGACGAGCAGGTACACCTGGCCCGGGGCCTGCTGGACTTCTGGCGCTACTGCCAGGACCTGGTGCGGCAGCGACTCGACAGCGGCGCCGAGGGCGGCGATTTCATCAGCCGCGCCCTGGCCTACCGCGACGATGACGACGACGTGCTGACCGTGCCGGAGGTGGCGAGCCTCGCCTTCAACCTCCTGGTGGCCGGACACGAGACGACCGCCGGGCTGCTCGCCCACGCGCTCGACGCGACCCTGTCCAGCCCGCACCGGTGGCGCGCACTCGTCGGCGACCCGCGTTCCGTGCCCGCCTTCGTGGCCGAGACCCTCCGGTTCGCGCCCGCCATCGACGGCTGGCTGCGGGTGACCCGTCGGGACGTCACCCTGGGCGAGGTCACCATTCCGGCGGGCGCACGCTGCCTGCTGATGATCGGGGCGGCCAACCGGGACCCGTTGGTGTTCGCCCGACCGGACCGGTTCGATCCATACCGTACGGACGCCGCCGATCACCTGTCATTCGGCCACGGACCACATTTCTGCATCGGCGCGGCATTGGCGCGATTGGAGGCCGACGTCGCGCTGACCCACCTCGCCGCGACCATTCCCGGCCTGCGCCTCTCCCCCGACCATCGCCGTTCGTTCACCCCCAATGTGTCGTTCCGGGCGCACGACGCCCTGCTCGCGACAATCGACATCCACGCGCCCGCCGACGTCCCGGAGGCAACCCCGACCGCTCCGGCCACGGCACAGGCCGCCTGACGGGCAGGCCACGGCGGTGTCGACCGGTGCGGCGGCCCGGGTCCTATCGGCAGGACGCTGCCGACACCTGCGGACGAGTCGGGCGCGTGGATCTCTCGCGCATTGCGCGACAATTCATCGCGCACGTCTTCACACCCATCGTGTCATGGGTTAAGAATTGCCCCCTATGAATGTCCGGCCCGTCGGTCAATCTCGATCTGACGCCCGTCGCTGATTCGCGGACGCCACGAAGGTGAGCGCATGGAGCACACGCCCCCGCCGAGCGCCGCGTACTCCGCGGCCAGCCAACAGTTCCGGTGGGAGCTGCGCGCCTGCCGGGTACGGCGGGGCCTGACCCAGCGGGCCCTGGCGGACCTGGTGCGGTTCAGCCGGGAGACGGTCGCGGCGGTGGAGTCGGGCCGCCGCTTCGGCAGCCAGGAGTTCGCGGTCCGCTGCGACGACGTGCTCGACACCGGCGGTCGGCTGGCCACACTGTGGCCGCAGGTCGCGGCCGAACAGTTGGCGGCGGACGGTCGACGGGGTCCGCGATCCTCGGACCGCGCTCGCCTCGACCCACCCGTGCCGCGCCAGCGCGGTCGTCGCGACGCGCGCGACCCGGGCGCCGTGGTGGACGCCATCGACGAGCTGCGCGAGTTGATCGGTCAGGTGCTCAGCAGCCAACCCGAGGCGGACGACGCCGCACCACGGCGCGGGCCGGAGCGCTTCGACGATCAGCCCTGAGCGCGTCCCACACCGGCCGGAGGCGGCACGCCACCGGCCGCTGACTCTGGGTACAGATGCTGGTACGGCCAGTTTGTACCACCGCGAGGTCTGGCCTCCGAGCGCGGGTTCCGGCGGAATGGGACTTGCATTCGGCAAGGTGCGTATAGACCGTCATCGACGAGTCGCGGGAGTCAATCTTGGCGTCGAGCACGAGGTCCCACGCGGCCCGACCCTACCCGACCCGCCAGCGCGGCTGGAAGATCGCCGGCCGGATGCGCCTCATCGTGGCGGCGCCACTGGTCGCCGTCATCGGGTTCGCCGGCCTCGCGCTGACCGAGAGCGCCCGCCAGACGAGCCGGGCCAGCGACCTGGAGGTGCTGGCCCGCCTCGGCGCGGAGGCCGGTGACCTGGCGTACCGGCTGCAACGCGAACGGGTCGCGGCCGCCGACCTGCTCACCAACGCCGCCGCCGAACAGCAGGACGCGTTCGGCACGGAGATGGCCGCCACCGACGCCTCCGTCGCGCGCTACCGCCGCCAGCGCGACCGGGTGCCCACCGACGCCAACGCCCCGCTCCTGCGCCGCGTAGACGCCGCGCTCGACGGCCTGGCACCGCTGCGCACCCAGGTCCGGACGGCCGAACACGCCTCGGTGTCCGCGATGACGTTCAGCTACCGCATCGCGATCGCCGACCTCATCACCTTCCGGGACAACGTCTCGCACGGCGTCGTCAACGCGCGGCTCGCCGACGGCATCCGCGCCTCGGCCGCGCTGTCGAAGACCGCCGAGGCGATCGGCCAGCAGCAGGTCGCCGTCCTGCGGGCCGTGGCGGCCGGCGAGCTGACCCCCGCCACCCAGCAGGACATCACCGCCGCCCGCACCAGCTACACCGAGTCCAGCCTGTCGTTCCTGGCCCTCGCCCCGGCCGAGTGGGGCCTCTGGTGGGAGCAGGCCGGCACCGGCACGGAGGCGCTCGCCCTGCAACGGATGCAGGACGAGGTGAACCGCGCCCAACCGGGATCGTCGCTGCGCCTGGCGACCGCCGACTGGGTCACCACGACGCAACAGCGCGCCGCCCGCCTGGCCGACCTGCGGGGCCGCGTCGACGTGGCGGTGCTCGACGACGTGCGCGCCGCGTACGCCGACCAGCGCCGCCGGGCCGTGGCCGAGGCCGTCGGCGTACTCCTGGCGCTGGTGCTGACCGCCCTGGTGACCTGGGCCGTCGCCCGGCAGATCACCCGCCGGCTGCGACGACTGCGCGACGCGGCCAACGCCGTCGCGTTCGAACAGCTCCCCGCCGTGGTGGCCCGGCTGCAACGCCCCGACAGCTCCAGCGTCGACCCCGACGAGCTGGCCCGCCAACAGTCCACGGCGGCCCTGGAGGCATCCAGCGACGACGAGATCGGCGAACTCGGTCAGGCGTTCAGCGCCGTGCACCAGGCCGCCGTGCGGACCGCCGCCGAGCAGGCCGTGATGCGCGCCAACACCGCCGACATCTTCATCCACCTCAGTCGACGCGAACAGCGGCTCGTCGACGCCGTGCTCGCGCAGGTCGACCGGGTCGAACGGGACGAGACCGACCCCGACCGCCTGCACCAGCTCTACGCCCTGGACAACCTGGCCACCCGGATGGGCCGGATCAACGCCAGCCTCCTCGTGCTGGGCGGTGTCGGCGTCGGCCGGGTACGCCAACACGACGTCCCCCTGCAACAGGTGCTCCAGGCCGCCCAGTCCCAGATCGAGCACTACCCGCGGATCCGGCTCGGCATGGTCGACGGCGACGTCGCGGTGGCCGCCAAGTCCGTCGACGAGGTCGTGCACCTGCTCGCCGAACTCATGGACAACGCGACGGCCTACTCACCGCCGGGCAGCGAGACCTGGGTGAGCGGCCGCAGCCTCGGCGACCGGGTCATCGTCCAGATCAGCGACGAGGGCGTGGGCCTGGCCCCGCAACGATTGCAGCAACTCAACGAGCTGCTGGCCCGGCCACCCGCCATCGACGTCGCCGCCGTCCGGGCCATGGGCCTGGTCGTCGTGGGTCAGCTCGCCGCCCGCCTCGGCGCGAGCGTCCAACTGCGCCGTGGCCCCCGACGCGGCACCCTCGCCGAGGCGACGCTGCCCGCTGCCATGATCCGGTCACTGCCGCCGGAGGAGTACCTGCTCGCGCCCGGCCGACTGTCCCGGCGGGCCGCCCGCACGTCCGCCGCCCCGCCCCCGTACCGGCCCGGCCCGGAACCCACCGCCGGGCGCGCCCCCGCCACGCGGACGCTGCCGGCGGCGCCCGTGTTCCGCCCGACGCCCCGCCTGGACCCCGCCGACGCGCCGACCGAGGAGCTGCTCATCTTCGAACAGGTCAACCACTGGTTCCACGCCGACGTCGTGGACGCCCCGAACGGCCGCCAGTGGTCCAGCCCCGCCGACGACGCGTGGCAGACCGCCGCCCAGGCCCAGACGCCCGAGGTGGCCACCACCACCACGGCCGGGCTGCCCAAACGACAACCGCAGCGGCATCTGGTGCCGGGCGGCGTCACCCCGCCCGCCCCGCAGCAACGCTCCGAGTACCGCGACCCGGCCCAGGTCGCCACCGCGATGGCCGCGTACGCGCGCGGAGTGGCGGCCCGCCGGCGTACCCCGATCAACCTGAGCAACAAGTGACGGGACAGGAGAGCACGTGACCGACCACCAGGACCTCGGCTGGCTGCTGGACAGCTTCGCCGAGCGCGCGACCGAGGTCAGCCATGCGATCGCCATCTCCAGTGACGGCCTGATGGTGGCCGCCACCCGCGACCTGCCGCCGGACCGGGCGGACCAGCTCGCCGCGACCGGCAGTGGCCTGGTCAGCCTCCTACGGGGCGCGGCGGCCTTCTTCGACGCCGGGGCGGTGATCTCCAACGTCACGCAGCTCGAGGGCGGCTTCATGTTCTCGATGGCCTTCAACGACGGCGCGTCGCTGCTCGTGCTCGCCGCGCCCGACTGCGACGTGGGCAAGGTGTCCTACGAGATGACGGAGCTGGCGAACCGGATCGGCGACGCGCTGACCCCCGCGGCCCGAGCGGCGCTCGCCCGCAGCCGCTGACCCACCGACCGACCCCCTCCCTCTTCCCCTGGAGACGACATGTCCCTCACCACCCCTGCGCGCAGCCGTGCCGTCGGCGCCACGCTGCTCACGCTCGTGCTCGCCGTGAGCACGGCCTGCGCAGACAACGAACCGGCCACGAGCGGCGGCGGGTCCATCAAGATCGGACTCCTCGCGTCGCTGTCCGGGACGTACCAGTCCGTCGGCAAGGAGATCCGCGACGGCTTCGAGCTGTACCTGGACACCCACGACGGCAAGCTCGGCGGCCGGCAGGTCGACCTCGTCGTCGCCGACGAGGGCAACGGCGCCGCGACCGCCGTGCCGGCGGCGACCAAGCTCCTCAAGCAGGACCGCGTCGCCGCGCTCACCGGCATCGTCGGCGGCGGCTCGGTCGCCGGCGTCTACCCGCTGCTACAGGAGACCAAGGTGCCGCTCGTCGGCTCCAACGGCCGACCGGAGATCAAGGACGTCTCCCGGGTGTGGCACACCTCGTACCTCTCCGACGAGCCGGGCGCCGCGATCGCCCAGCACGTCAAGGACGACGTCAAGGGCTCGGTGTACGCCATCGGCCCCGACTACCAGGGCGGCTGGGACGAGCTGCGGGGCTTCACCGAGGCGTTCGCCAAGGCCGGCGGGACGCTCGCCAACCCCGACGGCAAGACCACCTTCACGCCGTTCCCGGCCACCACCAACTTCACGCCGTACTTCGCCCGGATCAAGGCCTCCGGCGCGCAGGCCGTCTACACCTTCTACGCCGGCAGCGCCGCCGTCGACTTCGTCAAGCAGTACGCCCAGTCCGAGATCAAGGACATCCCGCTGTACGCGGCCGGATTCCTGACCGAGGGCGGCGTGCTCAACGCCCAGGGCGAGGCGGCCCGGGACATCTACTCCGTGCTCAACTACTCCCCCGACCTCGACAACGCCGAGAACCGCAACTTTGTCGCGGCGTGGAAGGCCAAGCACGACGGGTCGCCGACGACGTACGCCCTGGCGTCGTACGACGCGGCGGCGGTGCTCGACCGTGCCATCGGGGCCGCCGGCAGCGACCCGACACCGGAGGCGATCAACGCGGAGATCGGCAAGCTCGGGCAGATCGCCAGCCCGCGCGGCGCGTGGCAGTTCTCCTCGGTCACCCACTCGCCGGTGCAGAAGTGGTACCTGCGTCAGGTCCGCCAGGACGGACGGGCGCTGTCCAACACCGTCGTGGGCGACCTCGCGACCGTCGGCCGGTGAACACCGTGGCGGCCGGCACGAACCGGATCGACCCGTACCTCATCCCGGCGCTGGACGGTGTCGCCTACGGGCTGCTCGTGTTCGTCGCCGCGGCGGGCCTGGTCTTCTGCTTCGGCGTCGCCAACATCCTCAACCTGGCACACGGCATGCTCTACGCGATCGGCGGCTACACCGCCGCGGCGGTGCTCGACGGCGGCTGGGCGAGCCTCGCGCTGGCTCTCGGCGTCGGTGTGCTGGCCGCCGCCGCGGCCGGCGTGGTGCTCGCCGGGCTGCTCACGCCGGCAGCCACCGGCAACCACCTCACCCAGGCGCTGCTGACCTTCGGGGTGGCACTGGCCGGCGGCAGCCTCCTCGTCGCCGGTTTCGGCCCCGACGACCCGCAGGTACGGGTCCCGGCCGCCCTCGACGGGTCGGTGGCGGTCGCCGGGCACCGCTACGCCGCGTACCGGCTGGTCTTCATCGTCGTGGCGGCGGCGCTGGCCGCCGGTCTCTACCTGATCGTGCGGCGGACCCGGGCCGGGATGCTGGTCCGCGCGGCCGTGGACGACCCGGAGATGGTCGCCTGCCTGGGCGTGAGCCCGACACGGATCCGCGTCGGCGTGCTCGCCGCCGGTGGCGCGCTGGCCGGCGCGGCCGGGGTCCTCGGCGCGCCCATCATCGGCCCCGGCGCGGACACCGCCGACACGGTACTGCTGCTGTCGCTGGTCGTCGTCGTCCTCGGTGGGCTCGGCTCCATGGCGGGCACCCTGCTCGCGGCGCTCGCGGTCGGCGAGATCCAGACGCTGGGGGTGGCGCTGCTGCCGTCCGCCGCCCCGTTCCTGCTGTTCGCCGCCATGGCCGCCGTGCTCGCCGTTCGGGCGCGCGGTCTGGCCCTGCGGTGGGCGGCGACGTGAGGGACGGAGTGCTCCGCCGGGTACGCGCCACCATCGCGGTGCTCGTCGTCGCCGGCCTGGTCGTGGCCCCGTGGGTGGTCGACGACTACACCGCGGCGATCCTCGCCCGGACCCTCGCGCTGGGCCTGGTCGGGGTGAGCGTCGCGCTGCTCACCGGGGTCGCCGGCCTGCCCACCCTGGGTCAGACCGCGCCCTACGCCGCCGGCGCGTACGCCAGCGCGGTGCTCGGCAGCCAGGTCTCGGACGTCGGCGTGGTGCAGGTCGCCGTGGCGGCGCTGGCCGGGGCGACGCTCGCCGCCGTGACGCTGCCGCTGGTCGTGCCGGCCCGGGGCGTCATCGTCCTGATGATCACCCTGGCGATCGGCGAGCTCGTCGTGACCGTCCTCGGACGCTGGCGGTCGGTGACCGGCGGCACGGACGGCCTGGCCGGGATCACCCCGGTCCGTCCGCTGTGGGGACTGCCGGTGCTGGCCTCCGACCGGGCCCGGTACGTCTACACCCTCATCGTCGTGGCGACGCTTGTCGGCGCGGTCCTGCTGCTGGTGCGCACCCGCGGCGGACTGCTGCTGCGGGCCGCCCGCGACGACGAGGCGCGGCTACGGGCCAGCGGGCACCGGGTGCCGCTGTACCTGTCCGGCGCGCACGTCGCCGCCGGGGCGATCGCCGGCGCGGCCGGCTCCCTGCTCGTCGTCGCCCAGCAGTACATCTCCCCCGCCGACTTCGGCTTCGACACCTCGGCGCTGCTGCTGCTCGGCGTCGTCATCGGGGGCACCGCGTCGGTCGGCGGCGCGCTGGTGGGCGCGGTTCTCGTCATCGCCGTACGCGACTGGTTGTTCGGGGTCCTGCCCGGACACGCGCCGCTGGTGCTGGGCGCGCTGTTCGTGGCGACGGTCTACCTGCTGCCCACCGGCGTCACCCGGGTCCGCCGCCCTCGGTCGCGGCAACCCGTCCCCACGCTGGACCGCCCGGCCGCGGCAGCCGCCCGCACACCGGAGCTACGGGTATGACCTGCCTGCTCAGCGCCGAGAAGGTCACCGTGCGGTACGGCTCGCTCGCCGCGCTCACCGACGTCGACCTGTGCGTGCACGACGGCCAGCGCCACGCCCTGATCGGGCCCAACGGGGCCGGCAAGACAACCCTGCTCAACGTGCTCGGCGCGACGACCCGCCCGCAGCGCGGCACGGTGCGTTTCGCCGGGAGCGACGTCAGCCGGCTCGGACCGGCGGCCCGGGCCCGCCGCGGCATGGACCGGACGCACCAGCGGCCCGCCGTCTTCGCGACCCTCACCGTCAGCGAGAACATCGAGGTCGCCGCGCTGCCCCGGACGGTCCGACCACACCGCTGGTGGCCCGGTGGAACCCGGGACGCCGCCCGACGGCGCGCCACCGCGCTGCTCGATCAGCTCGACCTGTCCGACCTCGCGTCGGTACCCGCCGGCCAGCTCGCACACGGGCAACGCCGACAGGTGGAGATCGCGATGGCCCTCGCCGGCCGTCCCCGCCTGCTGCTGCTCGACGAACCGGCGGCCGGACTGTCCGCCAGCGAGGTCGGCCGGCTCGCCGAACTGCTGGCGGCGCTGCCCCGGCAGGTCGCCGTGCTGCTGGTCGAACACCACCTGGACCTGGTGTACGCCCTCTGCGACACCGTCACCGTGCTGCGCGACGGCCGGACGGTGGCCACCGGCACACCGGACGAGATCCGTACCTCGCCGCTGGTGCGGCGGGCCTACGCCGACGGGGTGTCCTGATGCTGTACGTGGAGCGGCTCTGCGCCGGCTACTCCGGGGGGACCGTGCTGCACGACGTCGACCTGCGGGTGCCGGCGGGCAGCATCCAGGCCGTGGTGGGTCGCAACGGCGCCGGCAAGAGCACTCTCGTGCACACCATCGCCGGGCTGGTGCGCGCCTCCAGCGGGCGCGTCGAGATCGGCGGCGTCCACGTGGCCGGACGGCAACCCCACCGGGTCGCCCAGTCCGGCGTCGGCCTCGTACCGCAGGGCCGGCGGGTCTTCTCCCGGTTGACGGTCGCCGAGCACCTCGTCCTGGCGGCCGCGCCGTGGCGGGCCGCGACACCCGGCGGCGAGGGCTGGACGGTGGCCCGGATCCTCGAGCTGCTGCCGCGCCTGGCGGTACGGCTGCGACACCGTGGCTGCGAACTCTCCGGCGGCGAGCAGCAGATGCTGGCCATCGCCCGCGCACTGCTCGGCCAGCCGCGGGTGCTGCTGCTCGACGAACCCTGTGAGGGGCTCGCGCCCGACCTGGCCGCGCGGGTCCGCGACCTCGTCGGTCACCTCGCCGCGAACGGGTTGACGGTGCTGCTCGTCGAGCAGCAGCTCCGCCACGCGATCGAGGTCGCCGACCGGGTGGCGGTGCTGGAGTACGGCCGGGTGGTCTATGACCGGCCGACCACCGAGGCGCGCAGCGACCCGGGCCGCCTGGAGGCGATGGTCGGCATCACCGCCACCCGCACACCGCCGGGCACCGGAGCGAGCCCACGGCTCTGGGCCGACACCCCGTAGTCAGCCGGCCCCCGCGTGCGGGGCCGACACCCCGCAGTCACCCACTCGGAGAGGCGGACGACGTATGGCGACCCCGACCAGCGACGGGACGTACACCTTCGACAACGGCGCACCGGACGCGGTACCGCAGATGCGGGCGCTGGAGTCCTTCCTGGACCCGATCACGATGCGCCGCCTGGCCCGTCCGGTCCTGCGCCTCGGATCGACCTGCTGGGAGGTCGGGGCCGGTGGCGGCTCGATGGCCCGGCGGATCGCCCGCGCGGTCGGCGGGGACGGCAGCGTGCTCGCCACCGACATCGACCCCACGCACCTCGTGGCCGACGGCAACCTGCGCGTACGCCGGCACGACGTCCGCGCCGATCCCCCGCCCGGGGACGCGTTCGACCTGATCCACGCCCGGCTGGTGCTGCTGCACCTACCCGAGCGTCGGCGGGTCCTGCGTACCCTCGCCGGAGCGCTGGCCCCCGGCGGCTGGCTGGTCGTCGAGGAGTTCGACTGCACCACGCCGGTACGGGTGCTGACCGCGCCGAGCGACGACGCGGCGAAGCTGTTCGCGCAGGTGATGGACACCATGATGGGGGTGCTCCAGGATCACGGCGCCGACCTGGGGTGGGCGCAGGACGTGCACACCGAGATGACCCTCGCCGGCCTCGCCGACGTCGACACCGTCACCCACTCGCAGAGCTGGGCCGGCGGGTCGACCGGCACGTCGCTCTACGAGACGAACTCCCGCCAGTTGGAGCCGGACCTGCTGGCGGCCGGCCTGTCACCGCAGCAGCTCACCGCCTTTCGTCGACTGGTCCGCGACCCGGCGTTCGCCGTCATGAGTTACCACTTCGTCTCCACCAGAGGCCGCCTCGGTGCCACCCCCCACACCCCCTAAACCGTCCTAGGACACTACCCCTCCCTGCTCGGCCGTCGACGTCCCATGGAGGGCTTTGTCAACGCCCGGGACGACCGCGGGCCCGTTACCCCCGACACCGGGGGTAACGGGCCCGTCTGCGAACTGGTCTACCCGAGACAGGTGACGACGGCCGTAAGGGTTTGAGCCGTGGTTCCCCGGTTGGAGCCTCGTACCGCCCAGCCGTTGCCCGACGCGAACGAGTCAGTGAGGAAGATGTCGAACGCGGATGTCTGTCCGCCTCCTCCGGTGACGATCGTGCCAGCGGGGCAGGTGGCGAAGGAGATATTGTTCGCGCCCGCCACCACTGTTACGGGAGTCCCTGTCGTTTGCGACAGTGCGGTCATCCCGGACGGCTTCTTGCTCGCGGCGGGACTGGTGTCAGCCGCGTTCGCCCCGCTCAGAGGAACGATCAGCAGAAGACCGCTGACCGATAGTGCCGCTGCGCTGCTGATGAACAACTTCTTCTTCTGCACGCCTGGTTCTCCCCTCGAGACATTCGACCGGACGGTCCGCAGCAGGCTACTAACAGTCAGCGAACGGGTTACATCGATGTATGCAGATCTACAGATGGGCAAAAATTCATCATATGACCCCGGCCGGCAACAAAGACGTGACCGATCTTGACCTTCCACCCACTCACCGACGTGGGCACCGGGCCGGATCCGGCACCGGCAAAAGATCCACCCCGCCGCAGCGGGAAGCCCGAGAGTCGATGTACGACCCCGGCGTCCAGGTAGGGCCCCCCAACCCCACGACGCCCGCTTCACCGCCGAGAACGACGAGCACCCACCGTCGGCACCGACCGCCTCCCACGAGCCGGGAGCCCGGAAGACAGCTGAAGTGGCTGCCCGGAAAACCCTCAGCCTGGGGACCCGACCCAGGTGACGGGCCTAGATCAACTGCCTGGAATGTTTCCGGTGTGTGAAAACGACGGGCGGGCCCATGGCGCTGGTTTGTCGGTCTTGCGGTCGGGAACCGACTGCCGTCAGGGCCGGGACGGAGCGGGGGGCGCGCCAATGCAGATCGGCTACAAGCTGGCCTCGGAGGGTTTCGGGCCGCAGGAGATCATCCGGCAGGCCGTCCGGGCCGAGCAGGCCGGTTTCGACTTCGTCGAGATGAGCGACCACTACCACCCCTGGCTGGAGGCGCAGGGCCACTCGTCCTTCACGTGGAGCGTGCTGGGCGCGATCGCGGCGCGAACCACCACGCTGCGCCTCGCCACCGGCGTGACCTGCCCGACGGTGCGCTACCACCCGGCGATCATCGCGCAGGCGGCAGCCACCATGGGGCTGATCTCCGACGGACGGTTCACCCTCGGCGTCGGGGCCGGTGAGCGGCTCAACGAGCACGTGGTGGGGCAGGGCTTTCCCAGCGTACGGGGACGGCACGAACGGCTGCGCGAGGCGCTGGAGATCATCCGACTGCTCTGGCAGGGCGGCTACCGGTCGTACGAGGGGCGGCACCTGCGCCTGGAGGACGCCCGGGTCTTCGACCTGCCGGACACCCCGCCCGTGATCGCCGTCGCGGCCAGCGGGGAGGCGTCGGCCCGGCTCGCCGCCGAACTGGGCGACGGACTGTTCGCCACCGATCCGGACGCCTCGGTCGTCGAGCACTACCGGCGCGCCGGCGGATCGGGCCCCCGCTACGCCGAGGCGCCGCTGGCCTGGGCCACCGACGAGCAGCAGGCAGTGCGGGCGGTGTTGCAGACCAGCCGGTGGATGGTCACCGGCTGGAAGGTGATGAGCGAGCTGCCGAACCCGGTGAACTTCGACGCGGCGAGCGCGCACGTCGAGGAGAAGCACGTCCGGGCGCTGTTCGCCGTCGGCCCCGACCCCGAGGCGCACGTGGCGAAGGTCCGGTCGTACGTCGACGCCGGATTCGACCACATCGTGCTGCAGAACGCCGGTCCGGACCCCGACGGCTTCCTCGACTTCTTCGCCACCGACCTGTCCGGGCGGCTGCGCGCGCCGAGCTGACCGGCCGTGCACGAGCACGAGCACGCCCGCCCGGACGGCTGTCCGGGCGGGCGTCTGCGCTCAGGATCAAGGACGGGTCGAAGTCAGCGGAAGCAGTGCGCGATCGGTACGGCGCTGCCCTCGCAGTTGGTCGGCTCGTTCTCGACGACCACGCTCTCGTCGTCGATCTTGACCTGGGCGTGCTCGGCGAAGATGCCGCCCGGCTTCACCGTGGCCGCGTTGTGGGTGACCTTGCTCGTGTAGAGCGCCACCGCGCCCGCGGTGGCGTAGATGCCGCCACCCCTGGACGTCGCGCCGACCGCCTCGTTGCCGGTCACGTCGCTGCCGCGCACGAGCAGGTTGGACTTCTCGGTGTAGATGCCGGCCCCGATGCCGTGCGTGGTGTTGCCGGCCACCACGCTGTCGTCGAGGGGCAGCAGCCCCTTGACGGTCGAGATGCCGCCGCCGTTGACGGTGGAGGTGTTGCCGCGGATGGTCATCTTGCGCATCACCAGCACCGCGTCGGAGTTGGCAGCGCCGCCGCCGACCTGTGCGGTGTTGTTCAGCAACTCGGTGTCGTACACCTTCGTCCGGGCCGAGAAGCTGGCCAGGCCGCCGCCCTGCCCGGCGCTGTTCTGCGCGAAGCTGGTGCTCTCCACGTCGGCCGCGCCCCGGTAGTTGCCGAGCCCGCCGCCGTAGCCGTTGGCGCTGTTGTGGTGGAACTCCGAGCGCTTGAGCGTCAACACGCCGCCGTTGAGCAGGCCCCCGCCCTTGCCCGCGGCGCCGGAGGCGCTGTTGCCGATGAAGGTGGAGTCGGTGACCACCATGTTGCCGTCGTTGAAGATCCCACCGCCGCCGCCCTCGGGCGACAGCGACGTGCTCTGGGTGACGGTGACCCGTTCCACCACGGCCGTCGCGCCGTGCACGACGTGCACGCTGCCGCCCTCGATGGCCGAGCGGCCGTTGTGCAGCTCGACGTCGCGCAGGGTCAGCTCGCCGCCGTCGCGGACGGTGAAGAACCGGAACGCCTCGGCCTGGGCGTCGCGCGCGATCGTCGCGCCGGCGCCGTCGATGGTGATGGGCTGGTAGATCACCGGCAGGCCGGCCGTGTCGTCGGCCGGGTTGTGCGGCGGGGCGTCGGCGTCCCCGGGGGTCTCCGCCGCGTCGGCCTGCTCCCGGGCGTCGCGGATGCCGCCGTCGTACTGGTCGGTCTCGTGGAACGCCTCGGTCAGCGTGTACCGGCACCGGGGCGCGAGCCGCAGCTCGGCGCCGCCCTCCGCGTTGGCCGCCACCAACGCGGCCACCAGCTTCGCCGCGTCGCAGGGCACCTCGACCACGCCATGCTTGCCGGTACCCGGCGTCTGCGGCCGGGCCCGCTCGGCGTCGTCCCCGCCGCGCTCGGGGGTGGACCCGTCGCCGGAGCGCCGGTCGTCGTCGCGGTCGGCGGCGGTCAACCGGCCCAGGACGCCGAGGGAGAGGTCACGGTCGGCGGCGGCGGCGACGCCGGCCACCCCGGCCGCGCCCACCACCAGGCTCCCCGCCAGGAGCCCGCCGGCTAAGAACCATCGGGACCGCCGTCGAGGTCGAGCTGGGCGATCTCCTGGTCGGTACGTGGACATCCGGTTCCTGCCTTCCTGCGTACGTGCCGTGACCGCGTCCCATTCGGGCGCGGGGGGCCGGACGTGCCGCCGACCACCAGAGGTCACGATATGACCGCAATCCGGACAGTGAGGTGTGAACGTGAATAGTGCTGCCATTCATCTTTTTCGGTACCAGACGGCGCGTGTCCTCAGCCGCCGACGTGGATGCCGGGGCGGCGCAGCGGGTCCGGCTCGGTACGGCGGATGATCTCCCGCACCACCGGCGGGGTGTCCCCTCGGCCGAGGATCAGGTACCGCAGCAGGTGCGCGATCGGGCTGCCCTCGGACCACTCGAAGTGCGCGTGGGGGCGTACCCCGGTCGCGTCGCGCAGCGCCAGCAGGATCGCGGCGATCGCGTTCGGCGCGGCCGCGCTGCTGGCCCGCAGCACCCGGAAGCCGCCCACCTCCACCCCGTGCACCCGCAGCACCTGGCTGAATCCCGACGGGTCCACCACGTCGATCTCCAGGAACAGCACGTCGGACGCGCCGGGCACCGGGTTCATGCCGCGCTGCGCCCGCTCCTTGAGCGTGTACTCCTTCAGGGACCCGCCCTGGCGCTTGTTCGCGATCAGGTGCAACTGACCGTCGTGGGCGAGCGACTCGGTGATGAACCGTCGGGCCGCCTCGTCGAACTCGATCCGTTCGGCGCGCAGCTCGGTGGTCCGGGTGACCCGGGAGACCAGGGACACCGCGATGATGCCGAGGATGAACAGCGCCGAGATGGTGATCCCGTCCGGCTTCTCGATGACGTTCTCGACCAGGGCGTACAGCAGCACCAGCGTCAGCACGGTGAAGCCGATGGCGCCGCCGCGCTGACGGCTCCGGACCGCGGAGATGGCCACCGCCACCGCGCCGGACACCATCATCGCCAGGATGCCGGTGGCGTACGCGCCGGCCTGGGCGTTGACGTCGGCGCGGAAGGCGACCGTGATGGCGACGCTGACGACGGTGTAGACGATCACCACCGGACGTACGGCACGAGCCCACTCCGGGGCCATGCCGTATGAGGGCAGGTAGCGGGGCACGATGTTGATCAGCCCGGCCATCGCCGACGCGCCCGCGAACCAGAGGATGAGCACGCTGCTCAGGTCGTAGACGGTGCCGAACCCCTCACCGAGGTACGTGTGCGCCAGATACGCCAGCGCCCGTCCGTTCGCCGCCCCACCCGGCCGGAACTCGGCGGCCGGGACGAGCGCGGTGGTCACGAACGTCGTCGAGATGAGGTACACCGACATGATCAGCGCGGCGGTGGTGAGCAACCGCCGGGTGTTCCGGATCCGGGCGGCGAGCCGGGCCTGCCGGTCCGGTCCGTCGGCCGCCACCAGGGGCATCATGCTGACTCCGGTCTCGAAGCCGGACAGGCCCAGCACCAGCAGCGGAAAGGCCAACACGGCGGTGAGCAGCACGTCGGCGGGTCCGCCGCCGCTCGCCGTCAGCGCCGCCGTCCAGTTCGACACGATGGTGGGATCGCCGGCGATCCGGGCCACCGCGACCACCACGATCACCGCGTTGAGCACGAGGAACACGGCCACCAACGGGATGGCGACCACCACCGCCTCACGGAAGCCGAGCAGGAACACCCCGCCGAGGACGAGCAGCAGCGCCACGGTGAGCAGCACCGGCACCGCCGGGCCGTGCAGGGCGTCCGGCAGGAACGGGTTCTCCAGCAGGTGCACGGTGGCGTCGGCCGAGGACAGGGTGATCGTGATGATCCACGAGGTGGCCACGAACCCGAGCAACACGAGCACGAAGATCTTGCCCCGCCAGAACGGCAGCAGTCGCTCCAGCATCGCCACCGAACCCTGCCCGTGCGGACTCTCCTGGGCGACCCGCCGGTACATGGGCAACATGCCGAACAGGGTCAGCGCGACGATCAGCAGGGTCGCCAGCGGAGACAGCGCGCCAGCGGCCACCGCCGCGATGCCCGGCAGGTACGACAGGGTGGAGAAGTAGTCCACCCCGGTCAGGCACATCACCTGCCACCAGGCGTGCCGGCGGTTCTGCCCCTCGCTCGTCTCCGGGCCCGGCGGCTGCACCTGGTGCTCGAAGAGCCACCGCCGCAGCGGGCTGGCCGGCGTCGTCGAGCGGGCCGGGCTGTCCACCCGCTCCGGCACCACGACACCCGGCCGACCGCCCGGGTGCGGCCGGGCCGGGTCGCGGGCCGCGCGCAGGGCCGGGTCCGGCCCGGTCGGCGTGTGGCGTCGTCCGCCCCAGCGTCGCGGTCTCGCCCGGTGCTCGTCAGCCATCGCCCGTCCCACCCTCGCAGGTCCTGATCCGACCGTAGGTGCCAGCCCACGGCCCGAGCGGCCGAACGGGACAGGTAGGTGGGCTGCTCAGGGCAGGTCCGGTCCGCCGAGCAGCCGAGCCAGGGCAGCCGGGTCGGCGACGGTGACCGTGGCCGCCGGGTGCCGGGGCCAGCCCGCGGGCGACAGGGCCGGCACCGGTACGCCGAAGCGCACGCAGACCCCTGCCCGCGCGCTGCTGCCGAAACTCACGCCGCCGTCGGCCAGCGACAGGCGCGGGCCGATCACCCGCCACCACCGGTACGGCCCGCCGACCTCGGCGCCGAGCACGTTGTCCCGGCCGGTCCGCAGCCGCCACGGCCCGTACCGGATCTCCAGGTCCCGGTCGTCGACGGCGACCCAGGCCGTCGCCGGGCGGACCCCCACCAGCGCCAGTGCCGGACGGAACGCCGCGTCGAAGCGGAACGGAAGCCGGGTCGGCACGTCGGTCATCGGGCACCCGGCCGGGCAGCCGGCCGCGAGACCGGGCCGCCCGGACGCAGCGGACCGGGCCGCGCGGGACGAGGTCGGGCAGCGGGACGACGCCGGTCCAGGACGGTCATGGCGCGGGCGTACCCGGAACTCATCGGTCGACACCCCCGGATTCGCCGCACCCGCCCCGCACCCGCCGCTCCCCCGTCGCCGGCCGGCACCCCCCGGGCCGGCCGACGACGGCAGACGGTCGACACCCCCCGGGCCGACCGGCCGACTACCCGGTCGCCGCCGACGGGTGCCGGCGGACCGCGCGGGTAGGTGGAGCGGGCGGGTGGTTGCGCCCCCGCGCTCCGCCGCCCCCACGGGCGGAGCGCGGGGACCCCCCGTCCCGGCTACTGCAGGAACGCCCCGAGGGGCGAGAGCAGCAACCGTCCAAGCGCAGCGGCGTTGTCGTCCAGCCGCAGACGCTCGCACTCTCGGGCGTCCGGATCGTGCCGGCACCGCCAGATCTTCTGCGCGTTGCGCCACGCGACATCGCGGGTGTACTCGACCAGTTCCCCCTGGTACCAGTCGTCGATGTCGCCGTTGAGCATGTCAATGAGCAGCTGCCACCGCTCCAGGTAGCCCCGGCGCAGACCGGGGATCTTGTCGGCGAAGATGTTGTTGATCTCGAGGTAGTCGTGGTGCTGGTCGGTGCCGTCGACCGGCTCCGACTCGAGGTGGTCGAACGTCGTCACCAACGCGAACGGCAGGTCGAAGTTGATGTGCGCGTTCACACCGGCCGCCGCCGACGGCAACGGGCGGGCGTCAGGCCCCCGCATCCGCGAGAACAGACACGACCACGCCTTCGGCGTGCCCGGGCTGGAGTCGGTCCAGAGCCGCAGAGCGTCGAAGTAGCGGGCCGCGAACTCGACGTCCAGGCGGGAGAGGAAGACCGGGTCGACGAAACGGTCGTCGTACAGGCCGTCCAGCACACTGCTGGTGATCGTCAGGTACAACCTGTTGAAGTCGGCGAGCGGGCAGCTCGCCTCCAACGGAGGCAACCGCACCAGCAGGTCCTGGAGCTTCGTGAGATGGTCGACCACCGCCGGCACGTCCGCCGGGTGATCGGCGAGCAGGTCGACGATGTCCCGGTGCACGGGCCCCCAGACCGGTTCGGTCATCTCTCCTCCATGATGGTCGTTGCGCCTACGCGACGCCGTCGACGGGGCACAGCCTCTCAGCCGGCAACCGCCGCCGGGATCAGTAGAACGACGTATCCCCGGCGCACACGCGCGCCGGGGATACGTAGTGGGTTGGTCAACCGCGCGCGCTACGCAGGTGGATCGCGCTGGCCTGCACGCGGGTGCGGACCTGCAGTTTGTCGAAGATATGCGACACGTGCACGCCGATGGTCCGCTCGCTGATGAACAGCCGCTGCCCGATCTCCCGGTTGGTCAACCCCTCGGCGACGAGCGCGAGAACCTCCCGCTCCCGCGCGGTGAGAGTCGCCAACTCGTCGTCGGCCGGCTCGACCGAGCCGGCGCCGTCGGCGCTGTCCCGCTCCTGAAGGGACACCCGGGCCCGCCCGGCCAGCTCCCGGATCTCCGAGGTCAGTGGCACGGCGCCCAACGCCTGGGCCACCCCGTACGCCTCCCGGAGCAACTTGCCCGCGGTGGCCACCCGGCTCCGTCGGGCCAACAGGGCCTCAGCCTGGCGCAGCCGCGAGTACGCCGCCGGGTAGGGGTGGTTACGCCGGTCCCACTCGGCGACCGAGGTGGCCCACAGCTCCGGGTCGCTGCCGTCGAGGCGGCTCACCTCGGCGGCGCACAGCGCCAGGAAGCCGTCCACCACCGACCGCACCGGTCGGGCCGCGGCGGCGCTCTTGCGCGCCACCCGCTCGGCCACGTCCCGCAGCCGGCGTACCGCCGTCGGGTCCACGTCGACGGTACGGCTGGCGTGCGCCTCCGCCTCGGCGCGCAACCCGTGCCAGACCAGCGCGGACAGGATCGTCACGTCGTCCGAGCGACTCTCGGTGAGGCCGCGCTGCACCGCCTGGCGAGCCACATCGTGCCGGCCCTCCCACATCGACAGCCCGGCGCGCAGCGTGAGCAGCGGGATGACGTGTCGGGCGCCGCCCCCGGCCAGCACCGTCGCCACCGCGTCGAGGTCCCGGTCGGCGGCCGCGATGTCGCCGTAGCCCACCGACAGCCGGCACCGGGCCAGCAGCAGCTCGACGGCGTCCGCCCCGGACGGTCGGTGCCGCAGCGCGGCGGCCACCACCTTCTCCGCCTCGGCCCACTGCCCCACCCGGAACAGCCCGTTGGTGGCGATGGCCAACAGACGGGTCTCATAGGTACGCCCGAGGCCCAGCTCGGCCACCCGCTCGGCGCCCCGGCGGGCCACCACGACACCCTCTTCGAGGATGTTCAGCGGCCCGGTCAACAGCTCCGCCAGGTGCAGGTACGCGCAGGCCACGTCCTCCGGCTGGCCGGAGCGCTCGGCGGTCTCCAGGGCCTGACGCACGACGGCCAGCCCGGCCTCCGGGTCCTCCAGGTACGCGTCGCTGAAGCCGAGCGCCGAGCTGGCGAGCACCACCTCGGTGGTGGACCCCTCCACCTCGGCGGCCAACGCCAGCGCCTCCCGCGCGCGCCGGCCCGCGTCGGCGTACCGGCCCAGGTGCAGCAGCAGTTCGGCGAGCCGCGCGGCGGCGGTCGCCCGTTCCCGTGGCGAGCAGTCCGACGCGTCGAGGGCCCGCTCGTACTCCTTCTCGGCGAGGGCGGAGCGGCCCGCGGCGGCGAGGTATCGCGCCCGGCGGATGTGCAGCGCGCAGCTCGGCGCGCCACCCCGCACCGCGACCAACTCCTCCAGCAACGCCAAGGCGCGGGCGTGCTCACCGCAGTGGTGGGCCGCCTCGGCCGCGTTACCGAGCAGCTCGACCCGGTCCACCTCTGGCGAGCCGGAGTCGCCGGCCAACTGCAACGCGACCGTCCAGTGGCGGTGCGCCTCGGCGTAACCGTGCAGCCGCTCGGCCTCCTGCGCGGCGCCCACCGCGGCCGGCAACGCCCGGGCCGGCTCGCCGGCCAGCCGCCAGTGATGCGCCAACCGGGCCTGCCGCAGCTCGCCCGGCGCCGCGGTGAGCGCCTCGGCGTAGCGGCGGTGCAGCCCGGAGCGTTCGGCGGGCAGCAGCTCGTGCGCCAGCACCTCGGCGACGAGTCGGTGCCGCAGCCGGTAGCCGTCGTCGGCGCTGACCAGCAACCGGTGCGCGACCGCGGCCCGCGCGGCCTCGATCAACTCGCCGTCGGGCAGGTGCAGCACCTCGGCCAACAACCAGTGCTGCACGGGCTCGACGCCGGCCGCCACGGCATGCACCACGGCGTGCGCGTGCTGCGGCAACGCGTCGACCCGGTCGAGGAAGATCTCGCGCAGCGTCTCGGACAGCCCGTCCCGCCCGTCCCGCAGGTCGCGGGCCAGCTCCTCGATGACGAACGGGTTGCCGCCGCTGCGCTGCCAGACCTGCTCGGCCGCCTCGACGGCAAGCGGCCGGCCCACCACCGCGGCGGCGAGCTGTTCGGTGTCGGCGCGGTCCAGCGGAGACAGGTCGAGCACCCGTACCGTCCGTAGCCGGCGCAGCTCGGTCAGCACGCGGCGCAGCGGATGCGCGCCCTGCAACGATTCGGCGCGTACCGCCGCCAGCACCGAGAGTTGCAGGTCGCCCAGACCCGCCAACAGGTACAGCAGGAGCTGCCGGGTGCTGCGGTCGACCCACTGCAGGTCGTCGAGGATCAGCACCAGCGGTCGTCCCTCGGCGATCAGGTGCAGACCCCGGGAGACGCGTTCCAACAGGGTGCCCGCGCCGTCCGGGCCGCCGGTCTCGTCGGCGAACACCTGCAACAGCCCACGTACGGCCGAGGAGGTGCGCGCCTGCGCGGCGGTCAGGTCGGCGTCGAAACGCCGCAGCGCCTGGAGCAACGGGTGCAGTGGGGAGGCGTCGCCGATGTCCAGGCAACTGCCGGTCAACACCAACGCGCCCGCCGCACGCAGTCGGACGCCGACCTCGCCGAGGATCCGGGTCTTGCCCACACCGCTCTCGCCGGTAAGGAAGACGGCGGCCGTCTGTCCCTGTGCCACGTCACCGAGAAGCGCCGACCGAACCGTCTGTACCAGCTCGGCCCGGCCCACGAGCGGTGCGGTGTCCACATCGCTGGCCATGGCACGCAGCCTAATCACAGGCCCCCCGACCGTTCTACGGCCATCTGCCGCTTGTGGTACTCCTCGCGTCGACATTGCGACTAAAGGTTGCGGGCGGCCGACATACGTCGTTCTGCCGATCCCCTGTCGGCCCAGGGATGCCAATCTCCGAGGGTCGTCAGCCCATCACCCGGGAAGGTCGGGTGCGCCACCCATGATCACCATCGTCGCCGACACACAGCGGACCGACCGCCCACACTGGCCGGTGCCCGAGGAACGCCGGACGGTCAGCGTCCTCTTCGTCGACATCGTCGGCTCCACCGCGCTCGTCGACCAGCTCGACCCCGAGGACGTCCGCGCCCTGCAACGGGCCTACTTCGAACGGGTCGCCGGGGTGCTGCGCCGCTGGCAGGGCGTGGTGGAGAAGTACGTCGGCGACGCGGTGATGGCGCTGTTCGGGGCGCGGCACTCCGACGGCTTCGACGCGTACCGGGCGGTGCGGGCCGGGCTGGAGATCCAGGCCGCGCTGGACCGCCGTCCCATCCTCGGCGAGATCACCCTGCGGGTGCGCGTCGGGATCGCCACCGGCGAGGTGGTGGTCGACCTGGGCGACGCGGTCAGCGGTGGTCACGGCGTGGCCAGCGGCGCGGTGATCACCACCGCGGCCCGCCTACAGGGGTACGCGGCACCCGGCGGTGTCGCGTTGTGCGCGGTCACCGCGCGGGCCACCGCCGGCCTCATCGCCCAGCGTCAACTCGCGCCGATGCCGGTGGCCGGCCGGTTGGCGCCGATGCCCGTGTGGCACGCCAGCGGTCCCGCCCGTCCCGGCGCCGACCGGCACGACGGCCCGCTCATCGGGCGTCGCCGCGAACTGGCCGGCATCGGCGAGCAGGTGAGCGAGGCCCTGCGGACACGCGAACCGCGCTGGATCTCCCTCGTCGGCCCGAGCGGCAGCGGCCGTAGCCGGTTGCTGCACGAGCTGAGCCGGACGCTGCACACGGTGGACGGGCTGCCGGTGCGCTGGTGCGTGGTGGGCTGCCCGCCGTACCCCGATCAGGTGCTCGCGCCGGTCGCCGAGCTGGTCCGCGTCCTGGCCGGCACCCGCCCCGGCGACGGCCCGGCGGCGGTCCGCGAACGCCTGACCGACGCCCTGACGCCGCTGTACCCGCCCGACCGCGTCGCGGCGGCGGTGCCGGCGCTGCACCGGCTGCTGACCACCCCGGACGCCTCGGTCGAGGCGCTCGCCGCCGCGGCGATCTGCCGCGACGCCCTCCTGCGGCTGGCCGCCCATCGGCCGCTGGTCGTGGCCGTGGACGATGTGGACCGCGCCGCGCCGGCCGTGAGTCGCTTCCTGCACGACCTGTTCACCGCGGCCACGGTGCGGGGCGTTCCGCTGGCCGTGCTCACCGTGCACCAGCCGCAGTGGGCCGACACCCGGCCGGGTCCCGCCCGGCGGGTGCCGATCCGACCGTTGGCCGCCGTCCAGTCCGGCCGCCTCCTGCGGCACCTGCTGACCCGCGCCGGGCAGCCGGTGGCCCTGGCCGACCGGCTGCTGCCGCTGGTCGGCGGCCGGCCCGGGCACGCCGTCGCATACGTCACCTCGATCGCGGCGGGAGCGGACCCGACGACGCTGCCCGAACCGGTACGTCGCAGCACCGGCGCCGAGCTGGACCGGCTCGGCGGTGAGGGCCGGGCGGTGCTGATGGCCGCCGGCACCCTCACGGGCCTGCTCTCCGGCCCGGCCGTCGACCAGGCGCTGGGGTGGCGGCCGGGGAGGTCCGCTCCCCTGCTGCGCGCCCTCGTCTCCGCCGGACTGCTGCGCGACGACCGCGTCCGCGGGTACGCGTTCGTCGCGCCGGCGTTGCGTCAGGTCGCCGCCGAGCGTCTTCCCCACGCCCTGCGCGCCGTGCTCACCCGGCGGGCCGCCGAGAATCCGGCATCCGACACCGTCGGCGGCCTCGCGGCGCTGCCGCCCACCGGTCAGCAGCGGCGCGCAGCCAACGCGGCGGGACCGACGCCCGACCGCGCGCCGATTCTCCGACCGCTTCCCACCGCCCCGGAGGCCCCCACGCCCGCCGCGCCGACGCGGCCGGACGACCGTGCGCCGGTCCGCCGCCGACTACGCGCGGTCACCGGGGACGACGTTGCGCCGGTGGGAACGAGCGCCCCGACGCTCGGCCGCGCCCGGACGGCGCTTCGCCCCGGCCGCGCCCGGACCGGATTCCGATTACCGGTGACGCCTGCGCCGGGCGACCTGGCCGCCGCGGCCTGACCGCGGCGACCCGGGCGTGACCGTGCACGGGCGGATCGCCCGACGCCGTTGACTAGGATTGGCCCAGTCATGCTGCTACGGGTGCTCGGACCGCTCGAGGTCGAGGTCGACACCGGCGGACCGACCGACCTCGGCGGCCCCCGTCAACGCGCCGTGCTCGCGCTGCTGCTGGCGGCCCGCGGCGAGGTCGTCTCCGTCGGCCGGATGATCGAGTTGCTGTGGCGGGGGGACGCCCCACCACGGGCGATCGTCTCGCTGCAGGCGTACGTCTCGCACCTGCGCCGCGTGGTCGAGCCGACCCGCGAGCGCCGGGCGCCGGCGCGGGTCCTGGTCACCGTGCCACCCGGGTACGCCCTGCGGGTGCCGGCCGACGCCGTCGACGCCAGCCGATTCGAGTCGCTGCTGGCCGAGGCTCGCGCGGTCAGCTCGACCGACCCGGAGCGGGCCCGTCAGCTGCTCCGCGCCGGACTCGACCTGTGGCGCGGCCCGGCGTACGCCGAATTCGTCGGTGAGCCGTGGGCGCAGCCGGAGGTGCTGCGCCTGGAGGAGCTGCGACTGGTCGCCCGGGAGCTGCTGGTCGACGTGACCATGCGCGGCGGCGACCCCGCCGAGGCGGTGCCGGAGGCGGAGCTGCTGACCCGCCAGGCGCCACTGCGGGAGGAGGCGTGGCGGCTGCTGGCCCTGGCGTTGTGGCGTACCGGCCGGCAGGGCGACGCGCTCGCCGCGCTGCGGCGGGCCAGGGCGACCCTGGTGGACCAGCTCGGCCTGGACCCCGGCCCGGCGCTGGTCGAGGTCGAGGCCGCGATCCTGGGCCAACGTCTGGACCTGCTCCCGCCGGCCGCCGCGACGACGGCCGCCGGGGCCGAGCGGCCGGAGGAGACGTTCGTCGGCCGGGAGGCCGAGTTGGCGGCCCTCGGACAGGCAGCCGCCGAGGCGCGGGTAGGTGGCCCGCGTGTCGCGCTGGTCAGCGGGGAGGCGGGCGCCGGCAAGACGCGTCTGCTCAGCCGGTTCGTCGAGGACCTGAACGCCACCGGCTGGCTGGTCGCCCTCGGTCGCTGCCCCGAGGCCGAGGGCGCCCCGCCGGCCTGGGCGTGGGTCGAGGCGCTACGGCGCCTCGCGCTCCAGGCGCCGCCCGGTGCTCTCGCCCCGGCGCTCGCACCGCTGCTCGACGAGGGCGACGGGGAGGTCGGTGGGGACGTCACCGCCGGCCGGTTCCGGCTGCATCGCGCCGTGGCCGCCTGGTTGGACGCCGCGGCCGCCGGCCGACCGGTCGCCGTCGTACTCGACGACCTGCACGCCGCGGACGCCGAGACGCTGCTGTTGTTGACCAGCGTGGCCGAGACGACGGCGGGCGCGGTGCTGTTCGTCGCGGCGTTACGGCCCGCCGACAACGCCGAACGGCTCGCCGACACCATGGCCGTCCTGGCCCGCCGGTCGCCGCAGCGGATCGCGTTGGGCGGTCTGACGACGCCCGAGGTCGAACGGCTGCTCGGCGCGCTGGCCCGGACCAGCGTCGATCCGGACACCGTCGCCGCGCTGGCCGAACGCACCGGCGGCAACCCCTTCTACGTCCGCGAGTCGGCCCGGTTGCTCGCCGCCGAGGGCACCCTCGTCGCCACCTCCGACGTGCCCGAGGGCGTCCGCGACGTGCTGCGTCGACGACTCGCCCACCTGCCGTCGGCGGCGGTGTCGGTGCTGCGCCTCACCGCGACCGTGGGCCGGGAGGCGGACGTGCGGACCCTCGTCGACGCCTCCGGCGCCGACGAGGGCACCGTCCTGGGCGGGCTGGAAGCCGGACTGAGCGCCGGTCTGCTCACCGAGCCGGCGCCGGGACGGGTCCGCTTCGTCCACGGTCTGGTCTGCGACACCATCTACCGCGACCTGCCGCAGCTACGCCGTACCCGCCTGCACGCCCGGATCGCCGCCGTCACCCGCCGACTCGACCCGGACGACTATCCGGCCCTGGCGTACCACTACTCGCGCGCCGCGTCGACCGACACCGCGCCCCTCGCCGTCGAGTACGCCGTCCGCGCCGCCGAGCTGGCCGAGCGTCGGTACGCGTACGACGCCGCCATCGAACTGCTCGCAAACGCCGTCGACGCGGCCGCGTCGGTGCCCGGGGACCGGGACGCGCTCCGGGTCGACCTGCTGGGCCGGCTGCTGCGCGCCCAGGCCCGGGCCGGCGCGGTGGCCGCCGCCCAGCGGACGCGGACGCGGGCCGTCGACATCGCCATCGCGGCCGGCCGCGACGAGCTGCTCATCGCGGCCTTCACCGCGTGGACCGTGCCGAGCCCCTGGCTGCGCCATGAGTACGGCGCCGTGGACCACACCGCCGTCGAGCTGCTCACGCGGCTGTTGCGCGCCGACCACCTGGACCCGGTCACCCGGTGCCGGCTGCTCGACGCGCTCGCCACCGAGCTGGACGGGGAAGCGGACCCACGCGGCGTGGCGGCCGGGAGGGAGGCCGTGGCGGTCTCCCGGCGGCTGGATGACCCCGAGCTGCGCGCCCTCGCGCTGGCCGCCCGCGCCCGCACCCTGAACTACGAGTTGGAGGCCCCGCAGCGCCTGGAGCTGGCCCGGGAGCTGCGGGACCTCGCCGACGAGCACGGCCTGGTGACCTGGCGCTGGGTCGCCGAGCAGGTGGTCGGTCACTGCGCCGCCGCGCTCAACGACCCGGAGCAGCTCCGGGCCAGCGTCACGCGGCAGGGGCAGCTGGCCGAGACGTACCAGCTCAAGGAGGCGCAGGTTCTCCACCTGTGTTCCCTGGCCGTGCTCGCACACGTCGCCGGTGACTTCGTGACCGCGCGGAGGCACTACGACGAGGTCGCCGAGCAGATGCGGCGGCAGGGATCGCTGCACGCGGAGGCCTTCCACTACCTTGCCGTGGCGACCCTGCTGATGAGCCAGGGCCGTTTCGGCGAGCACGTGGAGGCGACCCGCAGGATGCGGCCGTCGTTGGGGCCGATCGTGGACGACCTGCTGGCGTTGGCGCTGATCGAGAGCGGCCGGGTGGACGAGGCACGGGCCATGCCGATCGGCCGGCACACCTACCGCCCCGACTACTTCCAGTCGTCCCTGCTGAGCGTACGGGCGATGGTCATCGTGGCCCTGGGTCGGCGGGACCTGGCGCAGCCGGTGATCGACGCGCTGCTCCCGTTCCGTGATCAACTGGCCGGGCTCTCCACCACGGCGGCCGTGGTACGACCGGTCGCGCTGACGCTCGGGGAGCTGTTCCGCCTGACAGGTCGTACCGAGGAGGCCGCGGAACACTTCCGGCTGGCGGCGGCGCTGGCGCGCCGGTGGGAGGCGCCGCACTGGCTGGCCCAGGCGACGGCGGCGCTGGCCGACTGACTCCCTCCTTCCAAGTGGGTTCCAAGTGGCGGCGCGAATGATCGTCGTGTTCGACCCACCGAATCCGTGGAAAGGGAACCGTGAACCAGACCCACCAGGAAGCGATGGCCGACGTCCGCGACATGTACATGGTGCACATCATGTTCCGTCGCGAGCTCGGCCTGCTCCCACAACTCGTCCGCGGCGTACGGCCCGGCGACGCGAAGCGCGCGGACGTCGTCGGCGCCCACGCCGCGCTCCTGTGCCAGCAGTTGCACCTGCACCACGAGGGTGAGGACCTCTTCCTGTGGCCGCTGCTCGCCGAGCGCGGTGGCGCGGAGGCGGCCGCCGTCGTCCCCGCGATGCAGGCCCAGCACCACGGCATCGAGCAGGCCTACGAGGCGGTCGTCGCGCTGCTCCCCGCATGGCGTCGGACCGGACACGACGGCGCGGCCGTGGCCGACGCCCTGGAGCAGCTCCGGACCGTCGCCGCCGAGCACATGGCCCTCGAGGAGGCCGAGATCCTGCCGCTGGCGCAGCGGTACGTCACCGCGGCCGAATGGGCGAAGCTCGGTGAGCACGGGCTCAACGACACCCCGAAGAAGGACCTGCCGCTGATCTTCGGGATGGCGATGTACGAGGGCGACGCCGCGGTGATCAAGGCGGTGCTCGCGCACGCCCCGCTGCCGGCGCGGCTGCTCATGCCGATCGTCGGACCCCGGCTCTACCGCACGTACGCCAAGCGCGTCCACGGCACGGCCACGCCCCCGCGCATCGGCGCGACCGCAAGCTGAACACTTCGCTCGCGGCGGATCGACCGCGCCGACGAGGGGGCGGCGGGGTCGACGCACGCCAATCGGGGTCGGCGATCGGGGGCGCCGGCGACGGACGGGCGCCGGCGACGGACGGGCGCCGGCGGGCGGGGCGGGCGGGGCCGGCGGGGGGAGGCGACAGCACCACCTGGCTGAATACTACCAGCGCGGCACAGAAG